>CAYTLD010000099.1:0-7878 GCA_964438585.1 uncultured Blastochloridaceae bacterium | reverse complement strand
CCAACCTCACCCTGAAAAAAGGAGATGTGCTGGAACTTTCCAGTGTGTAGCTTGTTCCCCAGTTCAAGAACATGAATACCGTTCATCAATCAATCCGGAGCATGACCGGTTTCGGAGAAGGAGAGAGATCGCTATCTCGGGGGTCGGTACGGGTGCAAATTCAATCGGTCAACAGCCGGAAGGGACTCGACCTGAATATGAACCTTCCGGAGTCTTGCGTGTCAATGGATCAAGATCTGCGTGAGCTGCTGCTCAAGCGCTGCGCGCGGGGGCGGGTCAATGTCACGGTTGAAACCTCACTTCATGAAGAAGAGCGCCCGCCACGGTTCGAGATAAATAAAGCATGGCTGAAGGCCTGTAAGGAGGAAATTGACCTGGCGGCACGGGGGCTGGGCGACGTCAGTCCGGTCAGCATGGACTTTCTACTCAAACTACCTGGGGTTATGCAGGAACTCGACCGGGAGAACGATCCCCGTATCCAGAGACTCCTGCCCAAAGCCTTTTCCATCGCGCTCGATGACTTTGACGCCTCCAGGCAGCGTGAAGGGCGGCAACTGGCGGAGGCCGTCCTCAAATCCCTTCTCCGCATGGGTAAACTCTGCGACCAGATTGAGAAGCGTGCTCCCCAGGTGCCGCGCCGCCACGCCCGCCTGATGAAGGAACGTTTGCATCAGTCCGGCATCCCGGTTGATCTGAATGACGAACGGATTCTACGCGAGATCGCCCTCTTTGCCGACCGCTGTGATATTTCCGAGGAGCTGACACGGCTGAAGGCGCACGTGCAGGAATTCGCACGCGTTATCGCATCTCCGGGACCGCACGGAAGGAACCTCGATTTCCTGGTTCAGGAAATGGGGCGGGAAATCAATACCACCGGCAATAAAGCTAATGATATCCGAATTTCCCGGCATAGCCTGGCCATGAAAGCGGAGCTGGAAAAAATCCGGGAACAAATTCAGAATCTCGAGTAATGATGGCATCCGAGAACCAGCCCACCGCTCGCAAGGGCATCCTCTTCGTCATCTCCGCACCTTCTGGTGCGGGCAAATCCACGCTAGTCCAGAGCGCCCGGAAAGAAGTGGATTTTTCTTTTATGGTCTCCTGCACCACCCGCAAGCCCCGTCCGGGAGAACAGGACGGGGTTGAATACCACTTTCTCGAAACGGACGAATTTGAAAAAAAAATCGGACAGGGCTACTTTCTCGAATATGCCCGGGTTTTCGGGGGGAACTACTATGGCACCCCGCGTCATCAGGTTCTGGAAGTCCTGGAATCCGGTCAGGATGTATTTTTAGATATCGATGTCGAGGGAGCGGCTCAGGTGCGTGCCCTGGAGGATGATACCATCCGGGAGGCACTGGTGGATATCTTCCTCATGCCCCCCAGCGCGGAAGAACTCGAAAATCGTCTTCGTAGCCGGGCCACGGAATCGGATGAAGAAATAGCTATCCGGCTCCAGACTGCCAGCCGGGAAATGGCCCATTGGCGGCATTACCGCTACACCCTGGTCAGCAGCACACGCGAGGTTGACCTCGAGAAATTCAAAGCCATCATCATCGCCGAGCGCATGAAAACCAGTCGCTACCTGTAATGTCTGAAGAAAAATACATCGTTCTCGGGGTCACCGGCTCCATCGCAGCCTATAAGGCGGCGGAAATTACCAGTCTCCTGGTCAAGCAGGGCTTTCTGGTCGATGTGGTTTTGACCGAGGGGGCAAAAAAATTTATTCAACCCCTGACTTTTTCAGCACTCACCCATCGCCCGGTCATGGAGGACTTATGGGATGAAGATCATACCGGGCGTCCCGGCCATATCGAATTGGCCGACCGCGCCTCTCTGGTGTTGATCGCCCCGGCCACCGCCGATCAATTGGCCAAAATGCGCATGGGACTGGCTCCGGATGCACTCAATTCCATTCTCCTCGCCACCCGGGCGCCAGTCATCGTGGCTCCGGCCATGAACGGAAAAATGTGGGAACACCCGGCCACTCAGGAGAATGTTGATATCCTGAAACAAAGGGGTGTCGATTTTATCGGTCCGGATGCCGGCATGTTGGCTTGTGGCTACGAAGGTATCGGGAGAATGTGGCCAGCCGATCAAATTGCACAATGTGTCCTTGATTTTCTGCCGTAATCCAGCGATAAATTACAATATGCTTTCTAACAACATCGAATCTGTTCTCACCGAAAAACGTCACCTGAAAGCATCGGCCGCCTTCCGCAAGCAGGCCTTGATTTCCTCCGAAGAGGAATATCTGAAACTCTACCGCCAATCCATCCAGACCCCAGACCGGTTCTGGCGCAACGCTGCCAAGAATCTCGACTGGTTCAAGGGCTTCAAAAAAGTCTGCGAATGGAAGGCACCTTTCGCCAAATGGTTCACGGAAGGAAAAATCAATGCCTGCTATAACTGTCTTGACCGCCATGCCCAGGGGGATCGACGCCATAAGGCAGCCATCATCTGGGAAGGCGAACCCGGAGATCGTGAGACCTGGACCTACCAGCAGCTCCTTCTGGAAACCTGCCGCTTTGCCAATGCTCTCAAAAGCAAAGGTGTCCGCAAGGGCGACCGGGTGGCCATTTACATGCCTATGGTTCCACAGGCCGTCGTGGCCATGCTGGCCTGTGCCCGGATCGGTGCCACCCATACCGTTGTCTTTGGCGGGTTCAGCGCCGAGTCGCTCAAGGAGCGGATTAACGATTGTGATGCCAAGTGCGTCATCACCGCCGATGGCGGCTGGCGGCGTGGAAAAATTGTCGAACTCAAGCAGGCCGTCGATGAAGCCGTAAAGAAATGCCCGGGCGTGGAGTCGGTAATCGTAGTCAAGCGGACTGGAAACAAGGTCCGCATGGGTAAAAAAGAATTCTGGTACCATGACCTCGTGCGCGAGGCGGATGACCACTGCCCCCCGGAAGAACTCGACAGCGAGCACCCCCTCTTTGTGCTCTACACCAGCGGCAGCACCGGCAAGCCCAAGGGAATCCTGCACACCACTGCCGGTTACCTTCTTGGTTGCCTGCTCTCGACCAAGTATGTCTTTGACCTTAAGGAGGACGACCTCTACTGGTGCACGGCTGACATCGGCTGGATCACCGGTCACAGCTATGTGGTCTATGGCATTCTCGCTAACGGAGGCACCACTTTTATTTATGAGGGAGCACCCAACTTCCCCGACCCCGACCGCTTCTGGAAAATTGTCGACGATCATAAAGTCACCATTTTCTACACCGCACCGACGGCCATCCGCGCCTTCATGAAGTGGGGGAATGAGTGGGTTAACAAGCATGACCTGTCTTCACTCCGCCTGCTTGGAACGGTGGGTGAACCCATCAATCCGGAAGCCTGGATGTGGTACCATCAAATGATCGGGAAGAAAAAATGCCCGATCGTCGATACCTGGTGGCAGACGGAAACCGGCTGCCACATGGTCACCACCTTGCCGGGAACCCATGAGATGCGTCCCGGTTCCGCCGGAGTGCCTTTCTTCGGGGTCGATATCGCCGTCGTCGATGAAAATGGAGAGGAAGTTCCGCCCAATACCGGCGGCAAGCTCGTCATCCGCCGCCCCTGGCCCTCGATGCTCCGCACTATCTTCGGTGACGGTGCCCGCTACCGGAAGCAATACTGGAGCGAGGTCAAGGGATGTTACTTTACCGGCGATGGCGCCCGGCGCGACCGCAAGGGCTACTTCTGGATCGTGGGAAGAATCGATGACGTGCTCAATGTCTCTGGGCACCGTCTGGGAACTGCGGAGATCGAGAGCGCGCTGGTCAGTCACCCCGCTGTCGCCGAGGCTGCGGTGGTCGGACGACCGGATGAGATCAAAGGGCAGGGGATCGTCGCTTTTGTTAGCCTCGGCCAGGGACACGTAAAAGGGAAAGCCCTCCGTGACGAACTCCTCAAGCACGTGGCCAGGGAAATCGGTGCCATCGCCAGGCCTGATTCGATCCGCTTTGCCCAGGCCCTGCCCAAGACGCGCAGCGGAAAGATCATGCGCCGCCTGCTTCGCAATATTGCCGCCGGAACCGATATCACCGGAGATACCTCGACCCTCGAGGACGCATCTGTGATTGAATCTTTACAAAAGGAACTCTGATGGGCTGGCGAATCGACAAGGATCAATCCGCCGTTCTCATCGTCGATGTGCAGGAAAAACTCCTGCCTACCATGACCGGAGGCGAGGCCATTCTCGGACCGATTATAACTCTAGTGAAAGGGGCACATCTTCTCGGCGTGCCGGTCTATTTTTCCGAGCAATACCCGAAGGGATTGGGAAAAACCCTGCCCCGTCTTATGGACGGGATTAAGCCGGCGGCGGTCTTTGAGAAAACCACCTTTTCCGCCGGACAATTTGCCGGGGAGATGGATGAGAAAGTCATCATTCTGGCCGGACTGGAAACTCATATCTGCCTGCGTCAGACCGCCTACGACCTGAAGGCCGAGGGAAAGCTGGTGGTCATACCCGCCGATGCCACCGCCTCCCGGCGCACGGAAAACCGGGACATCGCCCTCCAGGAACTCCAGACCGATCAATTTCTCATCACCTCGGTCGAAGCCCTCCTCTTTGAATGGGTGGGAGATAGCCAGCATCAACATTTTAAGGAATTCTCCTCAATCATCAAAGCCAGCGAATGACCCCCGCTCTTCAAGTCGAAGACAAGATGAGAGCCGCCGGTCAGAGTGAACTGGCCATCCGCTCCTTCCTCGCTAATTTTCACCAGCTAGGTTCCGGGACCAGCTTATCCATTCCCGAGTCTTCCATCGATCCAGTCGAGACAGTGCCGGAATGGGAGAACCTGCCTGATGACGGGAAGGGAATCAATCGGACGGTGATGATCAAACTCAATGGAGGACTGGGTACCAGTATGGGCCTCCATCAGGCCAAATCCCTGCTCGAAATCAAGGATGGCCTCACCTTTCTCGATCTCATCGCCCGCCAGATTCTACACTTCCGGTCCCAGGGGCATCCGGATTTTAGTTTCCTCCTCATGAACAGTTTTCGCACCAGTGCCGATTCCCGTGCCTTCCTTTCCAGTTATCCGGACTTGGGTGATCCTAACGATTGGGAATTCATGCAATCGCAGGTGCCGAAAATCGATGTTGCCACCGGACTGCCGGTTCACTACCCGGACGATCCCGAATTGGAATGGTGCCCGCCAGGGCATGGTGACCTTTATACCGCCCTGGCCGGGAGTGGAAAATTGGATGAACTGCTGGCAAAGGGAAAGAGCATCGACTACGCCTTCATCTCCAATTCCGATAACCTCGGAGCCGTTCCTAGTTCCTCCATCCCCGCCTACATGGACCGCGAGGGGCTTGATTTCCTCATGGAAGTCACCCGGCGCACCGCTTCCGATAAAAAAGGCGGACACCTCGCCAGTCGGAAGGGACAGTTGGTTTTACGTGAAGCCGCCCAGTGCCCGGAAGCGGATGAGGAGTACTTTCAGGACATCGACCGCCATCGCTATTTCAATACCAACAACCTCTGGATCCGTTTGTCGGCTTTGAAAGAAAAACTCGATCAGGGCCCGCTGTCGCTTCCCCTCATCGTGAACCGTAAAACCGTCGATCCCGCTGATAAATCCACCACCCCGGTCTATCAACTCGAGACCGCCATGGGAGCGGCGATCGCCTGCTTTGAGCGCTCCGGAGCCCTGGCCGTTCCCCGCACCCGCTTTGCCCCCGTCAAGAAGACCAGCGATCTGATGGTCCTGCGTTCCGATGCCTCCGTCATCGGCCCCGACACGACCCTGCAACTTATTCCGGAGCGGAATGGCATTCCCCCACAGGTCAACCTCCCCGGCGACTACAAAAACATCTCTGACTTCGACCGCCTGGTGAAGGTCGTTCCCTCTCTCAAGGAATGCACCTCCCTCACCGTCATCGGCCCCGTCCTCTTCGATGAGCCCATGGTCATCCGGGGAGATGTCACACTCACTCCAACAGCACCATCCTAAAGCGGTAGTGACCGCTGTCGGCTTCGAGGCGGAGGGTGCCATCTGTTTCGGATGATTGAACCTTAATGCCCTTAGCGCTCTCGATTGGATCGTCGCTTTCAAGGAGTTGCGTTCCCTCTGCACCGGGCAGTTCAATAATCGCTATCGTATCCGGCGGGATGATCATCTCGAAGGCGGTGCCTTCATTGGTGACCGCCCAGTTCGCAGTGACCGTTCTGCGGATCGAGTCGTGGGAGGACTTCACCCATTCCAGTCCGTCAACGACCTGTGGACGAATTTAAATGCGGTCGAACCCGACGGCATCCTCGGCTACCTGCACTCCGCCCTGCCCAAGGAATGGCCTACGGGTTCAATCGAAGGCGTTCTCTGCCGGGGGCAAGTGGAAGTTCAGCGTCTGCAATGAGATGCCAGCACCGTGAATGCCACCCTCATCTCACCACGGATCAGGTCGTCGAAGTAAAATGTGGCGATGCCATCCAGCAAGTCTGATTGAAGTCCCGCCAACCGGTTACAGTCAGCTTCATAGAAAATTAGTAACCGAATCCTTTGGGACAATTCTTCATCAAAATGCCCACTCCCAGCCGACGGTGACTGTATAGTCGGTTTCGAGGCGGTAGCCGCTGTGGTGGCGGTAAACAGGTAGGCGGGCGTCGATGGCGATGCGGTGATTCCTAAAAAAACCGCGTGGCATCAGAAAGTTTATTCCCATCATGGCATCAACCTGCTGGAAGCCGTAGTTTTCGCCCCAGGCGGTGGGGATGGTGCGGAGGCCGGGGACGGGGGTGAACTGGCCCACACGATCCTGGCGTCCCTCGAGGTCGCCGACCCAACGGTAGCCGAAGCCCCCGTTGAGGCTGACCCAGTCGGCGAGATTGTATTGTCCCCAGATGTTGGCAGCAAATTCGTTACCGAGTTGATACCCTTCATGGTTGTCGTAAAAACGGACCACTCCACTCACTTGTGAGCCGTAGGAGAATTTATCAAACTGATGTACCCAAGTCAGCGACGGATGCCAATCGAAGGTGCCTGAACCAAGCTGCATACTGGCTGGCAAGACCCGGTCACGAAGGGGTTGTCCGGGGACCGGGCGCTCGTCTTTCTCTGTAATCGAGCCGGTAGGCAGACTGACACCCATTCCGGTCATCAATTGCATGCCCCGTTCTTCAAAAATAGATATGATAGCGGTCAGTTTAGTATCGCCAAACCCTTCGGTTTTTGTAGTGAAGGTGCGTTGTCCGTTATTGGCAGCGACCAGCGGCGGGGGAGCGGTGGGCGAGATAAGATGATCCATGGCCAGAGACTGGTAGTTTCCCATCGCCATCAGGGTTACCCGGTCCGTAACTGCATACATGAGACCGAGCATGTGCATCTCATGAGTCATCGAGGTGGGGGTGACCGCGTAAGGACCGCCCGCAAAGACATCACCGAACGAGACGCCGGAGCCACCTTTACGCATGCCATCCATCTCCATATTCATGTAGCGATAATGAATCATCCATTCACCGGTGTTATGAGTATGGCTGCTACCGATGGAAATGGGGGCGTGATCGTCCGGGCGGGAAATGCCGTAGTGCCCATGGATTTCGGAGTGAGCATTCGCAGTCACATCCGGATTCGGGTCGTGGTGGTGGAGGGCGGAGTGCCTTGCTTCCTGAACGGTTTCCAGGGCGTGGTCGGAGTGAGATTGGGATTCAGCAATATCCGCCGATACCGTTAGACAAAAAAGTGCCTGCAGCAGGCAAGCGACAATAGTAGATGATTTCATACTTGGTTTTTATAAGTTATGTGCTGATTTTTGTGAATGCGACAAATTGCCGCAGCAGCGGAGAAATGGGGCCAACCCATTGATACATGGTTAAGAAACGGCTAAGAGGCTGTCTAAAAAGTGGTGGTGACAAAATTTCAAGAAAAATTTCGGTCC
>CAYTLD010000098.1:0-7879 GCA_964438585.1 uncultured Blastochloridaceae bacterium | reverse complement strand
TTTCATTTTTCAGCCATCAGATATTCCCAGGCTTTGGTGTAAGACTGGGATTCGAGGAAGTGGCGGAGTCGGGGATCCGCGTCCTGGGGCGGGTTTTTGGAAATGTCTGCGAGTTGGGTCAGGACAGGGAGTAAGTCTACGTCCTGACCGCTTTTTTTAGCAGCCAGCATGTCGCGATAAAGCGACAGGGTTTCTTTGACCGTGGGCAGGGAGGGCATGGGATGATGGTTATCAGGTAGTCAGTTCTCGGTCTTTTGCTTATGTAAACTGGGGGAGACTGAAATGTGGATCAAGGCAGGGGTGGCCGAGCTTACTCAGCTGCAACGTCTTCTTTTTTCAGCTTACCCCAGGCCACTTGGTAGGGAGCTTTTTCGGCGGCACCGGCTTCAAGGATATTGTCCAATTGGGTGAGGTTGTGGCGGGCCATGATGGTTTTGATATTACCGAGATAATCTCCATCGGGGCAGTATCCGGCCCGGAGCACGGCCCGGACAAAGTCCTCGCCGGTATCGGTGCTGAAAGCCGCATTATAGCGCCCGGTTTCGCGCAGGAAGCTGGTGTAGCCGAGAAAGCCGTCATAGACGGAGGGGTAGGCCCGGAAATCCGCACGGGTGCGCACGCCGCTATCGACCGTTGGCATTTGGCGCGCGCGATCTCCTTTCCAACTGGAGAAGGCTTTTATCCCGAAAAAGTTATTGTAGTCGCGCGCCAGGGCACTGCGTCCATATCCACTTTCATAAATTGACATGGAAATGATGGCGGAGGCGGGAACGCCGGTTTGCACCTGGAGACGGATAGCCTCCGGCAGGGCTTTTTCCAGGTATTCGCGCTGGGGTCCTTTGGAGGTATTGAGAACACTGCTGACCGTTTCGGCGAGGCGCACGACATCTCCGGGGGAGGAGGTCTGGAAGGCCACCATGCGGGCGATTTCCAGGTTGCTCTGCTCGATCGTTTTTTCCTGATTCTGGGCGACTTCTGACCAGCGGTTCCTTTCCTTCAGGTAGAAGTCTGTCAGAACCACGCCAAGCTTCGAGCTGCTCCAGAGGCCGGTCCAGAGAAAGAGCACCATGCAGATCCAGGTTAAATTAGAGAGGACCAGGATTCCCCAGATCCCGAGCCTCCTCGGCTTATTCTGGTGGTAGCGCTTCATCGCCAATGCTGGTCCTAATTCAATTGATTTGTTTCGTTTTCTCATGTTCAATTTCCTTCCTTAGAAAGTGTTGATATGACTAGCTTCAAGCTCTGGTTCGTCAAATGTTAATTTTGCTAGAATGATAATAGATTGTGAATAACTTTTTTGTGGGAAAATTTATTGGATTAGAATAAAAAACACATAAAACGTTGTGCAAGAACGAATAGCAGCTTTTATTACAAATTGGACGTAAAATCAGATAATTTTTTTATATACAATTATTATGCAATATTATATAAAATAAGCAATTCTCCGATATATTGGACAAGATAAATCCGGGGGAGTAGGATTTATAAATTATTAGAATATATGATGTCACAGCCATGTTACGATCCGCATTGCAAGCGGAAAGATTTTCCTGTTTTGGATCAGGAAGTGAACGGACATCCACTGGTTTACCTGGATAATGCGGCAACGACCCAGCGACCGCAGGTGGTGATTGACGAGATATCACGCTTCTATCTGGAAGACAATGCCAATGTGCACCGGGGGATTCATGAATTGAGTCGCCGCTCCACCGAGGCCTATGAGGCAGCCAGGAAGCGGGTGGCGGACTTTTTTCAGGCAGAGAGCCCGCGTGGGGTCATCTTTACCCGGGGCACGACAGAATCGATCAATCTGGTGGCCCAGAGCTGGGGGCATGCCAACCTGAAGGCGGGGGATCGCATCCTGCTAACGGAAATGGAACACCACAGCAACCTGGTGCCCTGGCAGATGCTGGCAGAGCGGTCGGGAGCTGATCTGGACTTTGTTCCCATCGACGGAGAAGGAATGCTGAATCTGGAAGTGCTGGAGGAGAAATGCCGGGCTCCGGTCAAGCTGCTGGCCTTAACGCATATTTCCAACACCCTGGGGACAGTAAATCCGGTTGAAATGATCTGCCGCCGCGCCCGTGAAGAGGGGATCGTCACCCTCATCGATGGAGCCCAGGCGGCGGGGCACCGTCCGGTCTCCTTCCGGGAAATCGGGTGCGACTTTTATTGTTTCTCCGGGCACAAGATGGCGGGGCCGATGGGGATCGGGGGGCTGATCGGGCGATTACCGCTCCTGGAGGCCATGCCTCCGTGGCAGGGGGGAGGGGAAATGATTTCGCGGGTGGACTGGCATCAATCCCGGTGGAATGAACTGCCCTATAAATTCGAGGCTGGCACACCGCATGTGGCTGGAGCCCTGGGCTTGCACCGGGCCATGGATTATCTCGATGACGTCGGGCGCGAGGCTATTTCCGCTCATGATGCGCAACTGGCGGCGGATGCCTACCGTCGGCTGGGCGCGCTGGAGGGGGTGCGGGTTTTTGGCCCGAATCCGGATCGGGGGCATGAGCATGCCGGGGCGGTCAGTTTCGTCCTCGATCAGGTGCACGCGCACGATGTGGTCAGCCTGGCCGATGGCTATGGCGTGGCCCTGCGTGGTGGGCATCACTGCAACCAACCCCTGATGAAAAAATTGGGCATCCCGGCTTCGGTACGAGCCAGCTTTTACCTTTATAACGAGACGCAAGAAATCGATCGCCTCCTTGAAACGATTAATGCCATTCAGGCGTATTTTAAGCGTTGAGTCAGTAATGTGCTTTCTAAATCGAAGCGATGCAGGGTATTATTAAGTTTCATGTTCGACCAGCTATACCAGGAAATCATCCTCGATCATGCCTCGCGCCCTCGTAACCGGGGGACGCTGCCCTCGCCGGATGCAACCGTCGAGGCAGACAATCCACTCTGCGGTGATGATATTGTCCTGACCGTCAAAGCGGGTGAGGACGGATCTATCGAGGCTATTCAATTTGAGGGGAACGCCTGTGCGATTTGCACAGCCTCGACTTCGATGATGACCTTGAAGTGCAAGGGGGAAGCCCTCGAAGCGGTCAAAGAACTATCCAGCCAATTCCAGAACATGTTGACGTCTGAGGAAAGCGTGGAGTCCTGCCCGGGGGATTTAGAAGTCTTTGCCGGAGTGCGGGAATTTCCGATGCGAGTTAAGTGCGCCACGCTGCCCTGGCATGCTCTCGATGAGGCAATTCGGCAATTGCAATCCCAGGTAGGGGAAGGGGAGAAAAGCATCCACCTCGACGTCTCGGTGGATGGGGATAAAGACAATTCGTAGATTCGGATTATATCGTCTGCTACCATGGAAAAGCCGTTTCAGCTCAAATTCAACCGACCCGTTCCGGGGGTTGATAACGAAGGGAGTGATGCGGACCTCAGACTTTTGCGCGGACGACGCTATGCCCTCTTCAGTGATATTCACGCGAATTTGGAGGCGGTGGAAGCGGTGATTCGTGACATGGCCCGGCAGAGTATTTCCGACCGAATCTGCCTGGGTGACATCGTCGGATACGGGGCAGATCCGTCCTCCTGTGTTGATTTTATTCAGGGTCTGGGCTGTCCGACGCTGCTCGGAAATCATGATATCGAGTCGGCGGAGGATCGACACTTCGACTCTCTGAATGTCGGGGCCAAGGCGGGAATTGATTACGCCCGCGCCCAGCTCGACCGGGGACAAAAATCCTATCTCAGTAACCGACCGTATGCGATGCGCAATGACGATTTCGAAGCGACCCACGCATCGCTCCATACTCCCTCCAGTTGGCGTTACGTGATCGAGGAGCAGGAAGCGCAGAAACATTTTCATGAGCAGAAGATGCCGGTCTGTTTTTTCGGACATACCCATTACCCCTGCGTCTGGGAAGAGGGGCCAGGAGGTCAGATCGAGCTGTATGCCGGCATGACATCGTTTCGCCTCAAAGCCGGGTGCAAATATCTTATTAATACCGGATCGGTCGGGCAGCCACGTGACCGGAATAGCAAGGCCTGCTACCTCGTTTATTTTCCCGAAGAAAAGCGAGTCATCTGGAGGAGGGTTGACTACCCGATCGAGGTGACTCAGCAGAAAATCTACGCCGCCGGGTTGCCGGAAAAAAACGCCGCCCGCCTGCAAGATGGCCGCTGAACAAAGCCGGGATGGCCGCCTTCTGAACGTGGCCATCGTCGGCCCGACCGCGAGCGGAAAGAGTGCCCTGGCCATCCAAGTGGCAATGGCGGCACATCCCTCCTCGATATTTTCCATGGATGCCTTTCAGGTCTATCGGGGGCTGGACATCGGAACCGGGAAGCTGTCGTTGGCGGAAAGGCAGGGGATTCCGCATTACCTTCTGGACGTCGCCGAAACGGACCGGGCCTACAGTGTTGCGGACTATCTTCAGGATGCCGCTGAAGCCATGAACCGGGTTAAGGAAGACGATGGGGAACAACCTGGCCTTCATCTCTGGGTGGGTGGAACCGGGCTCTACTTCCGGGCTCTGAGGGCAGGGCTCAATGATATCCCCGCCACCGATCCTGCGGTCCGGGGCGAGTTGGAAGCCATGCCGGACGCGGAACGGGTGAGGGAAGTGAGCGAGGTCGATCCCCGTTGGGCCCAAGGGGCTGACCTGCAAAACCCGCACCGCGTCATCCGCGCCCTGGCGGTTTATCGTCAGACCGGACGGCCTCTATCGGAATGGCAGCAGGAGACCACGCAGCCGCTCGTGCACTTTGATTATGTTTTCCTTCTCGATATAACCGTCGAGGCTTTGAAGGAACGTATTACCCGTCGTGTGCAGGAGATGTGGGAGGCCGGCTGGCCAGAGGAAGTGCAGAACTTAATGAAGAGAGAAGGCTGGGAGGAAAGTTCGTCCGCGCGCGCCATCGGCTACAGTGAGATTGCTGCCACCCTGCAGGGAAAGAGCACCCGCGAGGAGTGCATTGCGGAAATAATCCGAAAAACCTGGCAGTATGCCAGGCGTCAACGCACCTGGTTCCGGAAAGAAGAGGGATTAACTACCCTGGATGCGAATAACGAGGGGAATGCAGAAACGATTCTGTCCTTGTGCCTCTGGTAAAGTCCCGGAGAGCGTTCCGCCGTCGCCAGAGGGCTTGGGACTTCGACCCCACAAGTTGGTGTGAATGAAATTGCTATTCAACCGATGCCAGATCAACAGCGGCCCGGAGATGCGATAAACCGGTTTCTATATGCCCCCTGCGTTTGTTGAAGTAGGGTTCCTGTCCGTCCGATCTGACGAGAATGAGTCGGCTATTCGGGTAGAGAGATTGAAAGGCCGAAAAGTGCGCACTTTGCCCGGAATTTAACTTCCACTTGCATTCAATGGCCAGCGGAGTCAGGCCACGACGCGCGAGAATAAAGTCGATCTCCCTTTTGCGCTTATCCCGCCAGTAGTGGATCTGCTCCGGCTCGAATTGCACCCGAAGCTCATCCAGAACCAAGTGCTCCCAGAGTCCCCCGCAGTCTTCCGGGCGCAGATCGCGCCAGCCCCGGACACTACAAACAAAGCCCGTATCAAAGCCATATACTTTAGGCATAGATACGATTTCTTTCTGAGGGTTTTTGAAAAATGGACGCAGAATATGAACCGCACCCGTCGCCTCCAGAACGCCCAAATAGTTGGCCAGCGTCTGACGACTTGCACCACAGGCGGGTGCGAAGCTGTTCAATTCGCACAGGTTCCCACTCTGCGTCAGCAGGAGTTCAAAGAGCCGCATAAATGCAGTCCGCCTCTCCAGACGGAACAACTCCTGAATATCCCGCGCCCAAAAGGCATCGATCCATTCTATAAAATCTTTTTCAGGAAATGAGTCTGAGATGAGATTCTCCGGCAGACCTCCATGGTAGAGCCGGGTTTTCAGATCCACACCAAACGACTCCAGTTCGCTGTACAGGACAGGAGCCAGGTGAAGATGCCTCTTACGGCCAGCCAGTGTGTCGCGAAAGCGATGACTCGCTCCCAGCGTCGATGACCCCGTGGCCAGAATACGCAACTTGGGAAAATGATCGGCCGCAATTTTTAAAAACTCTGAGGGCTGCTCGATCCTATGTACCTCATCCAGAATCATATGTGAGCAGGACGCTTGCTCCAGAAAACCCTCTGGATCCTCCTCAATCAACCGTCTTACGCGTGGTAATTCACAGTCAAAATAAGCCACACTCTCCAGGCTCTTCGCCAGGGTGGTCTTCCCAACACGTCTCACCCCTGTCAGCCAAAGAATGGGACGCTCCTGCCATGCCTGCATCACTTTAGAATGCCAAAATTCCCTATTTACCATATGCAAACAGAATTGCATATGGTTAAACTGAATGCAATTGTAATAATTTCTATATCGTTTGGTAAGTGTAGCTTGAAATATGGGGAAGGTGTTGCCTGGCAATTTTTATTTAGTTAATTAACTGGTTCGTATAGGGTGCACGGATGCCGACTCTGAAAGAGCTGCCGGAAGACGAGAGGCCCCGCGAGCGTCTGCTCAGCAAAGGAGCGGGGGCGTTATCGACCAGTGAATTACTGGCCATTATTCTTCGCAACAGCGGGAGCAAGGGAAATTCTGTCCTAGGCCTGGCTCAGAGTATTCTGGGAAAATACCCGACTCTGGATGAACTCTGCCGGGTGCGCCCGCGGGAGTTGATGATCTTCCCAGGCATCGGGCCGGCCAAGGCGGCGGAATTGAAAGCTGTTTTCGAGCTGGCGGCGCGTTTGGCTGGTTGTTCCAGGATTGATCATGTGCTGGAAACTCCGGAAGATGTGAAGCGGTTTCTGGGGGAGGAAATGAGGCAGTTGAAGGTCGAGTCCCTCCGCGTCCTCACCCTCAGCTCCAAGTTGCGCATGACGGCCATGGAAGAAGTCAGCCGGGGGACGATCAACGAGACGGTCGCCCATCCTCGCGACATCGTCCGGGTCGGAATCAATCACGAAGCCTATGGCATCCTGCTGGTACACAATCATCCCAGCGGAGATCCCGCTCCCAGCCAGGCGGATCTGGATTTTACTCTTCGAGTCCGCGAAGCCGCGCGTCTGCTGCAAATAGAAATGATCGATCACATTATCCTCGGCGTGGAAACCCCTGACCGTCCGGGATATTACAGTTTTAAAGAAGCCGGGTACCTGTAACGTAATGGGCATATGAGCCAGACCATGATTCATGAACGGGCGATGGTTCATCCGGGGGCGCGGATGGGGGAAGGGTGTGTGGTTGGGCCGGATGCCATTATTGATGAGCATGTGGTGGTGGGGGAGCGGTGTGAAATCCGCGCGCGGGCCATCCTGACCGGCCATACGACTCTGGGGGATGACAACCAGATCGGATATCAGGCGATTATAGGAGCGGAGCCGCAGGATCTGTCGTATGACGGGGCAAAAAGTTTTGTTCAAATTGGCTCCGGCAACCGGATCCGCGAGAATGTCACCATCCACCGGGGCACGGCGGAAGGCAGCAGCACCATCATCGGTGACCGGAATTACCTGATGGCCGGGGCGCATGTGGCGCATAATTGCCGGTTGGGGAGTGAAGTCATTCTGGTCAACAATGTCCTCCTGGCCGGCCACGTGGATGTGGATGATTACGCCTTTCTCGGAGGGGATGTGGTCGTTCACCAGAATGTCCGAATCGGGAAATATGTCATGGTTCGGGGACAGACCCGGATTGGTCTCGATGTTCCTCCGTATTCTATGGCCGCTTATACCAGCACCATTGTCGGACTGAACCGGGTGGGGTTGAAGCGTCGGGGCTTCAGTCCCGATCAACGCCGCACCATCCTGAAGGCGTATGACATCCTCTACCGCCAGGGTAACAACCGTCCGCAGGCCATCAGCGCCATGCGCACTTTTCGCGATATGCAGACCCCGGAAGTGGAGGAATTGATCCGCTT
>CAYTLD010000097.1:1525-7959 GCA_964438585.1 uncultured Blastochloridaceae bacterium | reverse complement strand
ACGACGCTCCAGGTTTGGCCGATGGCGGCGGGGTTGCGGAGGGTGGTCAGGGTTATCCGGGCCAGTTCTTCCCGGTTAATATTGCCGTGCAGGGAGGGATCCGGGCAGAGGATGGCGCCGTGAGTGATCGGGCCATCGAGCAAGCGTCCTGGGCGCAAAATGGTGTAATCGAGTCCGGATTTTGCCAAAGCTTCCTCCGCTTGGGTTTTTTCCAGGAGGGTGTCGCCGATGGCGGCGAGCAGGCGTTCGGAAGCATGGATGCGGCTGTCTCCACATCCCAGAGAAGTGATCAGAACCAGACGTGACAGGCCAGCCTGGCGAGCGGCTTCGATGACATGGATGTTACCGAGGGCATCGGCAGACTGCCCCGGCACTCCGCCGCCGAGGGTGGATATGACATCTACATTTGTCTGCGGGGTGATCTCTGCGAATACCTGACGGACAGCGGCGGCATCGAGTGCGTCGACTTGATGGAAGGAGGCTCCGGTGGGTAACGGATCAAGTCCGCATTGGCGCCCGAGAGCGACGACCTTGAGCCCGTCTGCAGCGGCCTGGCGAACCAGGGCGGCACCCGTCCCGCGGGTTCCTCCGAAGATGAGCAGGTCCGGCGTGCTCACAGCTGGCCGAATTTCTTTTCCAGTGAGGTGGTGGTCATGGGTGTTCTCCGATTGGTGCGTCTGCGGGATCGAGGAGGGCCAGCAGGGCGGTGGTGAGGTTGGTGTGCCAGAAGCGTCCGGCGGGGGTAAGGCGCATCACCCGGCCATCGAAGTCGAGCAGACCGCCGGTTTCCCACTCCCGGGCCAGACCGGCAGCGGCGTGGCAATGTTCGGGTTCAAACCCGGATAAGGAGTGGAGGTCGAGCCGTCCGGATTCGATGCCGTCCGTGATTTCAGTCCGGGCTCTATCTGTGGCGGGGGCTTCGGAGAGGAAGGCGATGGGTTTGCGTCCGCTGGATACGGCCTGGGCATAGGCTTCGAGGGAGGGGGAATTGACAAAATGGTAGGAGGAGGTTCCACCTCCGGCACCGGCTCCAAAGGCCAGGCCTTGCGCGCCGGCTTTGGTCAACTGGTTGTAAAGATTGCGCTCCCTGGTAGTAGCGGAGAAGTGGGCACTGCTGATATGATGCCACCCCGCCTTGGTCAGAAAATCGGCGGCGGAGACAAACCAGCGGGCCTGATCATTCACCGGAGCTTCGGCGGACATCCGACCGGATTCTATGGCCCGGGCCAACGGGCTGCCTTGCAACTTCGTGTAACAGTAGAGATCCGCACCATCCAGACCCAGCCCGGTCAGGATACTAATATCACGCAGCCACATCTCTTCGGTCTGGCCCGGCAGGCCATAGATGAGATCGCAGACCACAGTGGCCGCATCCCGCCGGGTCAACTCCCGGAGAAATTTTTCTACGTCCCGGCCATCCAGCTTCCGCCCCATCGCTTGACGCAGCCCGGTGTCAAAGGATTGAACCCCAAAGGAAAAACGATTGGCTCCGTGGTCAAGACAGGCATCGATTTTATCCGCGCTGAAGCCCCATATCCTGCCTTCCACGGTGATTTCGCAATCATTGGCCAGGGGCAGATGACGCCTGAGCGCATCCAGTAAGGTGGCCAGGGAGCGCGCATCCAGATCGGTCGGTGTGCCGCCACCGAGATAGACGGCATGAATCTTACCGGTGCCGAGACTTCCTTTCCGGGCGTCGGTTTCAATTTCGCGGGCCACCAGATTCCCATAGTCGTTCAGGTGGCGGGACCGGGTCGCGTTCCGGTAGAAATTACAAAAAAGACAGCGGGTGCTGCAGAAGGGCACATGCACATAGGCCACCGTCTTGCCCGTGCTTCTCTCTGCTGCTTCCTTCCTCCAGAGCGGCTCCTCCTCCCCGGTCTCCAGACGCCTTCCCCCCATGCGGGGCATGAGGGGGGCTCTGGATGAGAAGGCAGTGTCCCATGAGGTATTCGCGCTGACCATGAGAACGAATCTCATTATTTATTAGAAAATGTCAATAAAAGAATTTCAAAAATCTGATTTTCTAATCAATCCGCCAGTGGATGCGGATGGTGGTGGAGGTGGGGACCGGCGTTCCGTTCCGGGAGGCGGGGCGAAAACGCCAGGCACGTTTAATGGTACCCAGTGCGGAGCGGTCCATGTCGGCGCGGCCACAACTGCGAGCCAGAGTGGCGGAACGGACCCGCCCGTTGCTGTCGATCTGGACTTGGACGACGGTGGTGACATTTTCAATTCCCCGTCTCAGGGCGGACCTGGGGTAAGGCGGTTTCGGAGAGCGCACGACAGAGGCGGGGCGGGTTTTTGATTGGGCGCCGACGGTTCTGGGTTTGGCGGCTGGCGGATTATCTTTTTTCACCGGTGCTTCCCGGACGACCGGTTCAGGCTCTGGTTCCGGCTTGGATTCGGGGGTGGGCGGGTTTTCCTCCAGTTGGATAGGCTTCGGATTTTCTTGCGGAACGGGTTCGGGCGGAACGATGACCTGTTTTTCCGCCGAGGGAGCGGCCAGGGGGCGGATGACCTCCTCCGGTTCCGGGGGTTGCGCGGGAGGTGTCCACTCGACCAGGCGGACATTGAGAGCCGTTGCCCCGTCCTCGAAATCAATCTTAAGGGGAGGCGGCTCCTGAGTCCGGTAGAGGGCGAAGCCGGTATGCAGGAGAAAGGAGATTAGAAGAAAGAGGAGAAAAGGCGAACCGGGTTTCATGGATCAGCGGGTTGGTGGAGGAGGTTGAAGTCAGAGGCACCGGCCTTGCGGGAAAGATCCATCAGTTCGAGAAATTGTTCATAGGGCAGGTTCCGGTCACCGCGGAAAAAGACGGTCTTCTCATCCTGGCGGCTCAGGACGTCCTGCAGCTCCGCCTGGAGGCTATCCAGCGTGACCTCCTGTCGATTGAGGAAAATATTGCGGCCCTCATCCACACTGATGATGATATGCGATGAATTCTCCGGCAATTTCTCGTTGGAAATTTCCGGCAGCCGCATTTCCAGCGCTGGCACCATGAAGGTCGAGCTGAGCAGGAAGAAAATCAAAAGTTGGAAAATGATATCGATCAGCGGAGTCAGGTTGATTCCGGTGGACTCGCTGGATGCGACCTCGAATTCAATCGCCATAGATGGTGCTTTCCTTCAGTTGCGGGTTGCGTTCGAAAGCGAGGCCCTCCTCGATGGGAACCCCTTCACGGCGACAGTAGTGCATCAGCCACTCATCCAGCTCACTGGCGGTTTCTTTCATCCGCGAGGCGGTCTCCTCAACCCGATGATGAAAATACTGGTGCGCCAGCAGAGCTGGAATGCCGACACAGAGACCGGCCACGGTCGTGATCAAGGCCGCCCAGATGCCGCCCGCCAGCACCTGCACTTCCACCCGTCCTCCCGAGGCTTCGATGGCTTGAAAAGTTTCCACCAGCCCATAGACAGTTCCCAGAAGGCCAAAGAGAGGACTGACATGAGCAATGGAACTCAGCAGGCTCATCCGCCGGGTCAACTTTTTCAGGGAGCGGTCCCCTTCACGTTTGATGGCCTCATTGCGAATCCGCTCCGGCTGACGCAGGTGATCCATAAAGAGTGACGCCACCCGACAGACCGGGCAGCAGTCACCCTCCAGCCAATCCGGCTTTTTCATCGGGCACAGCTTCAGGTCATTGCGCAGAAGCGTGAGAAATGATGCATAGTCAAGTCGCGTCTGGTAATGGGCATAGGCCCTGTCAATGATCACCGCCACCCCTATTACGGAGCAGAGACCAATCGGCCACATAAATACTCCACCTTGTTCAAACCAGTTCCACATAAGCCGCCTTCCTTAATTTCCTTACCCCCATCAATAGATAGATGCCGGCACCTGTAAACAATAATGAGATTCATACGCAAATTAAAATTGACAGAGGGCTTTTTGGTTGCGAGTAGTTCTCATCTTATGAATACGAGATATCTATGGATGGTTGGTTTCTGGGCTGTTAGCACGAGTGTGGTGGTCAGTCAGGTAGAAGGCGAAGAAAATGGAGGCTCTGCTCCGGTAACAGAGCTGGATGTGATTGAGGAACCGGTGGTGACGACGAGCAGAGGCATTGATGTGGTCGTTACCGGCACCCGGACGATAGAGACGAGCATCCTGGACGTGCCGCAGACGATCAACTCGGTGACCCGGGAGCAACTGGACCGGAAAGTTTATAAGGACGTGGATGAGGCGATCCGAAGGCTGCCGAATATTGGCTATGCCCCCGCGGAGGGAAATGCGAACTACTGGCAGGAGGGATTCAGTATCCGGGGATTGGGAGCGCAGCGGGTGCTGGTTCTGTCGGATGGGGTTCGCCAGTCCGGCCAGGGGGTCGGTTATGGCGGAGGCAATCTCAACCTGTATGACATGTTCGGGATCGAGCGGATCGAGGTCCTGCGCGGGCCGGCCTCGGTTCTCTATGGCACCGATTCCTTCGGAGGGGTCATTAACATCATTACCCGCAAGCCGGTCGAGCGGACTGAACCGGGAATCAACGGAGGAGCCCGCTACGAATTTGACAGCGGCTATGACGCTCACCGGGCGGGCTTCTACGGAGATGCCGGGAACGAGCACGGGGGTGTGGTCATCGGGGGCACGGTGGAAAGCTCGGGACAGCCGAACTTACCGGACGGAGAAGATCCGGGCCAGGGAGACTTCGATCAGTATGGATTCTGGGGTAAGGCCGATTACTGGATCAGTGACAATGCCTTGCTGCGGGTGCTGGGAAACTGGGATTTGACCAAGGATGTGACCATATCAGAAAATACACCAGGCCCCTTTGGTGTGCCCATCAACTTTAATTTACCCACCTATGAGCGCTGGATGACGGGCGCGGAACTGGAAGTCACGGATATCAATGATTGGTTCACACAGTTCAATACGGGAATTTACTGGCAGCAGTTGAACCGGGAATTCCATCGGGAGAGCGGGTTTTCTCAGGCCTTTGCGATTCCATTTCCTCCATTTTCGACATCGGGTGCTTACAGTTCAGTGGTGGATACCGATGACACGGTGAATACCTGGGAGTGGCAGAATGTGGCCGTGCTGCAATTTGGCGATCATGAGTTGACGGTGGGAACAGATCTGGGATTTGATCATGCCGATCTGCCTGAAACAGAAGTCCAGACCCTGCTCTTCCCGCTCGGGCCCCCGCCCCCAGGCGGCTTTCCGGCCTCCATTGTTAACAATCGCACGCGCGCCGATGCCTTGCAGACCCGGTTCGGGATTTTCGCCCAGGACCGCTGGGATCTGGATCCCTTTGCCATCATTTCCGGAATCCGGGCCGACTTCTTTCATGTTGAGGATGACGCCACCGGGCAGAGCGCGGAAGGCGCGGGGGTGAGCGGTAATCTCTCCGCCCTCTACTACCACACGGAGGCGCAGTCCTCCTTCCTGACCCTCGCCACCGGATACCGCTATCCGGACATCGGCGAACGCTTTCAGGATACCTTTGTCAACATCGGTGCTCTGAACCGGGTCATCGGGAATCCGGACCTGGATCCGGAGCGGGCCTGGTCGGCAGAGCTGGGCACCAAGGGAGAAACCGGCAACTGGTATTACGAGGCCGCCGTCTTTTACAATCACATCCAGGACTTTGTCGGCCAGACTGGGCTGGGTGTCATTAATGGCGTCAACACCACCGTGTTTAACAACATCGGAACCGTTAACCTCTACGGTGTCGAACTGGCCGGTGCCTATCGCTTTGATAACGGCTTCGAACTCCAGGCCAACGCCTCCCGCACTTACACCGGTGAACCAACCAAAGTCGATGTGGCCGACTGGACGTTTAACTACGGTATCGGTTACAGCCACGATGGCTGGGGCTGGATTCAGGAATGGACCACGGCCCTGCTCTTCCGCACCGTTCTCGACAGTGAGAGTCAGACCCCGACCAACGCCACCTTCCCGACCGATGCCGGCTTTACGGTGCTCGACTGGGAATTGAACGTCAAGCTGCACGAGGGCCAACTCGGACAATGGTCCGCCCTGTTGGGAGTTCGCAATCTTTTCGATGAAAAGTATGAAGAGCCCTTCTTCAACGCCCGCCAGCCCGGGCGCAGCCTCTACACGGCCGTCCAGGTCGAGTTTTAATTAAGGTTAAAATCCTCTGACTCTCGAATTCGCAAGGTGGCCGGACAATGAACGATAACGACTCTAAATGTCAGATGAGACTGTTTTATATGCTGGTGTTCATGTTTCTGAACTTCAGATGTGCCACTACCGGCTGCGGCCGGGAGCGCGCCGGGCTATCCACTTCACGCCGGGCAACATTCTCCTTATCCTCAATGTTGAGAATCTGATTCTGGTTGATCCGGGAGATCGCCCGTTTACGGTCGGGCCGCGTCAGGCGGTGGTGGCCGTTCTTAACGGCGGTGCACTCCACGTGACCGCCCCATCGGCGGAGGCCGCCTTGCTGGTGCTTTCCATTTCTATGGAAGAG
>CAYTLD010000097.1:0-1425 GCA_964438585.1 uncultured Blastochloridaceae bacterium | reverse complement strand
CGGGGGCAGAAGTCAGCAGACGCGAGGCCCGCTCCCTCGGAGCGCATGGAGAAAATTATTCATTTTATGGAGGAAAACCATGCGGAGCCGCTCTCGTTGGACGTTCTAGCGCGCCAGGCCTCGTGCTCACCGGCTTACCTGAGTCGAACTTTCCGAAGTGAAACGGGGAAAACGATATCAACGTATCTGAGGGAAATTCGCATCCGTCGCGCCGCCCAATTACTCGAAGGCGGAGCTTTTAATGTCACCGAGGCCGCTTATGAAGTGGGCTATTCCAGCCTGGGGCAATTCAGCCGCGCCTTCGCCCGCATCGTGGGCACCACGCCGGCAAAGTATCGACAAAGCCACTTGCCGACCAGAAATAAGCCAAAATTATAGTAATTACGCAACTATGGGCAAAAACTCGGCAATCTCGGGCAAGAACTGAGAACAAGAATCAGTATCATTTTAGGCGATATGAAAAACTTACTTAGTATAGTATGCGGGCTTGCCCTTTGGGCGGCATCATCCATGACCTCACAAGCCACTGACCTCGGCTACCAGACCCAGTTTGGGATCGGTCTCTGGGATCGGGGCGATGCTGGAACCGGATATTCCTTGTGGGATAACTTTTCCGCCACTACGATTATTAACGAAGCATCAGACGCCTCCGGTGGAATAGTCAGCACAGATACGTTGACACAGCCCCAGACCCTCACTCCGCCGGCCGGAGTCTTCGGAGGAGGAGATCGTATATATATTCATGATTCCTTCAGTTCCTGGACGATGGATTTTACGACTTCCTCACAGATTCAGAGCCTCGTTCTGCAGGTCAAGGAGTTTACCAACAACACCTTGAGCGGCATCAATCCGGTACTTAACGATATTCAGAACAGTTCGACCGGCCTAGCCTTTGATTCGCAATCCGTGCGTCAGACCACTGAAGGAGCGGACACCTACTACTTCCATACCTTTGTCTGGGAGAATCTGGCCGCTACCAATGATTTTGAAGTGGCCTTTACGGCCGGGCCGTTCGGGTTCAGTTCGATTGACGGGATGTCCACGGATTTCTCCACCAACCCCAATGCCGTGCCGGAGCCATCCAGTGCTCTGTTGATGTTCCTGGGTGGTGGAGCGCTCTATCTGTTGCGCCATCGCAAACCGCGTTCATGAGGTTTTTTCCCTCCGCTTTGAGGATGAATGAAATGAAGAGAAGGACGGCCAATAGGCGCGGATTTACCCTGGTCGAGTTGCTGGTCACGGTGGTGATTATTACCATTCTGGCCTCACTCGTCTCCGTGGCGGCGCAATCCGGTCTTAAAATGGCCCGCAAAACGGAGGAAATCGCCGGGTTGCGCACCCTCATTCAGATTTATCAAAGTGCAGCCGCCGATAATGGAGGTCGATACCTGGCCGGTTATGACCGGACGGTTACTGAGGTCAGTC
>CAYTLD010000096.1:0-8007 GCA_964438585.1 uncultured Blastochloridaceae bacterium | reverse complement strand
TCTCGATGGAATCAGCCAGAGAGATGATGGCGGACTCCTTGCTGCGGGGCACGGGTCCGGGGTAGCGGAAGGACTCCTCACGAACATCCGCAATATCTTCTTCCCGCATTCCGGCGATTTTCCCTCCCTCGATGGCATCTTCTTTCTGCTGCCGAGCCCGATGGTAAAAGTAATAGGTCAGTGAGGTACCGTGATGCTCACGGATGACATCGATGATCGGTTCCCGAAGCTGGTGTTTAAGCGCGAGGTTGACGCCCTCCTTGACGTGGGAAGTGATGATCAGAGCGCTCATGTTGGGGCTGAGGTTGTCATGGGGATTCCGGCTCGGGTCTATGTTTTCCACGAAGTAGTCCGGTTTGACCAATTTCCCTATGTCATGGAAATAGGCGCAGACGCGGCACTGAGTGGGATTGGCACCGATTGCTTCCGCGCCCGCTTCGGCCAGGTTGGCGACATTGAGGCTGTGGTGGTAAGTGCCGGGTGCCTCACTGGCGAGCCGTTTGAGGAGGGGGTGGTTGAGGTCGGAGAGTTCCAGCCAGGATATATCGGTGATGCGGTCAAAGAGCCATTCGAGAATAGGCAGAATGGCGCCGACCAAAAAGGAGGTCATGACACCGAGGGAGATGGCCCAGACAGCCGCGAGAACCACCTCACCCAAGCCGGATTCGACAAGCCCCCCTCCCAGGATCAGGGCGCAGATCAGGCCGAGGCAGCCGACTTTAAATCCGGCCAGGATCAGGTCGCTCCGCCGCCGGATGCGCTGGGTAAAATAGGTGGCCGCAAACCCGGTCAACAGGCTGGTGAGAAAGAGCCCGGGGGTGGGATCGACAAAGAGGGTGCCGAGCAGGGAGACGAGAAATGCGGCAATAAAGCCCGAGTAGGGGGAGATAAGAATGCAGACCAGCATCGGGGCCAGAGCCGCCGGCACCAGCAGGACGGGAACCGGTAGCGGAACTTCCGCCCGCTCGATAAAATCCGGATAGTAGATGTGAGTGGCTTTGTTGAGCAGGAAATTGGCGATCACACAGCCCCAGAAAAGGAGTAGTAAATTATTGCTGTAGAGCACTTCACGTATGGCCAGCGCGATGACGATGAAGCTGATGCTGACGACCATGGCCGAGAGGATAAAAAAGTCGAGCGACTCACCGCCGATGCTGTTCCATTCCGCGACGCGAAAGATGATAAAACCCGAGAGCAGGAAAATGAGAAAGGTGACCGCCGGATGGCAATCGAGAAAAAGGCTAAACTTCGAATCCGAGGCCTGCCGCCGCGTCTTCCCGCAGGACAATCCTTTGCCTTCGAGGCGTCTTATCTTGAGCCATTTAATCATAGTGTGATATCGAGTGTTGGATTAACGTTCACTCTGCCCGCGATCTGGCAAATGTTCACGCAGAAAACTTAAATAAAATAATAAATTTAAATTGCAAATTAATGCAAGCAATCAGAGTGCCATGCTCGTTTGTTGATTGCCGCGGTGGTGCTTGTAGGCCTCGACGATTTTTGCAACCAGTTCATGTCGAACGATGTCTGTATCTTCAAAGCGGTGGAAGGCGATGCCCGGCACCGGTTCCAGCGCTTGGATGGCCTCGACCAGCCCGGATTTTTTATTGCGCGGCAGGTCGATCTGGGTGGCATCACCGGTGACCACACACTTGGTATTCAAGCCCAACCGGGTCAGGAACATGAACATTTGCTCAGTAGTCGTGTTCTGCCCTTCGTCGAGAATGACGAAGGCGTTCGAGAGTGTGCGCCCGCGCATGTAGGCCAGCGGTGCGATTTCGATAATTCCCTTGTCCATCATGCGCTGGATTTCCTCGATTTCCATCATTTCATAGAGGGCATCATAGAGGGGGCGCAGGTAGGGGAAGATTTTTTCCTGCAAGTCACCGGGCAGATAGCCGAGAGCCTCGCCGGCCTCGACGGCAGGACGGGTCATGATGATCTTATTGACCTCATTGTTTTTCATGGCCACGACGGCCATGGCCATGGCCAGGAATGTTTTTCCGCTCCCGGCCGGGCCGAGGCCGAAGGTCAGGCTCGAGTCGCGGATCAGATCCAAATAATGCTTCTGGCTGAAAGTTTTCGGGATGAGAGGGCGCTTCTTCGGGGAGAGTTGGATTTTGGAATCCCACATCGCTTCGAGTTCCTCAATTTTCCCTTCCCCGACCGCCTTGAGGATGTAGCGGAATTCGTAACTCCGAATTTTCAGGCCGTTCTGATGGGCGATGTGGAGTTGGCGGAAGAGTTCCTTGGTGGATTCAATTCCTTTGGCCGACCCATCGACTTTCAGCCAGGCATCCCGGCTGGTCAGCTTGACTTTGAAGAGGGTTTCAACCTCGGTGAGGAATTCGTTTTCACCGGCGTAGAGGGTGGAGAGAGCGCGCGCGTTCTCGAAATTAAGCGTAGTGGATTCAGCCATTAAGTTAGACCCTAGACATGGATGGGTGATTTGTACAATCCTCTAAATTCACATTCCAGGTGACGATATGGCGACAATTTCCATTTTCTCCTTATCCGTGGTGCCGTAATTCCAGGCCTCAGCAGCTTTGAGATGGAGAATGAGATCCTGAATAGAAGAGACGGATTTGTTTTTTCTCCAGGCTTCCAGCTGCTCGACGCCGAGGGTGTCGAGGGCGACGGGATCCCGGCTGAACATCAGCAGACCGGGGGTGGAGGCAAAGTTGGGGTTAAATTCAGGCCCGCCGGCAAATTGGGCGATGAGGCCATCGACGATGTGCAGAACCGCTTTGTCCTTGAGTCCACTTTCCGTATAAATTTCCGCCAGTGCCTGGGCACTGGTGCGATCACTGCCCAGGAAGCGCCGGTGGTTATCGATACTGCCAATGATCAGGGAGGAGTAGGCTCCCAGAATACCCACTTTCTGGTGATCACTGAGGGGGGCGATGTTGATGATTTTATCCGCATCGGTGAGGACACGCGCGTAGTAGGAGCGGTTACTGATCTGGGCCTTGGCATCGCCGGGGGGGAGACTGCTGTCGCCCTCCTCCGGAACGACAGGGAGGATGGGCTCCGCCGCCCCGACAAAATCATGGTCACTGTAGATCAGTCGCCCGACCATCACATGGAAGAAAAAGCGCTCCGGATTCCAGCCCCGTCCGCCGATGACTGATTCACAGGCCCACTCGGACTTGGGTGCCATCGGAACGTATCCGGCGGCTGTCATCATATCGGGGTTCTTGTCCCAGACCCGGATGTCACCCTGGGAAATTCCGGCTTTCTGGAGTCCGGCCACCACCTGGTTGACGATCGACGGGTGGGAGCCGGCGATCGGCCCGCCATGGGTATTGATCTTGATCGCCACTTTTTCGCCGGGCGAGACAAAGTGCGACCAGGCCTCGCCCAGGGAGTCGGCACCGGTCAGGGCCAGGAGACCTTCATCTACGGCAGCGGCCACCCGGTTCGGGACCGCGAAGTAGCGGTTGACCAGGGAGGGGCGCTCGATAACCACCACCCGGGAGCGCTCAGGGGAGCGAAGTGGCTCTTCCGGGGTGAAATCAGGGCGCATCGGCACCGCCTCCTGCGCGTGGAGAGGGCAACTGAGTACGAATAAAACGATTAGTATGGAGGCAAGGCTTGTCTTCATTATTAGCAGTAGCAGAGTATAGTCCTGATCTATAATCATGGCAATTTCTCCTGAGACAGTCGAAGAAGTGCGGAGGGCGGTCGACATCGTGGAAGTGATTGACGCGGTGGTTCCGCTCAAACGCTCCGGCTCCCATTACAAGGCATTAAGCCCATTCAATAAGGAAAAGACCCCCTCCTTCATGGTCAGCCGCGAGCGCCAGAGTTTTAAATGCTACAGCAGTGGACATGGCGGAGATGTGTTCAAATTCATCATGCTCTACGATAATGTCGATTTCCCCACCGCAGTGCGGCAACTGGCGGAAAAGGCAGGAGTGGAAATCCGGGAAGATGGGCGCAAACCGGATAAGAAAGTCAAACAACGCCGTGATCAACTCCTGTCCCTGCACGCGGACATATCCCGGCATTGGCAGAAGCTCCTGCTCGAAGGTGTGGAGGGAGAACCGGGCCGCCACTACCTCAAACAACGGGACATTCCCCTGCAGTGGGTCAAGGAATACGGACTGGGCTACGCGCCTCCCCGTTGGGACGATACCCTCACCTGGGGAAAACAGGAGGGCTATACTGAGGATCTGCTCGAAGAGGCAGGGCTGGTGGTGCGCAATGACCGGGGCCGGATCTATGACCGCTTCCGTGACCGGCTCATCTTCGCCATCCATGATGAACAGGGCCAGGTCATCGGGTTCAGCGCCCGCCTTCTTGATCCCGAGATTAAAGCCGCCAAATATGTCAACTCACCGGAGACCCCCCTGTTCACTAAGAGCAAGGTCCTCTACGGGTTTCATCGTGCCCGGCGCTCCATCCTCGATGAGGACCGGGCCATTCTCTGCGAGGGTCAGATCGATGTCCTGCGCTGTCACTCCTGCGGGATTCTCAACGTGGTCGCCCCGCTCGGAACCGCCTTTACGGGGGAACATGCCCGCATCATCCGCAGGCAAACCCGCAACGTGGTCCTCTGCCTGGATGCCGACCGCGCGGGCAAGCGCGCCGCCGCCCGGGCTGCGGACTTACTCACCGGAGAATCCTCCGATCTGGATGCGATGGTGCAATCGGACCTCGGGATCTATGTCATCCCTCTGCCCGATGGACATGATCCCGATTCTCTCATCGTGGAACAGGGAGCCGAGGTGTTCCGGGCCATGGCTGCGCAACCTCAGGATTATATCGATTTTCTTGTCAACATGGTGGCCGATGAAGGTCGGGATTCACTTTCCGGGAACCGGCACTCAGTCGAAGAAGTGGCCACTTTTCTCAGTAAAATTCCCAACCGGGCTTACCGCGAGCAACTGGTATCCCGTGTCTCCCTGCGCCTGAAAGTGAGCCCGCAGGCCATCGAGGAGGAAATGCAAAAACTGACCCGCCGGCACCGCTCCTCCGGGCGGGAGGAGTCGGGGGCGGAGGCAGAGGAAAGACCGTCCGGGGAATTGAAGGTGCATCCTGAGATTTTTTCCCTCATCACCATCCTCCTGGCCCGTCCGGAAATGGTGTCCGTCCTCCAGAGCCAGTTGGAATGGAAGTGGATCGAAAAACTCGAAGGCGCCGGGTTCCTGGAAAAAATCATCGGACTCTATAACCATGATCTCTGGCGCGAACCCGCCGAACTGGTCGCCGCTCTCGAGGGAGGCGAGCAGTCCCTGGTTTCCGGGATCGATACCACCGCCATGGAGGAAATTGATGAAGAAAAATTTCTCCGCCAAATCGACCGCAAATGCCAGCATCTGAGGCAATTCTGGGTCAAACGCAGCAGCGAATGGATTGTGGCCCGGCTCCGGGACTCCTCGATATCCGATGAGGAGAAGGCAGAACTCCTGACCCAATTGACCGGATTAAAAAGCCGTTGACAACCTGTAAATCTGCTTCTACTGTGACGGGCTTGTTTCTTCCAGGGAGGGAGTGAAGAGGCAGGACAATTTAACCCCCAGAAGGCACTCTAAAGCATGGCTACTACATCTAAGAAAAAATCCGCAACCAAATCAAAGGTCGTAAAAAAATCCGCACCTAAAGCCGTTAAAAAAGTAGCCGAAAAACCTGCGGCCAAAAAGAAAACCGCCGCCAAAAAAGCACCCGCTCCCAAGGCACCCGCGAAAAAATCATCCGCACCCAAAGCCGCCGGGAAAAACGCCTCTCTAAGTCCCGCCAAGGCCGCCGCAAAAAAGAAGGGGGCTAAAATGATCGAAGATCTGATCCTGAAAAATGAGGATAAGCCCGCCGCGACACCGGAATCCTTGAATATTTCCGAAGGGATGTCCGAGAAGGAAATGGTCGCAGCGGTTTGGAAAGGGAATGAAGAATGGCAGGCGCGCCTGCGTGATCTCATCAAATCGGCACGGGAACAGGGATACCTGACCTACGATGATCTCCATGAGTCCCTTCCCGATGCAGTCAATAACCCGGACCAAATCGAGATGGTCCTCGAATTTTTAAAAACGCTGGAAATCGAGATTGTCGATGCCTCAGACGTCGATCAGATCAAGCAGCCGGGAACCACCACCCAGGACCAGGAGGAAGAGTCCTCCTCATCCTCGGCGGAGACGGATAAGGAGGCTAAACTCGATATCCTCGACGACCCGGTGCGCATGTATTTAAAGCAAATGGGCCAGGTCCCCCTGCTCACCCGCGAGCAGGAAGTGGAAATTTCCAAACGGATCGAGGATGCCGAGTTGATGGTGGAGAAGCATCTTCACCGCTTCGGGTTCATCGCCCGCGAGTATGTTGTCCTGGCGGAAAAATTGGAACAGGGCCGGGAACGCTTTGACCGCGTCATCCAGGATAAGAAAATCGATAGCCGTGAGAAATACATGCGCTCCCTTAAGCGCCTCCTGCGTGATGTCGAAAGCGCGGATAAACGCCTCCAGGATACCTATGAAAAAATGCGGACCCTAAAGTCCGAAGTCGCCGTCCAGCGCTACCAGAAAGAATACAATAAGACCGAAGGACAAATTATCCGTCTCTATGGCAAATTCTTCTTTAAACAGAAAGTGACCGAGGAATTTGTCGCCACTTGTGACAATTTCGAGCGCCAGGTGCGGGAAAATGTCGCCGAGCTGGAAAAAATGCGCCTGAAAAAAAGCCGCAAAAAAGCGGATAAAGAGCGCATTCATTTCCTCGAACAGCAAATCACCGACCTCGAACTCAAAGTCCGGATGCCGCTGGAAAAATTCGATGAAGAACACGAGCAGTTGAAAGTCTGGTTGCGCAAGGCCATGCGGGCCAAAACCGAAATGGTCGAGGCTAACCTCCGGCTCGTCATCTCGATCGCCAAGAAATACACCAACCGCGGACTCTCCTTCCTCGACCTCATTCAGGAAGGAAATATGGGCCTGATGAAAGCGGTTGAGAAATTCGAATACCGCCGGGGCTATAAATTCTCCACCTATGCCACCTGGTGGATTCGCCAGGCCATCACCCGCAGCATCGCCGATCAGGCCCGGACCATCCGCATCCCCGTCCACATGATCGAAACCATCAATAAGTTGATGCGGGTGCAGAAACAACTGGTTCAGGAATTCGGACGCGAACCCACCCCGGAAGAAGTGGCAGAAGAAACTTGCATGCCCGTTGAACGGGTTCGCGCAGTCCTGAAAATGGCCCAGCAGCCCATCTCCCTCCAAGCACAGGTCGGTGACAGTGATGACACCACCTTCGGCGACTTTATCGAGGACAAGGGCGCGGAAAACCCCTCTGACATGACCGCCTACGCGCTCCTGAAAGAAAAAATCCGCGACGTGCTCGACAGCCTGACCGAGCGGGAGCAGCGCGTTCTCGAACAGCGTTTCGGTCTCCTCGACGGCTACTCACGCACCCTCGAAGAAGTCGGACGCCAGTTTAAGGTCACCCGCGAACGGATCCGCCAGATCGAAGCCAAGGCCCTCCGCAAAATGCGCCACCCCACCCGCATCCGCCACCTCCAGGGCTTCCTGGAAACCGATCTCTAGAGCATTATCGGATTACATCCTTTCAGTGTTCCCCATTTCCTCCCCTGCCCGAAGGGATAGGGGAGGGAGATCCTCGACATGTCGGGATGGAGGGGTTATATACGTGTTTAAACTTGACTCGTAAACTTCCAGCGAAGAGACAGTCTGAATAGAACACGCTCTAGAGGGGCGACTCCAATATTTTCACCCACGACGTGGAGGGAGGATCTTCCGCCTACGCCAAGGCTTGGGTCTTCGCTGAGAAGCTTCGCCCCCACAAGTCGGCGGACAGGCCGCATCCTCCGCCATAGCTCGGCAGAGACGAAGCTCTGCCCTCCACCTCACTTTTCACCCACCCGCGTGGAGGGAGGATCTCCACTTTTGAACATTCAAAGCAAACCATAAAATACAGGCCAACGGCCTGAGCTAAGACAGCCCGGGGTAACACCCTTATCCTTATACACATTCTTCCAATGCCTGAGGCAAAGGC
>CAYTLD010000095.1:0-8115 GCA_964438585.1 uncultured Blastochloridaceae bacterium | reverse complement strand
AGACAAAGTGAATGATGATGCGGGCGTAGGTGTTGGCCATGGGGAAAGAATAACCAGTGTGGCGTCGCGACGCGACGCGAAAAATTTACTGATCCTCAACCGTGGATTTCCTCCGTCGCCAAGGCTTGGGTCTTCGTCCCGATTCCATCAGGACTTCGACCCCACAAGATGGCGGACAGGGAAAATCCACGGCCACGGGTGTGTGGTCCCGTTGGGACCGAGCCCTCCGCCCCATCGGGGCGGGTACAACGTAGCCGTGGGTTTCAACCCACGGAAAAATGTCGAGTCGATGAGATGCGTCACGTCAGTGACGCCACACGGATCACCGAAGACCTATCTGCGATGCAGGGGAAGTTGCGTCGCGACGCGACGCGGAAATTTCCTGATCGCCAACCGTGGATTAAAATCCACGGCTACCTTCGATGGTCCCGCTGGGACCCCGAGCGTGCACAATTCTCACCCCGTAGGGGTGATACAATCTAGCCGTGGGTTTCAACCCACGGGGCTTTACGACCCGCAATCCGCGTCACGTCGGTGACGCAACCCGGCTCATTCTTTCCCGACGAGTCCGAGGCGGATGACGCCGCGCATTTCATCGGGGTCGATGACCTGATTTTTCTTGAGGATGTGGATGCGTTCACGGCGGGCGAGGCGGCGGGCGGCGTTGCGAACGTCCTCCATCGCTTCCCTCCATCCTTTTTCGTCCGGGTGAAGGTGCCGCGCGGCCTCTGATGGGCAGATCGTCTTTCCGGGGCCGCGTTCTTCGAGAAGGGAGAGGATCACCTCTTCATAGTCGCGGTGAATTTTATTTCTTCCGGTGCGGCGGCAGCGATCAGAGCAAAATTTCACTTCCTCCCAATTTCCCTCCCATTTCTTACGCCAGGAAAACGATCTTCCGCAATGGACGCAGACTTTACTGGGAATTTCCCGTCCCATCGCCTATCTCCCAATTGCTATGGCCAGACCCCTCACATTCTGGGGATGGTGATGCCCTTCTGTCCCTGGTATTTTCCGCCCCGATCCTTATAGGATGTTTCGCAGGGTTGATCCGCCTTGAAGAACAGGACCTGGGCCAGGCCTTCATGGGCATAGACTTTGGCGGGCAGGGGGGTGGTGTTGGAAATTTCAAGGGTGACGTGGCCTTCCCACTCCGGCTCGAAGGGGGTGACATTGACGATGATCCCGCAGCGGGCATAGGTGCTCTTGCCCAGACAGATGGTGAGCAGGTCCCGCGGTATCCGGAAGTATTCCACGCTCCGCGCAAGGGCAAAACTGTTGGGCGGCACAATGCACACGTCCGTCTTCAAATCGACAAAGGAGTCCTCACAGAAGTTCTTGGGATCCACGATGCTGTTGTTGACGTTGGTGAATATCTTAAACTCGTCCGAAACCCGGAGATCGTAGCCATAGGAGGAGGTTCCGTAGGAGACAACCCGCTGGCCGTTGACCGCTTTGACCTGCCCGGCTTCAAAGGGTTCGATCATCCCGCCCTGGGCGAGTTCCCGGATTTGCGAATCGCATAAAATTGACATCCCGGCAGGCTAGAGGATTCCCGGTTCATGGGAACGAAAAAAGACGGCGCACCGTTAAGCGTATCGTTAAGGGACGGAGTATTAAGCGGGCATTGGATCGGGCACTTATGCTGTGAGGATTTGCTTAATACTCCGTCCCTTAACGCCCCCGCCCCTTACCAGGCGAGGGTTCCGCCGGTCTGGTATTCGGTGACCCGGGTTTCAAAGAAGTTCTTCTCTTTCCCGAGGTCGATGGTTTCACTCATCCAGGGGAAGGGATTTTTGGTCTTATACCTGGGGGTCAGACCGATCCTTTCCAGGCGGCGGTCGGCGATGAAGCCGACATACTGACGAAACAGCTCGGCATTGAGCCCTAGGATACCATTGGGCAGGCAGTCCTCGGCATATTGGATTTCCAATTCAACCGCTTTCTCGATCCGGTCCTGCATCTTCTGCTGGAATTCAGGCGTCCAGGCTTCCGGGTTCTCGGCCTTGATCCCGTTGATGAGATCGATCCCGAAGTTCAGGTGGGTGCTCTCATCGCGCATGATGTATTGGAACTGCTCTCCGATGCCGGTCATCCGGTTCTGGCGATGGAAGGAGAGAATCATGACAAAGCCGGAGTAGAAGAAGAGCCCTTCCATGATCACGTAGAAGCCAATCAGGTTCTCGATGAATTTCTGCACGCCTTCCACGGTGCTGGTGTTGAAATCCGGGTTCATCAGCTCGGAGGTCAGCTCCATCTCGAAGTCGTCCTTGGCGCTGATGGAATTGACCTCGTGATACATGTTGAAGACTTCACGTTCATCGAGGTTCAGCGACTCGCAGATATAGTGGAATGTGTGGGTATGAATGGCTTCCTCGAAGGCCTGACGCAGGAGATACTGGCGGCACTCGGGGTTGGTGACATGCTCGAAGATGGCGAGTACGATATTGTTTCCGACCAGGCTCTCGGCGGTGGAAAAGAATCCCAGGTTACGCATGATGACACGACGTTCATCGGCGGTCAGGCGGTTGGATTTCCAGAGTTCGATATCCTTTTGCATGCCCACTTCGGTCGGCATCCAGTGATTGGCGCAGCCATTGAGGTAGTGCTCCCAGGCCCATTGGTATTTAATCGGCATCAACTGGTTCACATCCACCGCCTTGCAATTGATCAGGCGCTTATCATCGACGTTAATTTCCCGGGAAAGATCCCAGGGCTTCGCTTTTTCTCCACTTACATTACAACAACTCATATTTAGTCCTCAAGGTTCAGGGTTCAGGGTTCAAGGTTCAGGGTTTAGGGTTATCTTTTCGATAGCGTATTAGCCCCGCCAACTGCTTGCTGGTGGCGAGCGCCCGGGGTTTCAGGTTTTGATACTGGCCGGAGTTAAGTAAGCCGACCCGCTCGGCAAATATCATCTGTGAACGTAGTTCCCCGCAGGAACCTTTGGCTATGTAAAGAAACTGCGAGAACTCCTTATTGGTTTGGCGTTCAAAGCCTTCAGCTATGTTTGACGATATCGATAGGGCGGCTCTCTGCATCTGGTTTCTTGTATTGAAATCAGTCCAGCTTTTTGAGATGCCATAAAAATCTACAGCCAGATCCATGGCCGCCTGCCATACATCCAAATTCTCAAATGTTTCCACTTTATTACTCATATTTTTATAATCCTTTCTTAATTTTTACCTTTCACTTTTTACCTTTGACCCTTTACCCGCCAATAAGCGCTCCGCGCTTATTGGCACGCTTCACACTCCGGGTCATTGATGGCGCAGGCCTTGGGGTCGCTGTCTGCTTCCCGTGTGACTTCCACATCCGCCGAGGCGGATTTGTTCTTCATCCACCTGGGCTGCAGTCCGCGACGGTTGATGTCCATGGTCGATTTCTCGACCTGGGTGGCCGCCACGGAGCGCAGGTAGTAGGTGGTTTTCAGGCCTTTTTCCCAGGCGAATTGATACATCCCGGCCAGGGTTTTGCCATCCGGCTTGCTAATGTAGAGGTTCAGGCTTTGGCCCATATCGATCCATTTCTGCCGACGGCTGGCGCACTCGATCAACCAATGGGCACTCAGTTCGAAGGCGGTGATAAAGAGGTGCTTGATGTCGTCTGGAATGCGGTCGATGGCCTCAATCGACCCATCGTAGTATTTCAAGTCATCGATCATTTCATCATCCCAGAGTCCACGCTCTTTCAGAACTTCGACCAGGTAGGTGTTACTGACGGTGAATTCACCGGAGAGGTTGGATTTGACAAAGAGGTGCTTGTAGGTCGGTTCGATGGACTGGCTGACACCGGAGATGTTCGAGATGGTCGCGGTGGGGGCGATGGCCATGGTGTTGGAATTGCGCATTCCGTGGTTACGGACCGCTTCCCTCACCACACTCCAGTCCTTGCGCACGGTGCGGTCCACATCGAGGAAGCCGCCGCGCTCCTGCTCGAGGATATCCAGCGTATCGATCGGCAGCAGGCCGCGGTCCCATTTGGAGCCGGGGTAGCTCTGGTAGCAGCCGCGCTCCGAGGCGAGGGCGGATGAGGCGAGGATCGCGTAGTAGGAAATCGATTCCATGCTGACGTCCGCGAATTCGACGGCCGCTTCCGAGGCGTAGGAAATTCCCAGCGAGTAGAGCGCGTCCTGGAAGCCCATGATGCCCAACCCGATCGGACGGTGGTGCATGTTGGCGTTACGCGCCTCCGGGGTTGGGTAGTAATTGATGTCAATGACGTTGTCCAGCATCCGGATGGCGGTGGTCACGGTCTGCTCGAGGAGCACCTCATCGAGCCCGTTTTTATCCTTATGGACATGGCGCACGAGGTTGATGGACCCGAGGTTGCAGACGGCGGTTTCGTCTTTGGAGGTGTTGAGGAGGATCTCGGTGCAGAGGTTCGAGCTGTGCACCACCCCGGTGTGATCCTGGGGACTGCGGATGTTGGAGGGATCCTTGAAGGTGAACCAGGGGTGGCCGGTCTCGAAGAGGACGGTCAGCATCCGGCGGTAGAGTGTGACCGCCTCGACTTCCTTGAAAAGCTTGATTTTACCTTCTGCAGCCATGGCTTCGTATTCCGCGTAGCGTGCTTCGAAGGCTTTTCCATAGAGGTCATGGAGATCCGGGGTCTCGCTGGGGTCAAAGAGAGTCCACTTGCCGTTTTCGCGGGCCCGCTTCATAAAGAGATCCGGAATCCAGTTGGCGGTATTCATGTCATGGGTGCGGCGGCGCTCATCCCCGGTGTTCTTCCGCAGCTCGAGAAAATCCTCGATATCGAGGTGCCAGGTTTCCAGGTAGGCGCACATGGCTCCCTTGCGTTTGCCGCCCTGATTGACGGCTACGGCGGTGTCATTGGCCACCTTCAGGAAGGGAATGATCCCCTGACTGGTGCCATTGGTGCCTTTGATGTGGGCGCCGGTGGCGCGGACATTGGTCCAGTCGTTGCCCAGGCCTCCGGCCCATTTCGAGAGACGCGCATCATCAGAGACCACTTTGAAAATGTGGTCGAGGTCATCCATGATCGTGCTCAGGTAGCAGGAACTCAACTGCGGATGCAGGGTTCCGGCATTGAAGAGGGTCGGGGTCGAGGAGACAAAGAGGAATTGGCTCAGGACATTGTAGAATTCAATCGCCCGAGTTTCCCTGTCCTCATCATTCAGGGCCAGGCCCATGGCCACCCGCATCCAGAAAAATTGCGGGGTTTCGATCCGGTGACCTTCATGATGCTGAAGGTAGCGGTCGTAAACCGTTTGCATCCCGAGGTAGGTGAAATCCAAATCCCGATCCAGGCACAGGGCCTGGGCCAGACGATCCAGGTCATACTGCTTGAGCTTCGGATCCAGACGTTCGACTTCGATCCCGATATCGATATAGTGCTTGAATCCCTCCCGGTGACGGACCTGGAGGTCGGCACAGTTCAGATCCACGCCTAGCACTTCCTTGTAAATCGTATCCAACAGAAGACGCGCCGCCGCGTAGCTGTAGGCCGGCTCCCGCTCGATGCGGGCCTTGGCCGCCATGATCAAGGCCTGTTCGACCTCCTCTTCCCGGACGCCGTCGTAGAGGTTCTTAATCGCTTCATCGGTAATTTCCCGCGCGGCACAGACCGACTCCAGCCCCCGGCAGGCCCGAACGACCTTCCGGTTCAATGCGGGTAAATCGAGCGGCACCCGCTCCCCATCCCGGCTCTGCATCGTCAGTTCCGACTTGGAAACAACCTCATAGGTTTTTTCCCCACGCAGGGTGCGGGCTTTCTTGCGCTCCTCCCGGTAGAGAATGTAGCGACGTGCCACCTGGTGGTGCCCTTTTTCCATCAGTTCCGCCTCCACGGTGTCCTGGACATGCTCGACCTCCAGTTCTTCACCATGCACGGCTCCGGTCAGAACCTTGCGCACCACCGCATTGGCCACCTGCTCCACTTCACTGCGGATCAGTTCCGGCAGAGCCGATTCCCCGGCCAAGCCCAGCTCCGCCTTGAAAGCACTTTCAATCGCCAGCTCGATCCGCTGTTCATTAAAAGTCTCCAGATGCCCGCTGCGTTTGCGGATCTTAAATTCTTTTTCTTCCAGAGGATCAACCCCGTTGAGTCCCAATTGTCCTTTCGGTGCGTCATTCATAACTGTCTCCTGTTTTTTCCTTAAGTTTTTACGTAGTTTTTCTTAAAATCCATCTGTTCGACACTCATTTGACATGGTAGGTGCCAAAAAAACCTCGTGGTCTGCGTTCTTAATACCACAAGGTGTAGTGTCCCGCTAAAAGAGCTACCCAATATGCAGCCATGAAATTTAATTTCGGTCAACCCCTTTTCGGGAAAAAATTCCAATATATTGTGTGCTTGTCAAAAAAATTACACAACATGCAGTCTAGTGAGCGATCTAAGGCCCTCATTGTCATATTTTTACGTAAATTTAAGAAATTACTCAATGATATCTAACCCAAAGTGCACTTTTTGTGACGAACTCGACAAAATTCAACCTGATTTGTCAAGAATGCCAAATGACCCAAAGGGTGACCCCTTTGCCTGCTGCTTGCTCTGTGTGCTATACGGAGAAATGCAATTGACAAGTCAAGCGACGAGACTACCGTGACCTCATGATCGTGAGCGTAAGAGAATCCAAGGCGAAAATCAGCGAACTTCTGATCAAAGCCCGTCAAGGCGAAGAGGTTTTGATTACGGTTCGCGGACGACCGGAGGCACGCATTGTCCCGGTCCCTAGGGATAACGATCTTCCCGACATGAAGTTGTGGGCGGAAGAGCTGCGCGGGCGCCTGCTGGGTGCTCAACCTGCGCCCGCCGCTTCTTCCCGTGAGATTATCGACGATCTTCGTGGAGATCGCTGAACGCGGATGCGAGAATATTGGGATACATCCTGCCTGCTCAAGCTCTATTGCCACGAGGAAGACTCAGAGGATTACCTGACGCTCCTGGCCAATGCCGACGAGCCTCTCGTTAGTTCTAAACTCACGGAGACCGAGCTGTATTTTGCCCTGCAACAAAAAGCGCGCCGGGGTGAAACACACGGCCAATCACCAGGCACCCTTTTCGCTTATTTTGAAAACGACCTCGCAGCCAACCGTGTCTGTCTGCTGCCGTGGGGCGACGATGTTTTCAGAAAAGCCCGCGAACTCTCAGATTTGTGCTATGCCGATGATCAATATCCTGTTTTTCTCCGATCATTGGATGGGATCCATTTGGCCACGGCGATACTGGCCTCCTGCAAGCGCATTCATACAAGTGACGATCGCATGAACCAGGCGATCAAAAAGCTGGGGATTTGTGAATCCGATTAAGAAAGCAAAAGGGTCGCCCATCCATGACATTTTTCAATCATCGTTACATCACCCCATTCCCTGGCAAAGAATATTTGACCCATCTTCTTTTCACACAATTACATCAAACGAAAAGGCGAATCAGCGAAAGATTTTGTCAAGTGTCGAGGTTTGACCCCACTCACCCCACTCAGGTTTGACCCCACTCACTGATTCTTTCGGGGTTGGGCTAATTCAATCGGAAGATGCTTTTTGTATAAGAGATAGTCCTTATCCATCGATAGAATCGGAATACTCCACTGCACGGAACAGGCACAGATTAGAAAGTCGGTATGTGAGCCCTGAATCCCTTTGCTTCTACAAAGATTAAAAAATTTTGCGGCAAGGACATAGATTTCTGATGAAATCTGCTTGTCGATAAAGGCAGCGAGTCTTTCTGAAAAAGCATCAAAGATTTCCGGCTCTCGAATCCCGGATAAAATTTCCATTCTAATCGGTCCGATGATCTCAAGGCGTCCTTCTTGAACAAGGTCGGTTAACTCATCCACGTAAACGGATTTTTTCCCCTTTTTCTTTCTCAGGGCTTCAGACCAGACATCCGTATCAACCAGAACCTTCACCGCACTTGTCTCTGCTTTTTGTAGTCAAATTCCGGGTCGATCTCTATTTTCCCGAATAAATCCAGAACTTTAAGTTGCTCTCTTCGCTCAACATATTCAGTCAGAGCCTGATGGACGGCTTCTTTTTTAGTTTTCATGCCCCCTAAATGCATTGCCTTCCTAAGAAGAGGTTCGTTTAGATCTATGTTGGTTGCCATGTGCGAAGCGTTGCACAAAATGCTCAAAAGTCAAGATTTTGATGAACG
>CAYTLD010000094.1:0-8238 GCA_964438585.1 uncultured Blastochloridaceae bacterium | reverse complement strand
CGCCAGTTTTGTAGACGGAGGGCGATGGCCTCGGCTCCGTCATTGGGAAATCCCAGCCGGTTGATCAGGCCCCGGCAGGCGGGCAGTCGAAAGATTCGTGGCTTGGGATTTCCGGGCTGCGGACGCGGGGTGATGGTGCCGATTTCAGTGAACCCGAACCCGAGGGATTGGGTGGCCGAGAGAACCCGGGCATCCTTGTCGAAGCCTCCGGCCAGCCCGACCGGGTTGCGAAATTTCAGCTTCCATAATTCAATCGGCTCCCGGCATTGGCCCACCAGCATGCCGGCCACGGAACAGAAAAAGGGCAGGCGCATTCCGGTCAGGGCCAGGTGGTGGGCGGTTTCCGGGTTCAATTGAAAGAAGAGAGGGCGGATGACTTGCTGATACATTGTCGCTATTTCCCAATGCAAAATTGTTCGAAGAGGCGGTCGAGGACCATTTCATTATCACTCTGCCCGAGGATCTGGTCGATTTCATGCACCGCCTGGCGGAGATCGGAACTGATTAATTCCGGAGGCCGATCCTCCTGCCAGTGGTGGATGACTTCACCGAGGACAAGCCGCGCTGACTCCAGATGGTGGCGGTGGCGGTCATTGATGGCCACCATCTCCTGACCGGCATCTCCTTCATTGAGTTTAAGAACTTCAATCATTTCTTTTTTTAAGTCGTCCAGACCCGCTCCCGTCTGCGCGGAGGTTCCCAGTCGGCCTTCCGGGGGTGAGGGGAGGAGGTCGATTTTCGAGGCGCACTCAATGAGGGGAATGTGTTCCGGCCAGTCGAACTCGTTCGGAGCGGCGTGCGGTGCGGCGCTGCTGGCATCGATGAGGTGGATGATTAAATCGGCATTGGCCATCACCTTGCGGGTCCGGTCCATGCTGATGTTCTCGACTTCGTCCTCTGAATTCCGAATCCCTGCTGTATCGACAAAGCGGACCAGAATGCCCTCCAGGATCAGGCAGGCCTCGATGCTGTCGCGGGTCGTCCCGGCCCGCTCGCTGACGATGGCGCGTTCCTCACCCAGGAGGGCGTTGAGGAGGCTGGATTTTCCCGCGTTGGGTGCGCCGATGAGGGCGACGGTCACTCCCTCGCGCAGGAGTCGTCCCTCATGCGCAGATTTCAGGAGGCGATCCAATTCTTTTTGCGACTCGATCAGGCGTTGGCGGATGGATTCCCCGGTCTCCGGTTTGATATCCTCATCCGGGAAGTCGATGTACGCCTCGATGTGGGCGAGTAAGTCAAAGATCCGTCCGCGCCAGGCTTCGAGTGCGACCCCCAATTGGCCGCTCTGCAGCCGCCGGGCACTGCGCAGGGCGCGGTCGCTTCTGGCCGCAATCAGATCCATGACCGCCTCGGCGCGGGTGAGATCCATTTTTCCATTGAGAAAGGCGCGCCGGGTGAATTCGCCGGGGGGGGCGGGTTCGGCACCTTCCCGGATGCAGGCTTCGATGATGTGATCGATAATGAGGATATTGCCATGACAGGAAATTTCCGCCACATCTTCGCCGGTGTAAGAGGCCGGTGCTTTCCAGCAGGTCAGGATCACGTCGTCGAGGCATTGGCCCTGGTGCACTAGTTGGGTATAGCGGGACTGACCATGACCGGGAAGTGAGGAAGCGAGCTGACCGAGGATGTTCCATGATTGCGGACCTGAGAGCCGGATGGTGGCGAGGGCGGACGAGCCAGCCGGTGTGGCGAGGGCAATAATGGTCGAAACAGACACGGTCATTAAGGTGGCCTTGAATGATGGTTTTGACAAGGTTGCCCGGTCAGGAAGGTAAAAAAAACTCGTCTTATTCCGGCGGAGTTGGTATGCTCTTCAGCCGTGAGCCAAATATTTATAGGTATTGATAGCGGGACGCAGGGGACCAAGGCGGTCGCCATCGACGGGAACACCGGCGCGATTCTCGCCCAGCACTCGGTTTCCTACGGGTTGATCAAAGGGTTGCCCGCAGCCGCGCGTGAGCAGCATCCCAAAACCTGGGTGCAGGCGGTCGAAAAATGCATCCGGACACTGCTCGCCTCCACTAAGGTCAAGGCATCTGATGTCACCGGGATCGGCGTCTCCGGGCAGCAGCACGGGCTGGTGGTCTTGAACGAGCAGGGAAAAGTCATCCGCCCCGCCAAGCTCTGGTGTGATACCTCCACCGCCGACCAGGCGGAATCCCTGATCCGCAAATTAGGCGGACTGAAGAAGGTGATCAGCCTGACCGGTAATGGAATCCCCTCCGGCTTTACCGCTTCCAAAGTAGTCTGGCTCAAGGACAAGGAACCAAAAAATTACGAGGCCACCAGGACGGTGCTCCTTCCCCACGATTACCTGAACTACCACCTTACCGGAGTAGCTTCCATGGAAGCTGGAGATGCCTCGGGAACCGGATTTTTTGACAGCAAAACCCGCGGCTGGTCGGCCCCGGTCATCAAGGCCATCGATCCTTTGTTGGAAGACAAACTTCCTCCCATCCAGGATGCTGAGGCACCGGTCGGCACGCTGGCTCCGATGCTGGCTAAACGGTTGGGCCTGCCTCCGGAAACCATCGTTTCCGCCGGAGGAGGGGATAACATGATGGGTGCGATCGGGACCGGCAACACCCGGAGCGGAATCATCACCGCCAGTCTGGGAACCTCCGCTACCCTCTACGCCTATTCCACCCGCCCGGTCATTGATCCGCGGGGAGAAATCGCCGCCTTCTGCGACAGCACCGGAGGATGGCTGCCCTTGATTTGCACCATGAACGGAACCATCCCGACCGAATGTGTAAAAGCCCTCTTCAAGTGGAATAACAACAACCTGACCTCCCAAGCTGAAAAAGTGCCTTCGGGATCCGACGGCCTCATCCTCCTACCTTACTTCCAGGGCGAACGTGTTCCCAACATACCAGCCGGTCGCGCCGTTTACTTTGGCCTCACACCTGAAAACATGACACCTGGCCACCTGGCCCGCGCCGCCATGGAAGGTGCCGCCATGGGGCTCAATTACGGTATGGAGCGTCTCCGGGATATGGGAGTGCGTCCCAAGGAAATACGCCTGACCGGAGGGGGAGCGGCCAACCCGGTCTGGAGACAGATCCTGGCCGATGTTTTTGACGCGGAAGTGGTCTGTCTGAAAACCACCGAAGGAGCCGCCTACGGGGCCGCGATTCAGGCCGTCTGGTGCTGGAAGCGTCAGCGGAAAGAAAATGTGCGTATCCAGCACATCACGGACAAGTGGATCAAAGTCGATGCCGCCACCCGTGCCCGCCCGCGTAAGAAAGAGGTGAAACACTACCGCGCGCTGCAAACGGTTTACGACTCCCTTTCCAAGTCCTGCACCCCGGTCTTTGACCAACTCGCTTCCGTCGCTTAATGTAGATCACATGATGGCACGTGCGAACTCAGGGCTGAAAATCGCCGACCGGGAATTCCAATCCCGTCTCTTAATCGGAACCGGAAAATTTTCCTCCAACCCGGCCATGCGTGAAGCGCTCGCTGCCAGCGGCACCGAACTAGTCACGGTCGCCCTCCGCCGCGCGGATTTAACCGGTGAAGGAGATCCGTCCGCCGATATCCTCGATTACGTGGATCGCGACCGCTACCTGCTTATCCCCAACACATCGGGGGCAATGAATGCTGAGGAGGCCGTGCGCTTGGCCCGGCTTTCCGCTACTGCGGGAATGCCCAAATGGATCAAACTCGAAATTCACCCCGACCCCCGCTACCTCCTGCCGGATCCCATTGAAACCCTCGCCGCCGCCGAGACACTGGTTAAAGAAAATTTCACCGTCCTTCCCTACATCAACGCCGACCCGGTCCTAGCCAAGCGCCTCGAAGAAGTGGGGGTAGCGGCCGTCATGCCGCTCGCCGCTCCCATCGGCTCCAATCGGGGCATGGAGACCCGCGCGCAAATCGAAATCATCATCGAACAGTCCGGAGTCCCGGTGGTCGTGGATGCCGGGCTGGGGGCTCCCTCCCATGCCGCCGAGGCCATGGAATGCGGTGCCGATGCCGTTCTCATTAATACCGCTATCGCCATCGCCCCGGATCCGGTCCGCATGGCCCGTGCCTTTGCCAAAGCCGTGGAGGCTGGTCGAGAAGCCTTCGAAACCGGCCTACCCTCCAGAGTCCGGCAAGCAGTTCCCACCAGCCCGCTCACCGCCTTCCTCGATAAATAAAAACTACCCAAACAGAAATAAGGAGTCACCACCTATGAAGTTCACACACTTCTGCTATTCCGCTCCCTTACTGGGCTTTTTCACCTTTTTCATCTTTCTCACCGGATGCACCGCTGAATCCGAATCCGACCAAGCTGAGGCGACTCAATCCACCGCCGAGACTGAAACCGTTCACGTCCTATTCGACGGTTCAGGATTGGAGGGCTGGAAATCTAATGAAGAAGTTCCGGGTGTCTTTATCGTCACCGAGGAAGGCGAACTTAAAGTCGAAGGCGGACGCACCCACCTCTTCTGGGCCGGAACCGCCACCATCCCGGCCGAATTCAAGGACTTCGAACTCACCGCAAAGGTCAAAACCACCCCCGGCAGTAATTCGGGCCTCTTCTTCCACACCGCCTTTCAGGAAAAAGGCTGGCCCCGCCAGGGCTATGAGGCCCAGATCAATTCCTCTCATGAAGATCATCGGAAAACCGGCAGCATCTATGCCGTCCAGGATGTGGAAAACGATTCCCCCTCAGAGGACGGCAGGTGGTTTGATTACACCATCCGGGTCCAGGGCAAACAAATCACCATCATCGTCGATGGCAAGATCGTCAACGACTACACCGAACCGGATCCCCCTCTGCTCCACGATAAACGTCCCGGCGTCAAGCTCAGCCAGGGCACCATCGCCATCCAGGGCCACGACCCCAAGAGCATCACCTTCTTCAAAGACATCCAGATCAAATCCCTGTGATCTGAAGCACTCATCACCCCATCCCCATTTCCACCCCCCTCTCAAATTTTTGACAATTAAATCGACGATCGTCGATTAAATTGTCAAAAAAAACTGCCGCTTGGGGAGTCATGGTCGGCGCATAAGGTTGTTGTCCCTTAGCCTTAAAATCGTATTATTGAGTTTCATGATTCGAAAAACTATCGGCAAACGCACCACGCGGGATATCCTGACCAGGATGGATCAGTTACGGAGTTCCATGCAGGCGTTGCTGGGAAAAAAGGAATTTAGCCGCCATGAACGAACTCTTCCCGTTCGAAAAAGCCTTCGCTCACCTTCAAAATCATGATGTCCAATTCATTGTGTGCGGAGGACTGGCCGTTGCTTTCTGCGGCTTCGTCCGCGTCACGGAAGATATTGATATCCTCGTCAGCACGGAACCATCCAATGTCGAAAGACTTCTAACCGCACTCAGCACATTTGGTGAAGGTCTGGGCGGAACGCTTTCCCCTGCGGACTTCACGCTGGAGCCGGGCTGCTTTGAAATTAACGAAACAGAGTGCCGCATCGATATTTTCACCTTGATGGATGGGAAAACGTTTGAAGAACTGCTTCCCGACGCCCAGTCCTTTCAAGCCAAAAACCTGAATCATCCGCTCATGCATCTCAACCGAGATCAACTCATCTCAGCCAAGTCCACGACTTACCGAGACAAAGACCGCATCGATGTGGACGCTTTACGGCAACTGCAAAAGGAACAGGTCATTGATGATTAGAGTCCGTCACGAGATCTGCCTCCTACGCCAAGGCTTGGGTCTTCGCTGAGAAGCTTCGCCCCCACAAGTCGGCGGACAGGAGAAAGCCGTCACTCCGAACGGTTATAGGATGATGCGGGAATCATAGGATAGTGCGAGAGCGGATGAGCGTTCGGAGTTCTCGCCTTTAGGCGAGCATCCGGTGGGGAGAGGAGAGGGGAAAACGGCTGAAGCCGTCACTCCGAACGGTTCCAGAATGATGCGGGAATTTTAAGATATGGCATGAGTACCTATCCCTTCGGGCAGGGGAGAAGAGGTTAGATGAACGGTCTGCATCAGTGGTTGGATGCAAGATGAGCTGCTTCTTTGATGGTTTCGGACATGGTGGGGTGGGCGTGGATGGTGCGGGCCAGATCTTCTGCGGAGGAGCTGAATTCCATGGCCACGACGACTTCCCCGATGATTTCGGAGGCGTTGGAGCTGATGATGGTAGCTCCGAGGATGCGGTCGGTTTTCTTGCAGGAAAGGATTTTCACGAAGCCATCGGTCTGATCGACGGCTTTGGCGCGTCCGTTGAATTGGAAGGGGAACTTGCCGGTTTTGACGTCGATGCCTTCGTCCTTGCATTGTTTTTCAGATTTTCCGACGGAGGCGCATTCGGGGGCAGTGTAGATGACGTTGGGGATGAGGTCGTTATTGACTGAGCCGGCCTTTCCGGCGAGGCGTTCGGCGATGGCGACTCCCTCTGCCTCCGCTTTATGGGCAAGCATGGGGCCGTCGATGACATCGCCGATGGCATAGACCCCATCGACGGATGTCTGCCAGCTGGAATCGACGGAGATGCGTCCTTTGGCGGTGAGTTCGATTCCGGCTTCTTCAAGTCCTAGGCCTTCGGTGAAGGGGCGGCGTCCGACGGCGACGAGGACTTTATCGGCTTCGAAGGTTTTTTCCTTACCCTCCTGCATGGCGGCCAGCTTGACCTTGGATTTGAGCACTTCGGCGGACTTGACTTCAGTTGAGAGGTGGAAGGTGAGGCCCTGGGATTCGAAGAGTTTTTGCAGGGTCTTGCTGACATCGGGATCGAAGCCAGCCGCGATCTGCGGAAGGAATTCGACGACATCGACTTGGGCGCCCAGCCGTGACCAGACGGATCCGAGTTCAAGTCCGATGGCACCCCCGCCGATGACGAGGAGGGATTTGGGGACTTTGCTGAAGGCGATGGCCTGATCGGAGGAGACCACGTTGTCGCCGTTGAACTTGAGGAAGGGGAGTTGGATGGGCACGCTTCCGGTGGCCAGGAGAATGTTCTTGGTGCTTAGTTCCTGGTTCTTGGTTTTTCCTGCTTTGACTTTGACCTTATGCCCCTGAGCCTTGGATCCTGCACCTTTTACCAGCGAACCGCTACCCTTCACCCAATCGATCTTGTTCTTTTTGAACATGCCTTCGATGCCCTGGTTGAGTTCTTTGACCACGGCTTCCTTGCGCTTCATCATTTGGGCGATAGAAATTTTCAGATCGCCGGTCGAGATCCCGTGCTTTTTCAAGCCATGCTGGGCGTAGTGGAAGTGTTCGGAGGAATTGAGGAGGGCCTTGGAGGGGATGCAGCCGACATTGAGGCAGGTTCCGCCGAGGACAGGTTCCTTTTCCACGCAAGCGACTTTGAGGCCGAGTTCGGCAGCTTTGATGGCGGCGACGTAGCCGCCCGGCCCGGAGCCAATGACAATGAGGTCGTAATTCATAGGAAAGTTTTTAAACGACTAATCCCGACAAGTCGAGGACAGGTGCACACGAATCAACAAAATAGCAATTAAGGGACAGTGAGCTAATTCCGTCGTTTAAACAATCGACTGAGAGGGGGATCGGAATTAGCTCACTGTCCCTTAATTGCGGGTCAAAAGCTAATGTGCGTAGGCCCTGATCGTTGCTTGAATTAGGGGAGCGATTGGCTAATGTTCAAGTATGTCGGATGTGAAGCGGGAGCGGAGGCAGTCAGACCATGAGGAGGTTTTCAATACTTGCAGTCATGGTTTTGGCTTTCTGGCGGGGATTTATCTTCTTCCTTATCTCTACATAGAAGCGGCGGGGACGGGAGACCAGCTCACGCGCATCGGGGCGGTGGTTTTCGGATTATCGATCATCGTGCTCTATGGAGCGTCTTTTTTCTATCACGGAACCCCTTTCAGTAATCCGGAGGCCAAGAAGCGCCGCAATCTCTTGGATCACGTTTCGATTTATTTCCTCATTGCCGGCTCCTACACGCCGTTTGTGCTCGCTGTTTTTCGGGAGCCGAAGGGATGGGTGATCCTGGGGGCGGTCTGGGCGATGGCCATTGCCGGGGCTGTGCTGAAATGGCAGGGAAAATTGCAGCGCAAACTCAATTCAGTGGCTTCCTACCTGCTGATGGGCTGGTTTGTCATCCTCCTGCTCGGCCCGCTCTTTCAATCGCTGAGCTATCTTTCGCTATCCTACCTGATCGGTGGCGGGGTGATCTACAGCTTGGGAGTAATTTTTTACATCTACCACCACAAGCCGTATTTTCATTTTATCTGGCACCTCTTCGTGCTCAGTGGAACCGCTTTCCACATCGGAGCGGTGCTGGAGATGTATCGGCTCAGTTAGG
>CAYTLD010000093.1:2029-8256 GCA_964438585.1 uncultured Blastochloridaceae bacterium | reverse complement strand
CGCAGAAAAATAGAAAGGCTATTTAATTAAGAGGCTGTCTAAAAAGTGGTGGTGATAAAATTTCAAGAAAAATTTCGGCCCTGTGAGGCGCGACGAAGGCGCATATCTACATAGATACGTAACTGAGGAGCAACGAAGCAGGGCGGAATTTAGCGCAGAAAGTTTGTTATCAACCACTTTTAGACAGCCTCTAAGAGCAGATCCCATGAGGCTGAGGAGGGGTCAGGGGGAGAGTCGGCGGATGTGCCATTGGTTGTCCGGGGTGCGCAGGTAGCGGAAGCGGTCATGCAAGCGCTTCGGTGCTCCCTGCCAGAATTCGACCTCGGTGGGGGTGATTCGGAAGCCTCCCCAGAAGTCAGGGAGCGGAACCTCGCCGTCTGAAAATTTTTCCATCATTTCCTCGAACTTTTGTTCCAGAAGCTTGCGTGAAGGGATGATGGTACTCTGTTGCGATACCCAGGCTCCGATGCGGCTGCCAATCGGACGGCTCATGAAATAACGCAGTGATTCGGCCTGGCTGATTTTTTCCGCCCTTCCGTTGATTTCCACCTGCCTCTCCAGGGGAAGCCAGGCGAAGAGGAGAGAAACGGACGGGTTTTCCGATATCTGGACGGCCTTGCGGCTGTTGTAATTGGTGAAGAAGACAAAGCCCCGATCATCGAATGCCTTGAGCAGGACCGTCCGTGAACTGACTTGCCCTTCGCGGCTGGCGGTGGAGAGGGTCATGGCATTGGGCTCAAGTAGCTGCGCGGACTGGGCTTCACTGAACCAAAGACGAAATTGCTCCACCGGGCAGGGGAGTAGTGAATCTTCGCCTAGAACCCGCTCCCGGTATTCACGGCGCAATGCCGATACATCATTTTCCATTTTTTAACTTTACCCCAAGCACGGAAAAGATCATGGAAAATGTGATGCCGTGCTTAATCTGCCATTACTCAGCAAAAACCTGACTAAGTTCAATGACGAGATCGGGGAAGTGCGGCGTGGTAACCTGACCCGACTGCGGGAGCACCTGCACCGGTTCTTCCTCATTCTCGCGGAAGCGATAAACCGAGAGGGTACGCGGCACGGGATCAATAATCCATAATTCATCGACGCCATGACGCGCGTATTGGCGGCGTTTGTTGTTGAGATCCAGTCGGGCGGTGCGGGGAGAGAGGATTTCCACGATGAAGTCCGGTGCACCTTCGGCTCCTTCGGGAGTCAGGATGGAGTATCGTCCTTTGGAAACGTAAAGGATATCCGGTTGGAAGACATTGGTCTCGTCCAGGTAAACGTCAAAGGGGGCATCATAAATTTTTCCCAGTGGATTTCGGGTTAAATAATTCCGCAAGATCAATTCGAGATTTCCTGATATTTCCTGATGGTATCGATTGGGGGCAGGTGCCATGTAGAGTTCTCCTTCGATCAATTGATACCGCGGCCCGGTCTCCGGCAGGAGACGGTAATCTTCTACCGTCAGAGGGGGCATGTGGGTAAGGATCATACTTTGAACTTACCCGGTCGGGGTTTTCTAGTCAAGGCGGCGGGATGCCTCAATGCTTAAATATCAGGTGATCATAGGATTGTGCGTGAGCAAATGAGCGTTCGGAGTTCTCGCCTTTCCTGTCGCGCCATCTTGTGGGGTCGAAGCTCTCAGCGTAGACCCAAGCCCTTGGGCGACGGCGGAAGGCGAGCTTTCGGCCGGAAGAAACGGCTTAAGCCGTCACCCCGAACGGTTGAAGGATAACGCTATAGTGACGGCGTATAGCGTGAGCGGAGGATCGTTCGGAGTTTTGACCTCTCTAATGATCGAGGTTGAGTTTTTTCAGTTTGGGGCGGATGACGAGTGAGCAGTAACCCTGGGACTTGTTGTTCTGGTAGTAGTCCTGGTGATAGGATTCCGCCTTGTAGAAGGTTTCGAGCGGCACCAGTTGGGTGACGATTTTCTTATCGAGGGAGGCTTGGGCTTCGATCAGGGATTTTTCCGCAAGCTCCTTTTGTTCGTCATTGTGATAAAGAATGATGGAACGGTATTGGGGGCCGATGTCATTGCCCTGGCGGTTGGGGGTGGTGGGGTCATGCATCCGCCAGAACCAGTCGAGAATTTCGGAGTAGGAAATGACAGCCGGATCATAAATGACGTGGACTACTTCGGCGTGCCCGGTGCGCCCGCTGCTCACTTGCTGATAGGTGGGATTCTTTTCCGGTCCCCCGGAGTAGCCGGAAACAGCCTCCCGAACACCTTCGATTTGTTCGTAAACGGCTTCCAGGCACCAGAAGCAGCCGCCGCCGAGCGTAGCTTGTTGATATTCAGATGAGTCCGGCATTTTTTCAGCGTGGCTTTTGGTGGTGGCGAAGAGGAGGAAGCCAATACCAGCCAGCAGGGAGGCATTGATGAGCAATCGGGCGGTGGTGTGTAACATCTGGCATATGACGTGTTAAAGGTTGTTTGTATTCGGGAAAAATCAAAATTCTTTTGCTTCGCCAATATCGAGCAGGTAGAGGTGGCGTCCCTGTGAGGAGAATGCCTGCCGGGCCTTCTCATGGTCGATCCGGATAGGGGGAAAGGTATCGTAGTGGATGCCGATGATTTCCTGGCATTGGATAAAGTCGGCCGCTTTGGCGGCGTCTTCCGGTCCCATAGTAAAATTATCACCGATGCAGAGCGCGGCGGCGGTGAGGTTGAATTCCTCCGGAATCAATTTCATATCGAGGGTCAAAGCGGTGTCGCCGGAGTGATAGAAAGATTGCGTGCTGTCGGCGATGATAAACCCTCCCGGATTCCCCCCATAGGTTCCATCGGGAAGGCCGCTGGAGTGAATGGCGTTGACATACTTTACCCGGATCATGTCATCTATCGAGGTCGAGCCTCCGTGATTGACAGGATGCACATTTTCCACCCCCTGAGCCTGAAGCCAGGTGGCTACCTCGTAGTTGGCAATGACCTGGGCGTCCGACTGCGCCGCGATGGTAATGGCATCCGCTATGTGGTCCTGGTGGCCGTGAGTGATCAGAATAACATCCGGCTGGAGGGATTTCAGGTCGATGTGCGCCGCTTTTTCGTTTAAGGAAATGAACGGATCAATAAGAATGTCCTTGCCTGCCAGTTCAACTGCCAGACAAGAGTGGCCATAGTTGGTAATTTTCATAGCACCATCATACTATCAGAAAGCCATTGAACAAGTATAGGACAAGTAACAATTTGCCGACAGCGCGGGTTGGGTCTTGCGCGATTCGGTCGGGTAGTGTTTGCTACGCTAATGGCCAGACCTGTAACACTCTTTACCGGTCAGTGGGCGGACATCCCGATCACTGAGTTACTACCTAAAGCTAAGGAAATGGGCTTCGATGGAGTCGAGTTAGGCTGCTGGGGAGATCATTTCAATGTTCAATCAGCCCTGAATGAAGATGGCTATATCCAGCGCCACTGGGAACTGCTGGAGAAAAATGATCTGACCTGCTGGTCGATTTCCAATCACCTCGTCGGGCAGGCGGTTTGCGATTTGATCGATGAACGGCATAAGGCGATCCTCCCGGAACATGTCTGGGGAGACGGCGATGCGGAGGGAGTGCGGCAGCGTGCGACCCAGGAAATGAAGGACACCGCCCGTGCCTGCCGTAAATTTTTTCACCAGCGGCCCGGAGGCGCGCCGGAGCGCTGTGTCGTCAACGGTTTCACCGGATCTTCGATCTGGGGGGCACTCTATGCCTTTCCGCCCACCAGTCAGGAGTACCTGGATAAAGGGTTTAATGACTTCGGGCACCGCTGGGGAGAAATTATGGAAACTTTCGAGCAGGAGGATGTCTATTTCGGCTTGGAAGTGCATCCGACGGAAATCGCCTTTGACATTGCCACTGCCGAGCGCGCCCTGGAGGCGATCGGGCACCACAAGCGCTTCGGGTTCAACTACGATCCCAGCCATCTGGGATATCAGGGAGTGGATTACCTGCTTTTCCTGAGAACCTTTGCCGACCGGATTTTCCACGTGCATATGAAGGACTGCTGGTGGGATGTCAGCGATGGAACAGTGGGTGTCTTTGGCGGGCATACAGATTTTGGCAATCCACGGCGCTACTGGGACTTTCGTTCGGTGGGGCGCGGCCACATCGATTTCGAGCGCGTGATGGTGGTATTAAATGATATCCACTATCAGGGGCCGCTCTCGATCGAGTGGGAAGATGCCCGCATGGACCGCTTCCACGGGGCGGCTGAGAGCTGTGATTACGTGCGCGATCTGGACTTTGCGCCGGCGGACCGGGCCTTTGACTCGGCCTTTGATTCTTAAACGATAAATAGAGAAAGAGAGAAAGAGAGATAGAGAGAGGGGAAAATTATTATTTCAGCAAACCAACCATTAAAAGTAGGGATGATCGGAGGAGGCAGAGGTGCCTTCATTGCCAATCCTCACCAAAAAGCCATCCATATGGATGGGACCCGGCGTGTTCATGCAGTCGTCCTGCGCACTGATTCGGAAGTGGCCATGAAAGAAGCCGATGCCTGGCCCTACCCGGTCAAAGGCTATCCGACTTATGACGAGATGATTGCCGATCAGGCCAATCTGCCTGCCGGGGAAAAGTTGGACTACATCCTGGTGGTGACGCCGAATTTTGTTCATTTTGACCCGGTCATGAAGGCATTGGATGCCGGTATTCCGGTCATCTGTGAAAAGCCGCTGACCCTGGATCTGGAGCAATCTCTCAAGATCGAGGCCAAGGTGAAGGAAAAGAATGTGCCCTTTGCCGTGGCTCACACCTACCTCGGGCACTGGACCAGTTGGTTTAGCCGCTGGATTATCCAGAGTGGATTGATCGGCGAGGTGCGGTGGGTGGATTCCTACTACCTGCAAGGCTGGCTGGCCAGCAAGCTGGAAGACACCGGCCAAATGCAGGCCTCCTGGCGCACCGACCCCAAGCGGGCCGGAGCTTCCGGTTGCGGTGGTGATATCGGTATCCACGCCTACACCCAGATGCGCTTTCTCACCGGTCTGGAAATAACTGAGCTGAGTGCGCAGCTCGAGTGCATGGTTCCCGGTCGTGCCATCGATGATCACTTTACCGTTTACGGAAATCTCTCCAATGGAGGCAAGTGCATGGTACGGGCATCCCAAATTTGCCATGGTCACAAGAACGACCTGGGCGTGGTGGTGGCCGGAACCAAAGGTCTGCTCCGTTGGAATCAGGAAGATTCCGAGAAAGTGACCATCTGTCTGCCGGACCAGCCGGACCGGGTCTATTGGCGCGCGGCCGTATCCGCTCAGGACGAATTCCTCAAAGGAATCCCGCAGTGGCTGCTCGATGAACCGACCATTCCCTTCGGGCACTGCGAAGCGTTTCATGACGCCTTCGCGCGACTGCACCGGGAATTCGAAAAAGATGTCCGCAAGTTTAAGGCCGGCGAAGCCTGGTCATGTGACGGCAGCAAATACGCCAACGTCGCCGACGGACGCCAGGGGCTGGCCTTCATCGAAGCCGCCGTGGAATCGGGAAAAAACCGCGGTGCCTGGACAACTGTTCCAACAGCGTAGCCAAACTCTAGAACTCAAGTTTCCCCTATTCCTCTAATCTTCTTTGTAAGCACTGATGAGGTTGCGGGCGCGGTGCAGGGCGGCTTCCCGGTCGGGGAATTTTCCCTCCAGTTGCTCATCGTAGATCTGGTTAAGAACCTCGCCGATGCGCGGACCGGCGGGGAGGCCGAGTTGGATGAGGTCGCCACCTTTGACGAGCGGGGCCGGTTTGATTTCCTCCCGTGAAAATTCCTCTCGCTTTTGCAACAGGAGGTCATAGATGCGCATATCCGCGTGGCAGCAACTGCAGTCGATCCGGTGTAATTCCATCTCAAGATCGATCCAGGGGCGGGAGAGGAATCGTTTCAGGGTGGAGACCCGCATTTCCGGCACGTCTTTGAAAGCCATGTGGTTGGCAATGCAGGTGGTAACCGCCTCGATGAAGTGATTGGAACAGCGGAGGCGCCGGAGGATTTCCCCCGCTTTGCGTGCACCGATGGATTCATGGGCGGTGAAACGGATGCGCCCGGTCGAGTCCACCTCAAAGGTGTCGGGCTTGGCAATGTCATGGAGCAGGACGGAGAAAGCCAATATCGGATCCGGATTTTTCAGCATCCCCATCATCATCCGCACGTGAGTAAAGACATCTCCCTCCGGATGGAATTCCGGAGGCTGCTCCACCCCCTTCATTTTTTCCACTTCCGGAATCCAGGGCTCAAAGAGGCCGGATTGATCGAGAAG
>CAYTLD010000093.1:0-1929 GCA_964438585.1 uncultured Blastochloridaceae bacterium | reverse complement strand
ATCCTTCCGCCCGCCGACAAAGTCGATCACTTCCTCCTTTTCCGGGTCGTAGAAAAGGCCGTTGATGGTGAAGTCACGTCGCTGGGCATCTTCCTCCGGGCCGGTAAATTCCACCTGTTCCGGACGGCGGCCATCACGGTATTCACCATCCTTCCGGAAGGTCGCCACTTCATAGACATGCTCGCCCTGAAGCACGCGGACGACACCAAAGACTTTTCCCAGCAAATCGGTGGTCTGTCGGAAGAGCGACTGCACCTCCTCCGGGTGCGCGCTGGTGGCGATGTCAATGTCCTTGCTTTCGCGCTCCATCAGGTGGTCGCGGACAGAACCGCCGGCAAAGTAGGCGGTATGTCCGGCCGCGCGAAGCGTCCGAATCGTCTTACGGGCTCCTTCTTCAAGCGTCATCAGCAGTAGGTAAGAGTTCGGGTTCGGCCTTAAGCCGGTGAGAGAGGGTGAGATAGATGAATCCTCCGACAAAGGCCCAGAACAAACTGATCCCGAGCAGGAGGGTCGCGCAGGCAAGGGAAGTTTCCTTGTCCACCAGTTCGCCGCCACGGGTGACGGCAAAAACAGGAAAAAGAACGACAAAGGCACCCTCACGCATCCCGTGCCCACCGGGCAGAGGAGCACTCATGGCGCAGATGACCAGCCCGAAGATGATCATCATCGGCCCCAGCCCGGTATCCAGGTTGAGGGAGCGGGCCAGAAACCAGCCCATGCTCAGGAGAGGCACCACCGTCGCCGCCGCTGCACCGACAGCGGCCAGCGTAAAACGCAGGTTTTTTCCATGAGCATGAAATCCGGAGTAAAGAGCCTCTAGGATGTCGCGCTTGGGCACCTTTTCCCAGAGCCGATGGGAGAACGCGGGCAGACGATGAAAGGGAAAGACCGCACCGGTGATCAGTCCGGCAAACAATCCTGCCAGCACGATGGCCAGACCAATGATGACCGGACGGGTCTGGGTGTCAGTGCTCAGGCGTTCCCACTCGAGCGGGATCATAAGGAGGGTAAGGAAAAGGATCGCGATCAGTCCCAGCACCCGGTCCATGACCATCGAAAGGGCAGCTTTTGCTTTCTTCCCTGGTGTCTGGCGCATGGCATAAAAAATTTTCACCGCATCCCCGCCTATGTTGCTGGGTAGAAATTGGCTGAAGAAAAATCCGATCATATTCACTTGCAGCACCCGCCCGTAAGAAAGATGGATATCCTGCACCTTGAGCAGATAATACCAGCGCAATGCCCCCAGACTGTGGGTGACTCCCATCAGTCCCAGGGACAGGATCACCCAGAGTTGATTGGCGGCGGTGAATTCCCGCAGGTAGGCGGACCAGTCGTATTGGTTGGTCCCCAGAATTACCGCCAGAATAAGGGCAACGATGGCAAAACGAATCAGAACCGAACGAATCAGCTTGTTACGGTTGCCTGAAGTTGCTTCCACCATGAGTGGCATAATTGGACTTCGGAGGCTTCGATGCGAGGCGAAAGTTCCAAAATTTTCAGGGCTCCCTCCGGGATGAACGCCATCAATTCCGGGAAGGGGATACTGCCTTTTCCGAGGAGGCGGTGATCCCGGTTCGGCCATTGAAAATCATGGAGGTGGCAGCCGATACAGCGGGGCCCGAGTTCCCGGAGATGCTGGTGATGATCGATGAACCCGAGCGCATCCTTCCGTGCGGCGTGGCCGAAATCATGCCAGTAGCCTACCGTCTCCGCCGGGTAGCGTGCGAGGATTTCCGGAAATAGGGAGTCGATGGGAAATTCCTCTATCTCCTCCCGGCATTCCAGCCCCAGGAGAATCTTCTTCTCCCCGGCAAACTCGACCAGCGGATCCAGCACGGAGGTAACCCGCTCCAGCACCTGCGGCAGGGCGGCCTCATGTTCGCGGATCGCTTTGAGCTTCATCTCCACAAATTTCCGGGACCCGAGCTT
>CAYTLD010000092.1:0-8465 GCA_964438585.1 uncultured Blastochloridaceae bacterium | reverse complement strand
TATTTAACCGCCCTCGAAGGATTGGTCATCGACGCACCGGTCCTGCGTGAGCAGGCGGGCCGGATGAAAGTGGTTTTCACTCCGATCCACGGCACCGGCCTCCAGAGTGTGCCGAAAATTCTCGAAAGGTTCGGAGTCACCTGCGATGTCGTGCCCAGCCAGGCCATCCCGGACGGGGGTTTCCCGACGGTGGAGTCGCCGAATCCGGAATACGCGGAGGCACTCTCGATGGCCATCGAGCGGGCGCGGGTCTCCGGTGCCGGGCTGGCCTTTGGCACCGATCCGGATAGCGACCGGATGGGCGTGGCGGTGCGTGATAAAGAAGACGGAGATTACCAGCTTCTCTCCGGCAACCAGATCGGATCAATCCTGGCCGCCTACCGCCTGCAACGTCTCTTCGATCTCGGGATTATCAACCAAGGCAATGCCGGGAACGCGGCTTTGATTAAGACCTTCGTCACCACGGACCTGCAGAAAGCCATCGCGGCGGAGTTTGGGGTCAAGTGCGTCGAAACTCTGACCGGCTTCAAGTATATCGGTGAAAAATTGGGGGACTACGAGGAAGCGGCAGGTGGACGTGGCGAGCAGGATGCTGTCACCTGGCGCACGACGCTTCTGGAAAAAAGCACCTACTTTGTCTTCGGCGGTGAGGAGAGCTACGGCTACCTGGCGGAGGATTACACCCGAGACAAGGATGCCAACGCAGCCGTCCTGATGCTGGTCGAAGTGGCGGCCTGGCTGCAGGCCGATGGACGGAGCCTGCTCGATTACCTGGACTCGATCTACCTGCGCTTCGGCTACTACCGGGAGCACCTGGGCACCTTGACGTTCGAGGGTGCGGAAGGCGCGGCGAAAATCCAGCGTCTGCTCAACAGTTATCAATCAGACGTGCCAGCGCGCTGGGGCTCCAAGGCGGTGGAAAGACTGGAAAATTTTAATCAAGAGGACATCACAGACGTGGACGGGAAGCCGATTCCGAAGCAGCTGATGCTACTCTTTCATCTGGAGGGAGGCTTCCGGGTGGCAGTGCGCGCCTCTGGAACCGAGCCCAAGATCAAATACTACTTCTTTGGCCGGGAGTCGGCGGAAAACCCGGAAAGCCTGAAGCAGGCCAAGTCGAGTCTGGGGACACTGCTCGAAGAACTCTGGATCGCTACGCAAAGGCAAGTCGAGGAAAGGGTGCAGGCCTGACACCTGATGACGGGCTGTGGAGAACGGGATGCAGTCAGTAAGTGATTGGCCGTGGTGGAGCATTCCACTGGCACTTTTTATCCTCGTCGGCTTGATGGTCCTCGGAGCCACGGTCATCCAGCGTATGAAGATGACTCCTGAAGAGCGGTGGCGTGAACGTTACGACCGCCGCCTGAAGCGCGGGATCAAGAAGAGGGGTTCATAAGCTGGTATTTCTTTAAGTTCCTGCTTTTCTCCAGACGATTGGCTGCTAGGTTACAGGCGTTGTCAACGGGCCAGAATGAATTATAAACCATTGGCTGAAGAGCTTTTTACAGAAAATTACAGATGAAAACGGCAGAAAAATCGAAGAAGCAAGCGGATGGGAAAGCGAAGCACCAGGTGGTGTATGGTCGCTTCGACGATGCGGAGATTAATCAGGACGTATCAAAAGAGGAATTGACCCAATTTCTTAGAGACATGTTGAGGATCCGCCGTTTCGAGGAGCGTTCGCTGAGAGTTTACCAGCAGGGGAACATCGGGGGATTTCTGCATTTGTATATCGGTCAGGAGGCCATCGCGGTGGGATGTAAGTCAGTCTGTGGTGAGAATGATCACATGATTACCGCCTACCGGGACCACGGCCATGCCCTGGCGGTCGGCATGAGCATGGATGAATGCATGGCAGAACTCTACGGGAAGGCGACTGGCTGCTCACGGGGGAAGGGGGGATCGATGCACTTCTTTGCTCCGGATAAGAATTACTGGGGTGGTCACGGGATTGTCGGAGGTCAGACGCCGCTGGGAGCGGGAATCGCCTACGCCCTCAAATACAAAGGGATCCCCGGAGCCTGCCTCTGCTTTCTCGGAGATGGAGCGGTCAATCAGGGCGCCTTTCATGAGTCGCTGAATCTGGCCTCGCTCTGGGATCTGCCCGTCATTTACATCATTGAAAACAACGGATACTCAATGGGCACCAGTCAGAAGCGTTCATCCGCCTACACCGAATGCCTGGCCAAGCGGGCCGAGGGGTATGCGATGGATTGGGACGTTTGTTTCGGGCACGACCTCTTTGAGGTGCGGGCCAAAGTTAAGGAAGCCATCGACCGGGCGCACGATCAATCACGTCCCACCCTCCTGGAAATCGACACCTACCGCTACCGTGGGCATTCCGTCGCCGACGCCAATGCGGAAAAATACCGGGCCAAGGAGGAAATTGAAAATTACAAGGAGAGCAAGGATCCGATCAATCTCTTCCAGAACCGCCTGATCAAGAGTGGAGTGCTGACGGAAGACGAAATCAAGACCATCGACAAGGAAGCTAAAGACGAGGCACTGGCGTCAACCAAATTTGCCGAGGAGAGCCCCTATCCGGATCCCGAGACTATTACCGAGGATATCTACTGGGAAGAAGACAACCCCGATCAGAAAATTTCTGAAGGCCGGATCTTCTTTAATGATGACCTTCAATTGGAAAAATAAAGACGATGAGGACAATAACCTACCGTGAGGCTCTCCGTGAAGGGCTCAGTGAAGAAATCGAACGCGATGAGAATGTGGTCATCATCGGTGAAGAAGTTGCCGAATACAACGGCGCCTACAAAGTCACCGAGGGCATGCTAGAAAAATACGGCGACAAGCGCATGGTGGACGCCCCGATCAGTGAGGCGGGATTCATCGGGATGGGTGTCGGTGCCTCTATGCTGGGGCTGCGCCCGGTCATGGAGCTGATGTTCTTCAGCTTCGCCTACGTCGCCTGGGATCAAATGGTCAATAATGCCGCCACTATCCGCTACATGTCGGGCGGTCAAATCCAGTGCCCGATTGTAATTCGAGGACCGGCTAACGGAGGCACCAACGTCGGCTCCACCCACTCCCACACCCCGGAAAATTTCCTCGCCAACTTTCCCGGTCTGAAAGTGGTCGTTCCCTCCACGGGTTATGATGCCAAGGGGTTGATCAAGACCGCCATCCGCGATAACGACCCCGTCTATTTCCTGGAAAATACCCTACTCTACGGTGAAGAATGCGAAGTCCCGGATGATGATTACCTCATCCCGCTCGGCAGCGCGGACGTCAAACGGAAAGGAACCGACCTGACTATCGTTTCCCATGGACGTTGTGTCCTCATCGCCCTCAAGGCGGCTGAAGTCCTCGAAGCGGAACATGACATTTCTGTCGAGGTGGTCGATCTCCGGTCCATCCGCCCACTTGATGAGGAGACGATTTTGAAATCGGTGCGCAAGACCCACCGCGCCTTGCTGGTCGAGGAAAACAAGCCGTTCTGCGGGGTGGATGCGCAAATTTCCCACCTCATTCAGGAAAAAGCATTTGATGACCTCGATGCCCCCATTCGACGTGTCTCCTCCATCGATGCCCCGGCGATATATTCAGACCCGCTGGAGAAAATTCAGATTCCCAACGTGGAACGGATTGTCAAAGCCGCCCTGACTATGGGATGATTCCCCACTCCCGATTCCTAGTAAGAAATTCAAGTGATAAAGAAAGAAAGAAAAGATAATGGCTGAAATCATCGAAATGCCCAAATTAAGCGACACCATGACCGAGGGAACGGTGGTCAAATGGCTGAAGAAAGTAGGGGATGAGGTCAGCAATGGGGATGTCATTGCCGAGATCGAGACGGACAAGGCCACCATGGATCTGGAAGTCTTTGAAGACGGGTTTATTCTGGAAATTCTGGCCGCAGAGGGAGACAGCATTCCCTGCAAGCAGCCAATCGTAGTGGTCGGAGAGGAAGGCGAGGAGTTCGATCGCAAATCTTTGAAGTCCGAGGAAAGCTCATCGAAATCAGAGAAAAAATCCACTTCAGACAAGCCATCGAAGCAGGAAACCGCCTCAGACAAGTCGGATAAGCAGGAAACCACCACGGAAAAAGAACAGGAAAAAGACAGGACGATCACCAAGCCGGAGCGCACCCTGCCCACGGCCCCGGCACCGGCCTCCGGTTCGGATGGCAAGCGGATCAAGGCATCCCCCCTGGCCCGGAAAATCGCTGAGGAGCGCGGCATTTCCCTGCACGGCTTGCGAGGCACTGGACCCGGCGGACGCGTGGTCAAGGCGGACGTGCTCAGCGTCGCCGAGCATGGCGTGGCTGCTGGCATGGGTGGCGGAATCCTCCCGGTCGGTAAGATCGCTGAAGACAGTTCGATCAAACTCAGCAACATGCGCAAGACCATCGCCAAGCGCCTGATGCAGAGTAAATCGGAATTCCCCCACTTTTACGTCGAGGTCGAGATCGATGCCGGATCTCTGGTGGCCATGCGTGACTCCCTCAATGAGGAACTGGGCAAATTGCAACAGCCGGCCAAGTTGAGTTTTAACGACTTTGTCATGAAAGCAGCCGCCATGGCCCTGCGGGCCCAACCCGCCCTCAATGCCTCCTGGGAAGGCGATACCATCCGCCAGTATGGTGATGTGCATCTGGCCTTCGGCGTGGCCATTCCCGAGGGCCTGATCACCCCCGTCATCCGGGAGGCGCAGAATAAAAACCTCATCCAGATCAGCCAGGAAGCGAAATTGCTCATCGGCAAGGCTATGGAAGGAAAACTCAAGCCGGAAGAATACACCGGCGGCACCTTTACCCTCTCCAACCTCGGTGGCCCCTACGGCGTGGATCGCTTCTCCGCCATCATCAACCCGCCCCAGTCTGCCATCCTCGCCGTCGCCAACATCGTCAAAAAACCGGTCGTCAACCAATTCGATCAAGTTGTGGTAGGGTATAGGATGTCACTCACCCTCTCCGCGGATCACCGGGTCGTCGATGGCGCCAACGCCGCCCTCTACCTCCGCGAACTCAAACGCCTCCTGGAAAGCCCATCGATCCTGCTGCTTTAACGGATGAAGTCATGCCCGCTAAAAATTTAGCCTTACAAACCATTCTCGAGGAACAGTCCCAGGCTCATCCTACGCGTGTAAATCTCTATAGTAAAATCGAAGAATACTTTAAGAAGAAAGTATTGTGTTATTACACCTCCTTTTCCCATCCAGTTATGGTCGATGACGCAGATGCCGCTATGATCGAGGCGGTTTTGCAAAAGACCGATCTCACCAAAGGTCTTCTGATGATAATAAGTTCCCCGGGTGGTGACGGCTTGGCTGCAGAAAGGATTATTAATATTTGCCGCAGCTACACACCAGATGGCAACTATTCTGTTCTTGTTCCCGACAAGGCAAAGTCTGCGGCAACGATGGTTTGTTTTGGCTCACAAGAAATTTACATGAGCAAAACCTCTGAATTAGGACCAGTCGATCCACAACTTACCATATCTGAAAATGGGCAAAGAAAACGATTTTCTGTCTGTAATGTCATTGAAAGTTATCGTGAATTATTTGAAGGTGCCGCCAACGCTACAGGACACTTAGAGCCGTTTCTGCAGCAGCTGCAAAGATATGATGCGAGAGAAATTAAGGAGTATGAGGATGCAGTTGCACTGGCTCAGGATATCTCCATTCGGAGTTTGGCCAGCGGTATGATGAAGGGAGCCACCAACAAAGACATTGAAAAGAAAATTTCAGTATTTCTGACACCGAAGCAGAAACGATCACATGGTCGTCCAATATATCACGATGAAGCATTACATTGTGGATTGAAGATTAATTTATTGGAAGTAACATCTGAGATATGGGGGGTGATAACTGAACTAAACATGCGTTTAGACAATTTTGTAAATAACCATGCGGTAAAGTGCATCGAGACTTTAGACCGCTCATTCAGTGCCAAAGGAAATCAGTCATGAAAAAAAATATTAACAAGCCAGAAAAAAAGCGTTTGAAGCAGGCAAAACGTAACATGGAACAAATGGAAGCCTTGCTGGAAAAATTTCGTCCTCCCAGAAGTCAAAAGGTGCACTCTACGGCTGGGCGATGGGTCAGCACTTCCTCATTGTTGGGTATTAACTGATTAATGTCGGACTGACTTTCATGGCTAAATACGATTTAATTGTCATTGGAGGAGGACCGGCGGGGTATGTCGGTTCCATACGCGCCTCACAACTGGGGAAAAAAGTGGCCTGCGTCGAAGTCGAGCGAGCCGGAGGAACCTGCCTGAACTGGGGCTGTATTCCCACCAAAGCGATGATCCGGAATGCGGAAGTCTATCACCTCATCGGACGTGCGGAAGAATTCGGAATCAAGACCGGGAAGGTTTCCCATGACTACGCGGAAGTGGTCAAGCGCAGCCGGGCCGTTGCCGACCGCATGGCCAAAGGGATCGAATTCCTCTTTAAATCTAAAAAAGTGGATTACTACATCGGTCGCGGATCGGTCACCAAGGACAAAAAAGTCCGGGTGAAAAAAGAGGACGGAAGCGAGGAAACTCTCGAAGCCGATCACATTCTCCTCTGCACCGGCACCACCCCGCGCCATTTGCCCGATCTGCCTGTTGATGGGGAAACAGTCATGACCAGCCGGGAGGCCCTCGCCAACACCAAGCAGCCCAAGTCGCTCCTGGTCATCGGAGCCGGCGCTATCGGAGTCGAATTCGCCTACATTTACGGCACCTTCGGCACCGACGTGACCCTGGTCGAAATGCTGCCCCAGATCCTTCCGGTCGAAGACCATGAAGTATCCGAAACACTGGAGAGGTCTTTCACCAAGGCTGGAATCAAAGTGCTCACTGAAACCAAGGTGGAAAAAACCGAGGTGAAGAAAAATGGTGTGAAAGTCACCCTGAGCGGAAAGTCCAGCGAAGCGCTGGACGTGGATTCCGTGCTCGTCGCCATCGGAGTGCAGGCCAATACGAACGGATTACTGGAAGATGGGGTGGAACTCGAACTGGTCAAAGGCTATCTGAAAACCGATGACCGCTACCAGACCTCGATGAAAGGAATTTACGCGGCGGGCGACATCATCGGACCGCCCTGGCTGGCCCACGTCGCCTCCCATGAAGCCATCGAGGTGGTTGAAGGCATATTCCTGGAAGGGAAAGAGCCCAAGAAAGTTGAAGTTTTTCCGGGATGCACGTATTGCCAGCCCCAGGTCGCCAGCGTCGGTATGACCGAAAAGGATGCCAAGGAGGATGAACTCGAATTTAAAGTGGCCAAATTCCCCTATCGGGCCAGCGGCAAGGCGGTCGCTACGGCTGAGGCGGAAGGATTTATCAAACTCATCATCGGCCAGCCGCACGGGGAAATTCTCGGCGCTCACATCATCGGAGCTGAGGCCACGGAGTTGATTGCCGAAATGTCACTGGCCATCACACTCGAGGCCACCATCGACGAACTGGCCCACACCATCCACGCCCACCCGACACTCAGTGAAATGCTCATGGAAGCTGCGCTGGCCGGCAAGGATCAGCCGATACATATTTAATTTTTGATTATGGTTAGCAAAACGACATATCAGGTTTCGGATTTCGCGGAACTATCCGCGCAGTATCCGCTTGGGAAGAAGCCGCCCTGGTTGCGGGCCAGGATTCCCGGAGGACCTGGCTACCGCAAGGTTCAGAAACTGATCGAGGACAAATCCCTCCACACCGTCTGCGAATCTGCCCACTGTCCCAACCTCGGGGAATGCTGGAGCCGGGGCACGGCCACGGTCATGATCCTCGGTGAGGTTTGCACCCGCGCCTGTGGCTTTTGCGCCATCGATACCGGGCGTCCCCCGGAGGTCGATCTGGGCGAACCGGCCCGTGTGGCCGAGGCCGTCAAAACCATGAGTTTGAAACACGCGGTCATCACCTCCGTCGCCCGCGATGAACTGCCTGATGGCGGCGCCGAAATGTGGGCCCGCACAATCCGAGCCGTCCGCCACCTCAACCCCCAAACCCACATCGAAGTTCTGATCCCGGATTTTAAAGGCAAAACAGGTGATCTCGATACCGTCCTCGACGCGAACCCGGACATCCTCAATCACAATTTGGAAACTGTGCACCGCCTGCAAAAACAAGTCCGGGGACGCGCCAATTTTGACCATTCCACTACCGTCCTCCTCCATGCCAAAGAACGCGGCTTCGTCACCAAGACCGGCCTCATGCTCGGCATCGGCGAGACCCCGGAAGAAGTCGAACGCATGATCCTCGCCCTCGCCGAATTTGAAGTCGATATCCTCTCCCTCGGCCAATACCTGCGCCCGGCGGCTCAATACCTCCCTGTGGACCGCTGGGTCACTCCAGAGGAATTCAACTACTGGAAAGAATTCGGCCTCTCCGTCGGCTTCGGCGTCGTCGAATCCGGCCCCCTCGTCCGCAGCTCCTACCACGCCGACGAACAAGGTGCCAAATACACCAACCTCGTTCCCGAAGTGGTGAACCACTAATTAACACTAATCACCACTAA
>CAYTLD010000091.1:0-8591 GCA_964438585.1 uncultured Blastochloridaceae bacterium | reverse complement strand
GCTTCATCATGCCTTTGACAGGACGGATAAGAATCGCTATGTCTTTATAAATGCTGGCATCCGCAGGTGATGCCGTCGAACACTCAGAATGGAAACCTCCGGTTATAACGATTACGTTCTCGAAGCTTCACTGGCGGCGAACTGGATTACCGCAGAGGAGCAGCAGCGCGTCCAGACCGCCCTCTCCCGCCTGCCCGGTGTCGCGGCCTTGGATTTTCTGCTCGAACAGCAGATGCTCACCGAGGATCGGGCTCAGCGGCTGAGGGATCTGATCCGCGAGGCGGAAGAGTCCGTAAACAATAGCAGCGTGGACGCACATACGGCCCGGATTCAATCTGTCGCGCCGGAAGGAGCACCCGTTAATTCCGGTGATGTTCATGATTACCTCGCCTACTCGGTAAAAGCGGAGGCGTCCGACCTGCACCTGGGGCCGGACAGCCAACCAATGGTGCGCCATCATGGCCTGCTCTTGGCCGTCGATCCGGAAGCACCCCGGTTGGTCCCGGAGCAGACCGAGGCCCTGGCCCGTCAGTTTCTTACCCCGGAGCAGGCAGCACGGGTGGAGGAAATCGGTTCGATTGACTTCTGTTATGCGGTCGAGGGGCTGGCTCGCTTCCGCGCCAGCGTGGTCCGTCAACGCCGCGGCTGGGAGTCGGTCTTCCGGGTTATCAGCAGTGAGGTGCGCTCCATGGATGATCTCGGTTTTCCCGAAGTTATGTATGATCTACTCAAGTATCATAACGGGATCGTTCTCGTGACCGGTTCAGTGGGCAGCGGAAAAACCACCACCCTGGCCTCCATGGTCAACCAGATCAACAAGGAGCGCAAAGACCACATCATCACTCTCGAAGATCCAATCGAATATGTGCATCAGCCAATCGGGTGTCAGATCACTCAGCGGGAAATTCACAGCCATACCGATTCCTTTTCATCCGCGCTCCGTGCCTCACTCCGTCAGGATCCCGATGTGATCATGGTCGGGGAAATGCGTGATTTGGAGACCATCTCCCTGGCAATCACGGCGGCGGAGACCGGCCACCTCGTCCTGGCCACCCTGCACACCAGCAATGCCGCCCGCACCATGCAGCGCCTGCTCGATGTCTTTCCCGTTGAGCAACAATCCCAAATCCGGACCATGGTCAGTGAATCGATGCGCGGGGTCATCTGCCAGCAGCTCGTGCCCCGCGCCGACGGAGCCGGACGGGCCCTGGCCCTCGAAATCATGGTCAACTCCCCCGCCATCGGCAACCTCATCCGCGAAGGAAAAAATTTCATGATCCCCGGCATGATGCAAACCGGACGTAAACTCGGAATGCGTCTCATGGACGATTCCCTCATGGAGCTGGTTCAAAACAAAACAATCACTGAACAGGAAGCCTACTTGCGCGCTGAGAACAAAAAGCTCTTTGCCTCCGCTCTGGCCGGAAAAATCTGATGGCACACCAAATCGACTCACTTTTCGAATACATGATCGCCGAAGGCGGATCCGACCTCCATCTCTCCGAGGGCGAACCGCCGAAATTCCGCCGACATGGCTCCATTCAACCCATTCGTGAAGAACCCCTGACCCAGGAGGAAATTTGGGGACTGATGGAAGAAATTTGCCGCGACACCATGTGGCAAAAATTCATCGAAACCGGCGACCTCGACTTTGCCTACGAGATGAATGCGGAGTCCCGGTTCCGTTGCAATTATCATCGCCACAATAACGGGATCGGAGCCATCTTCCGACTCATCCCGACCCGGATTCCGACCATTGCCGAATTGGGCCTTCCGATGGTCATCGAGCGCGAATTCGGAAATATGCGCTCCGGGTTGGTGCTGGTGACCGGGCCCACCGGGTCGGGAAAATCGACCACCCTGGCGGCCTTGATCAATTATATCAACCGAACCTACACCCGCCATATTATCACTATCGAAGAGCCTATCGAATTTGTGCATGAGAATATCAAAAGCATGATCACCCAGCGTGAAGTGCCCGCCGAAACCCCCTCCTTCTCGGTAGGCTTGAAGGCCTCCCTGCGCGAGGATGCGGATGTGGTGCTGGTCGGGGAAATGCGTGACCTGGAAACAATTTCTCTGGCTCTGACCGCTGCGGAGACCGGACTCCTCGTCTTCGGCACCCTGCACACCAACAGCGCGGCCAAGACCATCGACCGTGTTATCGATGCCTTCCCCGCTGAGCAGCAGGAACTGGTTCGCACCATGCTCTCCACCTCACTGCGCGGAGTGGTAGCCCAGTTGCTGATGCAGAAAAAAGACGGCAGCGGACGGGTGGCGGTCAATGAAATCATGATCAGCAGCGCGGCCGTCTCCTCAATCATCCGGGAAGGTGCCACCTTTAAGTTGAGTGATGTCCTAAAGTCCGGTCGCGCCGATGGCATGCAGCAGATGGATGATTCCATTATGTCTCTGCTCGAAAAAGGAAAAGTCACCGCCCGCGAAGCCTACATGAAGGGCCTGGATAAAAACCGCTTCCTGCCCTATCTGGAACGGGAAGGCACCAGCCTCACTCACCATGGTTGAAGCCGGCCCTGAAACAATCCTGCGCGAGGCGATGGAAATCGTCCGCTCCGGCAATAACTTGCCGGAGTCATCCATTCCCCTCGCAGCTGAGGCACTCCTGTCCGACCATGTAGAGGAGAATACACGGATTGATTTCCTTTCCGCCCTGGCGGAAAAAGGGGAGACCCCGCAGGAGGTGGCCGGATTTGCCCTCACCTACCTGCCCCATGCTGTCGATCCCGGACTGCGGGGAAATCTTTCAGGCCAGCCTCTGATCGACTGCTGCGGAACCGGTGGCGGCGGAGTCAATCTGGTCAACATCTCCACCGCCATCATGTTCGTCATGGCAGCGGCAGGCGTTCCAGTGGTCAAACACGGAAATAAAGGACTGACCAAAAAATCCGGCAGTGCCGATGTCCTCGGGGCACTCGGGGTGCGCATCGACCTGACCCCGGAGCAGTCATTGAGAATGCTCGAAGAGGTAGGCTGCTGCTTCTACATGGCACCCCACTATCACCCGGCCTTCAAGCAGGTCGCCGGAGCCCGTCAGGCTCTGGGGGCAAAGGGAAAGCGTACCATCTTCAACTACCTCGGCCCGCTGCTCAATCCAGCCCGCCCGGACGCCCAGATGGTCGGACTCTTCCGTCCCGAGGGACTCGACTTTTACCGCCAATGCCTCCAGGCCATGGGACGACGGCGTTTCCTCCTCGTTTACGGAGAATCCGACTCCGGCCAACCGATCGGTGAAGCCTCCGTCATCGGCGTGACCCGGGTGCAGGGGAACCTCGAGGGTACTCCAGTCGATCAAGTTATCCCCGCTTCCGAATCCGGTTCACTCGACCCATGGCTCGTATCCTCCGCCGAAGAAAGTGCCACTAAAATCGAGTCCGCACTCCAAGGCCACCCGGAGGAGGCGGGCTTAATCCGCATGCTCGCCTTCAACGCCGGCCTCGGCCTCTATGCCCAGGGAGCCAACACCTCCCCCACCGACGGCATCGACCTCGCCCGCAAAACCATCCAAACCGGCCTCGCCCACAAGACCCTCCTCCACGCCCGCAAATTCTCCCAAAGTGAAGAAAGATAAGGGACGGGGTATAAATTATCCTGCTCACGGTCTCCATTCCCCATTTTTCACTTTTTACGTTTTATTTATACCCCGTCCCTTATCTTTGTGCATTGCGTTTTATTGAAAGTATATTATCAATAGAGCAATGAACAGACTCTCACCTACAAAGAAATTACCAGTTACCGTACTATCAGGGTTTCTCGGTGCTGGTAAAACGACTCTACTCAACCATGTGCTAAATAATCGCGAAGGGCGGAAAATAGCCGTCATTGTAAATGATATGTCCGAAGTAAACATTGACGCTGAGTTAGTTTCGTCCGGACAGGCCAATTTGAGTCGTAGTGAAGAAAAGTTGGTAGAGATGTCCAATGGCTGCATCTGCTGCACTCTACGGGAAGATCTGCTCAAAGAAGTCTCCGCTCTGGCCCACGCGGGGCGATTCGACTACCTGCTGATCGAATCGACCGGGATATCCGAGCCTCTCCCGGTGGCAGAGACCTTCACATTTGCCGATGAAACCGGTCGCAGCCTCTCAGACGTCGCTCAACTGGACACCATGATAACGGTGGTCGATGCCCGTAATTTTCTTCACGATTACAGCGCCAGACAATCTCTTAAAGACAGAGAGATGGAGCGCGATCTGAATGATGAACGCACCCTTTCCGAGCTGCTGACCGAACAGGTGGAATTTGCCGATGTTATTCTGGTCAATAAAGCCGACCTCGTCGATGCAGTCGAGCTGGAGAAAGTGTTGGGGCATGTGCGCGGATTAAACCCGGAAGCGCGTATCATAACCTGTTCTCATGGTGAAGTGCCGGTTGGGGAAATTATGGGAACCGGACGCTTCAATTTTGAAAAAGCGGCTCAGGCTCCAATGTGGCTAAAAGAGTTGAATGGTGAGCATGTCCCCGAAACAGAGGAATACGGGATCAGTCATTTTGTCTATCGTTCCCGGGTGCCATTTCACCCGGAACGTTTTTTCAGGACCATAAGAGAAAATTTGCCCGGAGTCATCCGGGCCAAGGGCTTTGTCTGGCTGGCCAGCCGCATGGATCACGCTCTACTTTATTCACGCGCAGGCGCATCCAGCACGTTGAATCAAGCCGGTATGTGGTGGGCCGCCATGCCTAAACACCAGTGGCCCGATGAAGAGGAAATGATCCAAGGAATCACCAAACGCTGGGAAAAGCCCTACGGAGACCGTCGCCAGGAGATTGTCTTTATCGGCCAGCAAATGGATCAACGCACCATTGAGTTAAAGCTGGAAAGCGCATTACTGAACGCTAAGGAGATCGAAGCAGGTGAAGCAGCCTGGAATCAACTTCCGGATCCGTTTCCAGAATGGCTCCAACCCACCCATGAGTGAAAAATAAGCTGACGCCGTCCCTTATCTTTGCGCCGCCTCGATGCAGAAGGGGTTGGTCTGCTTTTCCTGACCGATGGAAGTGACGGGGCCGTGGCCGGGATAGAGAATGTAATTGTCCGGCAAGGCCAGCATTTTCTTTGTCAGCCCCTGCATGAGCTGCTCACGTGACCCGCCGGGAAGATCCCAGCGACCGATGGCACCGGCAAAAAGGACATCCCCTCCAAAAACGAGGTGACGGTCATGATCCACCAGGCAGATCGATCCGGGACAGTGACCCGGGATGTGCAGAATTTCAAAGTATCGCTCCTGCCAGGTGAATTGCTGCCCATCGACAAGAAATTCGTCAATCTTCACCGGATCCAGTGAAACCGGCAGCCCGAACTGGCGCATGATGTCCGGATCTTTAAATAACAGGGCATCATCCGCATGGCCGACGGCCCGACAATTAAAGTGTCTGATCACTGCGGCGGCATCCCAGATATGATCCCAATGCCCGTGAGTCAGGAAGAGAAGATCGACGGGCACCTTTTCGCTGATGAGCCAGTCGAGCGTGCCTTCCGGTGCGTCGATGACGATGGTTTTTCCGGCAGACTGATAGGCGTAGCTGTTCGTCTCCGCCAGGCCTCCGGTGGTAGCGATGATGTTCGGGGAATCATTCATACGTGTTCTCTTTCTATTTTAGCACCCAGTTCTTTGAGTCGCTTGTCGATCTGGGCAAACCCGCGGTCGATCTGGACGATGTTCTCGATCACGGACTCGCCCTCGGCGCAAAGGGCGGCGATAAGCATGGCCATTCCGGCCCGAATATCGGGACTGACCAGGCGGGATCCTCGCAGACGCTCTGGACCGATGACCACGGCCCGGTGGGGGTCACAAAGAACCACCCGTGCTCCCATCCCGATGAGGGGATCGGTGAAATAAAGCCTGGATTCAAACATTTTCTCATGGATGAGAATAGTCCCGCGGCACTGGGTGGCGGTGACCAGTGCCACCGAGGTCATATCCGCCGGGAAGCCGGGCCAGGGGGCGTCATCTATACGCGGAGTCGCTCCACCCAGGTCATTGAGAATACGCAGACGTTGCTTGCCCGGCACCAGAAGGTCTTTTCCCCGAACCTCAGTTTCGATGCCGAGGCGGGCGAAAATCAGACGGATCATGCTGAGATTGCCGATGTCGGCATCCTTGATCAGCAGTTCACCTTTAGTCACAGCGGCCAGGGAAATAAAGCTACCGACCTCAAGGTAATCCGGCCCGATCCGGTGACGGGTGCCGTGCAGGGATTTCACCCCCCGTATTTTCAGGATGTTCGATCCGATTCCGTCGATTTTGGCACCCATTTTATTGAGCATCCGGCAGAGGCCCTGGACATGCGGCTCACTGGCGGCATTGCGGATGGTTGTCCGGCCCTCGGCCAGAACCGCCGCACCAATGGTATTTTCGGTGGCGGTGACCGAGGCTTCATCGAGCAGGATGTCGGCCCCTTTGAGTTTACGGGCCCGGATGTCAAATCCCTCGTTGGTCTGCTTAATTTTAGCTCCCAGAGCCTGGAGAGCCAGCATATGGGTATCGAGTCGTCTCCGTCCGATCCGATCCCCCCCCGGATGGGGCAGCACGACCCGACCGCAACGGCCCAGCAGTGGCCCGGCCAGCGTTACCGATCCGCGCAACTGGCTGCCCTGAACCGGTGAGACCACCCCGCTCGGGCGATTCCCGGCCCGCAAGGTAACTGTTTGCCGGAGGCCGGACTCCCGGGGATCGACCTCCACTCCCATTTCCTTGAGCATCGACTCCAGAATGGTCACATCTTCAATAGGAGGCAGGTTTTCCAGAATAACCGGTTCCTCCGTCAATAGCGCAGCCGCCATCACCGGCAGGGCCTCGTTCTTATTTCCCTGCGGCCTGACCGTCCCGCTTATCGGCGTGCGTCCCCAGACGCGAAATTGCTCCCGTTTGATATCTTGGAAATCCATCAGCCGAATAGTTAGCCATGAACCCCCCTGCCCTGTCGAGCCCTCATCTACCCGCAGGAGCCATTGGGCGGGCCATCAACAGGTTAATCTCTGATTTGAGCCGTCGGCAAGCTCCGAGAGGCTGTCTAAAAAATCAAATGCCGAATGCAAAGGAATTTTTGATTGTTGATTTCCGATGGATGATTGGGGCCGACACTCCAACGCGGACGCCTCTCCGGGAAGAAGGAGATTAAAACCAATAACAGCCAGCCACGCGATCATGCGGGGAACCATGCCAGCCGGTAGCAGCTTTGACGAGGCGATTGTTGTAGGTTTTTGTCAGAATATTTTGCCGCGCTCTTCACCTATTCACGAACGGGGGCTTGTCACTCCCGGCGCATTGCTGTTAAGTTCCGGCTATGCCTGAGGACGATCCGCTGCATCAGCCGAACGACAAGCTCTTCAAGCAGGCTTTCAGTGATCCCCAGACGGCGGCGGGCTTCCTGTCGGCGTATCTTCCCGAGCGGCTGGCCGAGGCCGTGGACTGGCCTGCGCTCAAGCTGGAGGCGGGATCGTTCATCGACTCGCAATTCCGGCTGCACGAGAGTGATCTGCTCTTCAGTGCGCCCCTGGCCGGGCACGAGGCACTCATCTATTGCCTCTTCGAGCACCAGACGCGCGAGGATCCGGTCATTGCTCTGCGCCTGCTCCGCTACATGGTCCGCATCTGGGAAGCGTCGCTGGCGAAACTGCCGGGCGAACCATTGCCCGTCATTCTACCGGTGGTGCTGGCGCAGAATGATTGCGCCTGGAAATTGCCATCTTCCTTCGCCGCTCTCTTCGACATGCCCGATTCGCTCTCAGAGGACGTGAAGCCATTCATTCCGGATTATATATTTCGACTGGTGCAACTGGCGGAAATCCCGTTCGAAGCCATCCGGGGCACCCCGGCGGGCATCATGGTGCTTCGGGTGATGAAGGCCGAACGCAGCAACTCCCTCCTCGACAAGGCCGTGTGGGACGAGTCCATGATGGCTCGGATTCCCCCGGAGATTTTCGAAATGCTGCTGCGCTTCATGATGAACGCCGACATTGACACCGATGCTGTCGAACGTAATATTAAAGAAATCCAAACACCACAACTAAAACAAACCGCCATGACACTCGCCCAAAAACTCAGACAAGAAGGCCTCCAAACAGGCCTCCAAACAGGCCGTCAGGAAGGCCGCCAAGAAGGTCTACAAACAGGCCGCCTACAGGCACTCCGCGATCATGTTATCGAAGCACTGGAAGTCCGCTTCGGCGAAGTACCACAAGGGTTGCAAGAGGAAGTTCACGCGCTCAGCGATGAAGGACATTTAAACCGTCTGCTCCGCACGGCCATTCAGTGCCCTTCTATCGAAGCCTTTACCGAGACTCTCTGAGCCACTGGTTGTCGAAAACAACCGTTCCTTCCGCCGTCGCTTCACTATGGCGCGACAGGTGTTCATGGTTCGTTGTTCTTAGTTCCTGACAATACAACGCTGACGCGTCTCCGGTAATAAGCCGTAGGGGGTCAATAAGCCGTAGGGGGTCAGTCAAAGATTCTTGATTTTTTGGATTACACATTTCCTTGCTCAAATATCACAAATCTTTGACTGACCCCCCTCACCCTTCATCTCCACCCCGTCGCTGAGCAGAGCAAAGGCCTCCGGTCGCAACCGCA
>CAYTLD010000090.1:0-8608 GCA_964438585.1 uncultured Blastochloridaceae bacterium | reverse complement strand
GATTTTTACATCACCACCGCAATCGATTACGTCAATGGACGCCCTCACCTAGGCCATGCTTACGAGAAGGTGCTGACGGATACTCTGGCCCGCTGGAACCGGAGACAGGGGAAGTCGGTCTTTTTTCTCACCGGTGTCGATGAGCACGGAATGAAGGTCCAGCAGTCCGCTGCCAAAGCCAACCTGGAACCACAGGAATTTTGCGATGAGATGTCAGGCCATTTCCGCAGCCTCTATGATCAGCTCGATATTTCCTACGATGATTTTATCCGCACCACCGAGGATCGTCACAAGGATGTGGTGCGGGCCATCCTCACCAAGATCCACCAGGACGGTGACATTTATCCCGGCACCTACGAGGGCTACTACAGCCCCCGCCAGGAACAATTCCTGACCGAAGATGACAAGATCGAGGGCCAGTGGCCGGAGCGGTTCGGTGAAGTTGTTCACCTTTCGGAAACCGTGTATTATTTCCGTCTCTCGAAGTATCAGGACTGGCTGGTATCCTTCTTAAAAGATAACCCGGACTGGATTTTTCCCGCCTTCCGAACAAAGGAAGTGCTTGGTGCGCTGGACAAGCCGATCCCGGATCTCTGCATTTCCCGACCCTCCAGCCGCTTGAACTGGGGCATCCCACTGCCCTTTGCTCCGGACCAGGTGACTTACGTCTGGTTTGATGCTCTGATCAATTATGTCTCAGGCACCGGATTTGAGAATGGCCAGCCCGGCGAGGCCTGGCCCGCCGTCCATGTTGTCGGAAAAGATATCATGGTCCCGGCTCACGCTATTTACTGGCCGATCATGCTGAAGGCCGCGGGCATCCCCATGCCGCGCCGCCTGCTGGTGCACGGATTCTGGACCAGTAATTCAGAAAAAATGAGCAAGACGACCGGGAATGTGGTCGATCCGCTGGAATTGATCAAGGTCTATGGCCGCGACGCCTTCCGCTACTACGTCCTCCGGGAAATGGCCCTCGGCCAGGATGCGGACTTTTCTCCCGAATCCTTCCACACCCGCTACCAGTCCGAACTGGGAAATAACCTCGGCAATCTGGTCCAGCGCACGATCTCGATGCTGCACCGTTACCGCGATGGAAGAATTCCCGCAGTTGATCAGGAAACGGAGCAGGACATTGCACTTCAGAAGGACGTGCTGGCAGCCATCGGTGACTACCGCCAGTTGATGGATGCCTGGCAGCCCCATCGCGCCTTGACCGAATTATTCCGCGGCATCTCCCGGGCTAATCAATATATCGAGGAGTGCGCCCCCTGGAAACTGGCCAAGGATGAAGCTCAGGCCCATCGCCTCGATACCGTCCTGCACAGCATGGTGCAAGCGATCTACCTGCTCGTTTCCGAACTGGAGCCAGTCCTCCCCGATACGGTTCAGCATACCTTGACACAACTGGGAGGCTGGAAGGTGCATCCGGCTGCAGATGGGCTAGAGTGGCGCTATTCTCATGCAGGTAAACAGGTGGCAAAGGCAGAGCCTTTGTTTCCCAGGATCGATCTCAACAGCGGTAACGGGTAATCGCTGACCCGCAGTCAAAATAAGCATTAAAATGCTTGCATTATTAGCGTAAAATATATTAATTTGCCTTATATAAAGAATAACATAATAAACTAGGAAATGACACGCATGAGTATCCAAACCACCGGAAACGGAAAAACCACCAACCAGAATCTAATCAAATGGGTCGCAAAAATCGCCGCCCAGACCAAGCCGGACTCGATTCACTGGTGTGATGGATCCGATGAGGAAAACCAGATGCTCTTGCAGGAGATGGTCGATTCCGGAATGGCTGTTAAGCTCAACGAAGAAAAACGACCTAATAGTTATCTTTTCCGTTCCGACCCCAGCGATGTGGCCCGCGTCGAAGACCGCACCTACATTTGCAGCCTCAGTCAGGATGAAGCCGGACCGACCAATAACTGGATGAATCCCCGGGAAATGCGCAAGACCCTGAAGCCGCTCTTCAATGGCTGCATGAAGGGGCGCACTATGTATGTTATTCCCTTCAGCATGGGGCCGATCGGATCACCCATCTCACACATCGGAGTCGAACTGACGGATTCCCCCTACGTGGTGGTCAACATGCGGATCATGACCCGCATGGGGCAGAAGGTCCTCGATGAAATCGACAAAGCGGATCATTTTGTTGTGCCCTGCGTGCATTCCGTGGGAGCACCGCTGGAACCTGGTCAAAAGGACGAGACCAGTTGGCCTTGCAACGCGGACACCAAGTACATTGTCCATTTTCCGGAAACCCGCGAGATCTGGTCCTATGGCTCCGGCTATGGAGGCAACGCACTCTTGGGCAAGAAATGCTTTGCCCTCCGGATCGCCTCCTGCATGGCCCGCGACCAGGGCTGGATGGCAGAGCACATGCTCATCCTCGGCGTCGAATCGCCGGAGAAGGAAAAAACTTACGTCGCCGCAGCGTTCCCCAGTGCCTGCGGGAAGACCAACTTTTCCATGCTTATCCCACCCAAATCGTTCCAGGAAAAAGGCTGGAAAGTAACCACCATCGGCGACGATATCGCCTGGCTCAAACCCGGAGACGATGAGCGATTATATGCCATCAACCCTGAAGCCGGCTACTTCGGCGTAGCCCCGGGCACTAATTATCAAACTAATCCGAATGCCATGGAAAGCTGCGCCAAGGATTCGATCTTCACCAATTGCGCCCTCACCGAGGACGGTGATGTCTGGTGGGAGGAAATGACCGCAGAGCCCCCCGCCGGAAAAATTATCGACTGGAAAGGCAACGACTGGGATCGCAATAGTGAAGTTCCCTCCGCACATCCGAATGCCCGATTCACGGCACCAGCCATCAATTGTCCCTGTCTGGATGAGGATTGGGAAAACCCGAATGGGGTTCCCATCAGTGCTTTTGTCTTTGGAGGTCGCCGGATGAGCCATGTGCCATTGATCTTCCAGGCTTATAACTGGACGCACGGTGTCTATCTCGGCTCGACCATGGGTTCAGAAATGACCGCAGCCGCCTTCGGTAAACTCGGCCAGGTCCGTCGAGACCCCTTTGCCATGCTTCCCTTCTGCGGATACAATATGGGCGACTATATCCGCCACTGGATCAAAATCGGGAAGCGTCTTCAATCAAGACCCCGCATCTTCCATGTCAACTGGTTCCGCAAAAACGCCGACGGTCAGTTTATCTGGCCGGGCTTTGGCGATAACATGCGCGTATTAAAATGGATAGTCGACCGCACTCGCGGACGTGGAGTGGCTAAGGAAAGCCCCCTCGGCTGGATTCCGCACTACGAGGATATCGACTTTACCGGCCTCGACTTCAGCAGGGAACAGTGGGACGAACTCATGACCATCGACCGCGAAATCTGGAAGCAAAAAACCCTGCAGCATGAAGAACTCTTCCTCAAATTGCACGAGCACCTGCCCAAGGAAATGGTCTTCGAACGCGAACTACTCATCTGCCGCCTCTAATTAATTTTCATTTGGAAGGGGGGGATGCGGGCGATGATGGGATTGTCCTGCTCGTCGCGCCCGAGGTAGATTCCTTCGGCAGTGCTGTCGGATTCGATGAGGTGATAGCTGTGGTAATGAAAAGTGTCACCGGGAATTAGCTTGGGGAATTGGCCGACGACTCCGTCACCTTCAATGATCAGGCGGTGTCCTTCCTGGTTGGTAACGACCCAGCGTCGCCCGGTGATGCGGACGGTTTCAAGACTGTCATTGTGGATGGTGATATAGTAAGCAAACTGGTGAGGGCGATGGGGAGGAGATGAGGCGGCCGGAATATACTCGATACGATCCACATCCACCCATAAGCCCGGCACTTCCAATCCAACATTCGACATCGCGAAAGAATAAGCATCTTGGGCCCTGATGCGAAACGAAAAATCAGCCCGGCAGCAGCGAGAGGAGAATTGACCAACGCTCTTTCAAATTCCAAATAGGATCTCCGCTAAAAATGCCGTGATTGAGCAGGAAGAGGTGCGCGATGGCAAGCACTGTGTGAGTCAGTATCCAGCGGGGAATTCTTGCCCACCCTCGATAGTTCAAGGGTTGAAAGAGGTGGTTTCCACGGAAGGTTTCAATTCCGATCCCCACCGAGATGATCGCCGTAAATATCAAGGTGCAGAGGAATACGTTCAAATTGCTGATCATGAAAACCGAACCAATCATCCCGACAGGAATAAACAGGTAGCTCAATGCCACCAGCAAGCCGACCCTGAGGCCGTCGGGTTCGGGAATCCCGCGAACAGCTCTCCGGACTAAATGCGGCACTAAATGATTAAAGCGGTGCCACCAACGGGTCAGGGATAACGCCATCAGGGGGCGGTCGTAAATAATGGGCATACGGATGCCAAGGGTGCGTGCCAGGGCCACAGCCAAATCAAAGTGGGCCTGAACCCAGCATAGCCAGCAGGCATAATGAATAAAAAGATACCACCAGGCCTCCCGAAAGCCGATTTCCTCAAGGTTGGATGGAGCCGTATGTAAGCGGGTGAGGATCAGAAACAGTATCGACTTGGCCGCCGCCAGCCCGACAGCGCGCCAGGCGTGGCGGTAACTCTTCCCATCGATGGAGGCACGGCTGTGACGGCCGAACCAGGATGGGCTCATCGGAACCAGCGCGATACGGTGCACCGGAAAAAGAACGTAACCGAGATGCTCGAAATATCCCACCCGGACAAGCGGCGAATTCTCTTCAAAGCCGAGACGGGCGTAGAGGATAAACAGCGCCGCCGCAGAAAATCCATTCCACCAGAGCCAGGAGGCAGGCTGATTTCCCCCAATGGCCCGCAGGATCCAGGGAAAAGCCACCAAACCCACACCTAATAAGATCCAGAAGGCCAGAACGATCCAATGGCTATTCTTGCTTTTGGGATGGCTGCACCTCCATCGCAGCAGGGCATAGAGCGGAATGGTGAGTAGAAGAGCGTAACCAAAGAATGCCGGGGAATGTTGTGCACTGAGGGCGGCAGCGCCTAGTCCCAGCACCAGGAGATAATGTCCCCGCCGGTAAACGACGGAGAGTAGCGCAGCGATAGCGATGAGAGACCAGGGGATACTGAATGAAGACGACATGCCCAACACCGTGAGCGCAGCCATGAGCACAGAGATAATCAGCCCCTGGAGCAGGAACCAGAGCAGGAATCGACCCAGATCACGTCGGGTCAGGTGGTTGGGAGTCAATGGAGGCACCTTTAACTCAGAGGCTGTCTAAAAAGTGGTGGTAAATAAAATTTCAAGCAAAATTTCGATCCTGTGAGGCGCGACGAAGGCGCATATCTACATAGATACGTAACTGAGGAGCAACGAAGCAGGGCGGAATTTGGCGCAGAAAGTTTGTTATCATCCACTTTTTAGACAGCCTCTCAGATAGCGGATAAGATAGTCGCGTAGTTCCAGGCGATCCCGCAAATGCCGGCAGGTTTCCCGTATCCCGGCCTGTTCAGCATGCCCTGGCTCGATCCATCCAAATCCATCCCCATAAGCCGGGCCATTAAGAACGCAGGCATTAGTGCCGGTTTCTTTAAGCTGGTTCTCCGCCGCTTCGCGAGCGGACTCAAGCCCTCCATCGACCTCGTACTTCCATCCGACCAGGCGAGCACTCGGAAACCACTCGCGAAGGTGTCGGATTAATTTGGGTGCCGGTTCAAGGAGCAGGGAAATGGGGCCAGTGCGGGATGACCGCTTGCCTTCGGTCGGGAGTGTGGCCAGGCGGAAATCGCTCACGGCAGAAAGATGAAGCACGGCATGATATTCAGTCGGGGAGGAAGATTCAGCTTCCAGAGCCTCGCGGAGTGAGGTGGCGTGGGAAAAAAGTATTCTCGGGACATTCTCAGGAGGTTGGGAAGGTGCGGAGTCTCCCCAGAGAAGCATGACGTTAAGTCCTGCCTGGTGGAGTTCGGAGGCGAGAAATCCACCCAGGCTGCCGGTCGAATGATTGGTAAGTCGCCGGACCGCATCGACGGGTTCCCAAGCCGGACCGGCGGTGATAAGCACGGATTTCATTTCATCACTGGATATCACGGGGAAATAATCCCAATTAAGGTCTGAGCAACGTAGTCGATTTCTTCCAGTGTCACCTCAGGTCCCACGGGCAACTGCATCACTTCAGTAGCTGCTTTTTCAGCATGAGGGAAGTCTCCCTCGCGGTAGCCGAGGTCGTGGTAGGCTTTTTGTCGATGCAGGGGAATGGGATAGAAGGCTCCAGTTTGAATGCCTTTTTCCTGCAAGGCTGAGGTAATGGCCTGACGTTCCGGGATGCGAATAGTGAATTGATGGTACACATGACGTCGCCCCGGTAATTCCACCGGGCCTTGCAGCCCGGCTCCCTCGAGCAATTCGCGGTAACGGGCGGCATTTTCTCTCCGACGACTTATCCAGGTTTCCAGGTGTTTCAGCTTCACATCGAGGACAGCCGCCTGAATGCCTTCCAGCCGGTAATTAAAACCTTCCAGGGTGTGATCATAGTTTCCCGGACTCCCGGTCCCCCAACTGCGGAGTGAGCGGACACACGTCTCTGATTCCTGGTTCTGCCCGGTGATCATCCCGCCCTCACCACAGGCACCCAGATTCTTGGTCGGGTAAAAGCTGAAGCAGGCCTGGTGCCCGAAGGTTCCCGGCTGCCTGCCTTGAAATGTCGCCCCATGAGCCTGGGCCGCATCCTCGACGATCGCCAGGTGGTGCCGGTGAGCCAAGTCCGTTAACACGTCCATGTCCACCATCTGGCCGAATAGATGAACCGGGACAATGGCCCTGGTCTTTGGCGTGATGGCCGCCTCGATCCGGTCGAGATTGATGAGGTAGCTCTCCGGGTCGATATCCACATAAACCGGTCGGGCTCCGCAATAACGAATGGAAGCCGAGGAAGCGATAAAACTGAAGGGGCTGGTAATAACTTCATCGCCCGGCCCGACACCCGCCGACAGCAGTGCCAGGTGCAGAGCGCTGGTCCCGGAATTCACACCGACCGCATAATCGCTACCATTGTAACGGGCAAAATTCGACTCAAACGTCTCGACCTCCGGCCCGAGACAATAAGCCGCACTCCGCAGCACACGCAGCACCGCCACTTCCAGTTCCTCAAGAATCGGATCATGAAGTTTACGTAAATTTACCGGCTGGATCATGGCAAATCGTTAAGGGACGGAGTATTAAGCCTTAATACTCCGTCCCTTAACGTCGAGGGCCTCGTAGGGGTGAGGAGCGGACTCCGTATTCTTTTTCCCAGAGGCGAATCTGGCTGGGTTCAGCGTAGGCAAAATTATTGCGTAGTCTGAACTCGATCTCCTGGCTGTCTTCAAGTAAGTCTTTCTGTCGCATTTTTCTCAAGGTGTCAACTAGTGAAGTTTCGAGAGGCTTAGTGATCAGGGGGTCGCCGACCTGCGGGTGAAAAGTGAAGCGGGCACTGGACCATCGATAATCGGTTGAACGTTTTACGATCCCAGCTTTAACTGGATTGAGTAGAATATATCTTAGCGAGTGGCATAGATGCGAATGAGACAGTGGAGAGGAGTGGAAGCGCTCCTGCCAGAGATGACCGACGCAATCATCCCGTTTGTTGAGATTTCGGGTATAGTGGCCGTGCACCCATCGGAACAGTTCCGCGAATGAATGTTGATGCTCGGGGATGATAATAAAGTGAACATGATTACTCATGAGACACCAAGCCAGAAACTGGCAGCCGACATCTTCCTTGGCTTTTTGTATCAGACTGAGGTAGAGCTTACGGTCGGAGTCCGAGTGAAAAACATCCATTTTTCGAACCCCTCTTTGGACGATATGGTGAGGGAATCCGGGGACGACGAGTCGAGGTCTTCTTGGCATAGTATGCCGATACTGTTAAGGGACGGAGTATTAAGCAAGCTTAATACTCCGTCCCTTAACGGAGGGGCTCAGGGAGGAAGAGGAGGATGGATTGGGAGACGATGAGGCTGGTGAGGTAGAAGAAGGCGGCTTCCTCCCAGGGGAGGATGCGGGCGATTTTCTTTCCGGTGATGAGGCGTTCGTCAAAGAACCAGATGCCTTGGCGGACGGCAACGAGGTCGGCGAGGGTAAGCCAGGTGCCGAGGAGGAGGGTGACGGAGAGGAGAACGGGCCAGCGGGGAAGGAGGATATGCCAGCCCACCCACCACTGGAGAGCGGTGACGAGTCCGAACCAGAAGAGGAGATGCCAGGCGTATTGCCACTTCGAGAAGCGGGGCAGGGGCAGGCCCCAGCGCCAGCCGATGAAAAGGAAGAGGGCGGAGATAGAGGCTCCGATAGCCAGTGATGCGGGACTGAGGAGGGGCCAGGGGGATGTCAGCGAGGGCAAATCCGGCAGCCAGCCAATTATGATGACGGTCAGGAGGATGGCCTGGATCGATTGAATGATGAAAAAGAGGTATTCCTCAACGGGGAGGTAACCCCATTTCATCAGGTAACGCCCTTCCTTGAACCCCCAAATCCCGCGCCAGGCGGCATAGTTGTCCCAGGGAGTAGTAAAGAGGACGACAATAACCAGCACCAGCCCGACCGGAGCCAAAATTCCGGTATTAAGCAGTGCCCCTCCGGCCAAAAGGCTCAGGATGAAAAGCAGGGGGACATTGAAAAGCAGGTGGAACTGGAGATAGGTCAT
>CAYTLD010000089.1:6872-8624 GCA_964438585.1 uncultured Blastochloridaceae bacterium | reverse complement strand
TCCCGGATGGCCTCCAACTCATGGACGGCGTGGATGTCCTTGGGTCGGTTGAGGGCGCGCTTGGAGTCGATGAGGGCGTCCAGCGTCAGGAGACGGAGTTGGAAGTCGCCCAGGTCCAGGCACTCACTGCGCCTTTCACAGGCCGTATAATCCCCGATCCCGGCCACTTCCCCCAGACAGTCGAGCTGTCCCCATTCGGTGGTGAGATAAATATTTTTCCAATGCGGGTCGGAGGCATCCGATTCCGTGAAGGGCCGTTTTTCATTCCCCATCCGGTGCCGGGGATGGAGTTCTTTCAAAGCGACCAACAACCGCTGCAGGTTGTCGGTGCTCATGTCCAGAGCCACATCCACATCCTGGGTCATGAGTGAACTCCCGTGCGTTGCCACGGCATAGCCGCCCACCAGGACGAACTTCACATCAGAGCGGCTTATCTGACAGAGTAGTCTACGAAGTCGGTCATCCATATTGATTTTTGGCGGCACGCAACTCGCTGACTAAATTCAGAGCGGCATCGTGGGCTTGCATCCGCTCCAGCGGGGTCCTCTCCAGATTGGCCTCCAGGAGGGAGATATCGATCCCATAGGCCCGGGCCCGCTCGATGGCACTGCCCGAGGGCTCTTCCTTGACCCGGGATGATGGTTTCTCGCTCATAACAATAAAATGACGACCCGCTTCCTTACCGTCAATAGGGGACGGGGTAAAAACTTTTACTCAAGTCATCATCTTTACATTTGCTGTTGCAATGCGAAAAAGTTTTTACCCCGTCCCCTATTTCTGAACCCCGTGGGGTCTGCATCCCCACGGGGCTGGCCGATTGCGCTCAAAGCGGGTTAATTAGCGCTTTGCTTGCTGCCGAGGAATTGCAGGTTCTCACCTCGCACCCGGATGCGGCTGCGTTTTTCTCCGTCCTTGCTCTCCCACTGGTCGAGCTGGAGCTTGCCCTCGACCATGACTTGGCGACCCTTTTTCAGGTAGTCGTTGGCGACTTCCGCCTGGCGGCCCCAGAGGACCACATCCACGTAAGTGGTGCGCTCCTGGGTCTGCCCGTCCTGGGTTTTGTAGGTTTCGTTCAGGGCGAGGGCGATTTCCCCGACCGGCGTGCCCTTGGGCGTGCTGCGCAGCTCGGGATCGCGGGTCAGGTTTCCAATCAGGATGACTTTATTTAATGATGACATGTTGTGTTTCCTTTCTTCGTCTTGTGCATTTAACGCTGATGGACCATCCATCAATTCCGCCATCGTATCATAAGGGGTGGGACAAATACGGGGTTACCCTTGAAAATTTGGTGAAAGGTAAAAGGCGCAAGGTCAAGGGTCTTTCGCCCTTCACCGTGCACCCTGAGCCCCATGATTTCCCAGAGCGTATTATACCAAATCCATTTGATAAGGCGCGCATCGGGAAATAAGGGACAGGCACCTATTTCCCCTGTTTATTTAAAGGCGTGTCGTCTGTCAATGCCATGCCGGAAATAGGTGCCTGTCCCTTATTTCAGCCCCTGTGTCCTGTCATTTTGAGCCGGTATAAAGCCGCCTCCGCATCCGTATACTTGAACCGGAAACCTTCATCGAGCAGACGGGCGGGAACAACTCTACGACTTTTGATGATTAATTCCGTCTCGGTCCTGAGGAAGAACGCGCCTACCTCCAACATCCAGAGGGCTGCGGGCAAGCCGATGGGAACCCCCTCCACCTGGCGGAAGGTTTTCATCATCTCCCGGTTGGGCAGCGGATTTGGTGCGCTGACGTTGTA
>CAYTLD010000089.1:0-6772 GCA_964438585.1 uncultured Blastochloridaceae bacterium | reverse complement strand
TCCCAACTCGTTGCCACTTCGATAGAAAAGGCATCCTTGGCATCGGGGTGGGAGCCGATCAGCCCCGATTCATGATGTGCCGGTCCATAGGTGTGCTTATAAATGGTGGCGGTGCTCGAGTGCAGCCAAACCTTCGGAGGCTTGGTACAAGCCGCGATGGCCTCACCGAGAATGCGAGTGGAATCGACCCGCGAATCCATCATCTCCCGCCGGTTTTTCCGGTGGTAACGGCAGTTGACCGACCGACCGGCCAGGTTGATGACCGCGTCCGCGCCTTCGAGTTCGGACGTCCAGGGGCCGGGCGTCTTCCCGTCCCAGTGAACCTGCCGACCGGGAGCCGACCGCTCCGGGTGTCGGGTCAAAATCACCACCTCCCATCCTTTCGGCTCGAACCAGCGGGTCAGGGTCCGGCCCAGAAACCCGCTTCCACCCGGAATGACTATTTTCTTCATACGTAAATCCTTTCTTTCAGATATGTCTCCCATTCACTTCCCTCCGCCCATCGCTTCAAGCTGTCCATGCGGGTCTCCAGTGCCCTCTTCAGAAGTGGTGCCAGTATGAATTGATCCAGCCAGTGGGAAAGAGGATGAAGCGGCGATTGAAAACAGAAGCGATCCCGCACCATGGTCCGGCCTTCTTCTACCTCCACGAAGAGATAGTCGTGTCGAAAAGTAGCAAATGGCCCACCTTCATTCACTTCGCTATACCGCACCGGCCAGTCAAACCCACTCACCCGGATGCTCTGGTAAAACCGAATGCCACCATAGACCGCCGACCATCGAACTTTCGACTCGGGACCTAGCAGCCCCGTCGTCTTACCGGCTTCAGCCCGTGCCCAGATCCCCGGCACCGCCGCTGCATGAGCCTCGACACTCCGCACCAGATCGAAACAGCGCGACCTGGGCGCATGGATCATACTCATCGATTCCAGATCGATCATATCTTTCCTTTCAATACACACATTTCTTGATCTCCCTTCATTCCCAGAAATCGGCTCATGCCGTGCCGGTTCGCGGAAACAAACTCGCAGAAGGCTTTCGCCTTTCCCTTCATTCCGGGCGCACTGAGGTTGGCGGAGACCTCACGGAACCGTCGCGACGCATATAGCACCATAATCCAGGCATCCGCTCCCTGATAGATTTCACCGGTATCGGCCACTACAACCAACTCCTTTTCGGGCTGGAAGTGTCCAATCCAGGGAAATCGGCTCGTCACGGTCGGATGATTGAGCCCGACAAATTCCAATTCCAGGTAAACCGGCTCCGCAGAGAAGAATTTTCGGAACCCGCTACACATCCCGCAATTGTCATCGTATAGAACCGTCAGTTTCTTCACAGTAACCACCTACCTCATTCTTCCTTTCGTCACTCTATCTCATGGTCGCAACTGGGGGCACTGGCGGTGGCATGTGTTGCAGTTGTCCCCGTCGCCGAATCCGGCTGAAAACGAAGAGGTTGAAGAAGTGCATGATCCCCAGCACCAGCAGCACCACCCCGAATTTACCGCTGAACAGCTCGATCCCGCCCCGCAATCCGGTCAATTCATCGGCGGTCTTGAGAAAGAGCGAGATAAACCCGATGTTGATCAGGTAAAAGCCCACCACCAGCAGGTGGTTCACCGAGTCCGCCAGATCGGCATTGCCTTGGAAGGCATCGACCAGAAACACCCTCCCATTCTTGTGCAGAGTCCGCGCCACCCAGACGGTCATGGCAAGACTCGCCACCGCATAGCTGACATAGGTCCATTCAATCGTATTCATTTCTTATTTCCTCTCCTTTTTTCGTTATTTATTTTACTTTCAGAAAGTTCTGAAAGTTATTGGCAAAAAAATTATTTCATCAGTTTCATGGCGATAGGCATCAACTGGCTCTCCGAGCTGCGGGAAACCCGGTCCATGACCTTGTCGGCGGTTTTGACAAACTGGGTCAGTTCCCGGATTTGCTTCGTGAAAGTATCCGCCTCCCGGCCCTTCAGTCCCCGGGTCTCCTCCTGGCAGCGCTCCAAAACCTCGATGATGGGCTCGATCTCCCGACGCTTGCGCTCGCGGGCGATGGTGCAGAACATTTTCCAGACATCCTTTTCCGCCTCGAAGAATTCCTTCCGCTCCCCCTTGCGAATGACGCTCCGGATCAACCCCCAGCCGATTAATTCACGGAGGTTGCCATGCGCATTGCCCCGGCTGATTTTCAACTCCGCCATGACATCATCCGTGCTCATCGGCTCCGCGGTAATCATCAGCAGCGCGTGCACCTGGGCCATGGTCCGGTTGATGCCCCAGGCACTCCCCATCGCCCCCCACTGGGCAATAAAATCATCTTTGGCCTCGGTCAGCGATCTGGGCTCTTTGTTTTCCATATTTTCAATAATTACTGAAAATTAAGAAATGTCAAGCGGATTTTTTTTACCCGAAAGCTATCCCCTTGACTATGCCAACTTTTATGCCATTTTTAATGCCATGAGTAATTCAATAATACTTGGAAAATCAGGACGTTTGGTCATCCCGAAGAAGATTCGAACCGCTTTGGGGCTGCATGAGGGTTCCCGGCTGGATCTTCGTGTTACCGGTGGAATCATGGAGATGGAGCCGGCTGCGGATGATGTGCGGATTGAAGTGCAGGACGGTTTTCCCGTGGTGCGCGGTGCGGGTAGGCGCGAGGAACCGATTGCGAAGGCTATCCGGTCGGAACGCGATGCCCGCGATGAAAGAGTTGCTAGGCCCAACCGCCGCCGCCGATGAAAAATATTCATTCCGTGCTGGATTCCTCTGTCCTGGTGGCGGCCTTGGATGAGTCGGATCCCGATCATGAGGTATGCCGCAGGTTGTTTTTAAAGAACCGCGGAAAAACCGGCGCCTATTCCCACGCACTCTCCGAAACATTCAGCAGCCTGACGGGTGGGCGACTGGGGTTTCGCCTTTCCAGTTCTGAAGCGGCCCGGCTCCTGCGCGATCATATCGTTCCCCGCCTTCAGATCATTTTTCTGGGTCAAGACGATCTGCTCAATGCCTTCGATCAGGCCGAACGCAGGGGGATCAGAGGTGGAGCTATTTATGATTTTCTTCACCTTGCCGCCGCCAGGAAGGTGGGTGCCAGGGAACTGCACACTTTAAATGTAAGCGACTTCAAGGCCTTCTATCGCCCGGGTGATCCCATCATCGCGCCTTTACAGAAAGAGGAGAAGGAGTGACTTTCCTTCTTTCCCTCGCATTGGCGACATTTCCATTTATGATCAGGGCATGTCCCGAAACCCGTATGAATATTTTCCGGATGCTCAGCGCGACCTCCATGCGGCTATCGCCTCTGAGATCAGCACGTCCCCGGAAATCCTCGATCAGGCCCTTGATACGATCTCGCGTTGGCTGGAAGGCGGGCACGAGGCGGAGCACCGACTCCTGGAATGGAAACAACTCATCGAGAAAGCGCGGGAATCCGATCTGGAAAAGCGGAAACTGATCGAACTTCTTCTCGATCAGAGCGAGCCTGCCGTTCACTTGAAATCTTTTTCTCCTTTCGCCGGGTTGTTGGACATCGATAAAAGGAGAGAAATACTCTTCCATGAACATTGACGCCTTAACCATGAAACCCTGAAAGAAAGATTGCGGGGCACCCTTATGAAAGAGGCGGAAATCGTCACCGTGCAGCAAGGGCCTGCCATGTGTCGAATTCTCGCGACAAAATCTCGAGTGGCTAATCCGTGTGCAGCTCTTGAAGTCTCGGAGTTTTCCCATTTCCTGCCCCGTAGGGGTGGCCCAATCTAGCCGTGGGTTTCAACCCACGGTGGTTTGTGTTGTATGATGCGCGTCACGTTAGTGACGCAACAACCCGCTCACTCCTCCCGCCGTGGATGGTGATCCCTAACATTTTTATTTGCGTCGCTTTGGATCGGATCTCCTAGCTTCCTGCGAGTTGCGTCGCGATGCGACGCGGTTCTTTCTCTTGTCTCTTTCCGTGGATTTCCTCCTCCGCCAAGGCTTGGGTCTTCGTCCCGATTCCATCAGGACTTCGACCCCACAAGATGGCGGACAGGGAAAATCCACGGCTACCTTCGATGGTCCCTATGGGACCTCTGGCCTGTGCCTTCGGCATTGGGGTTAGTCTTCAAGACTCTCCCGCACCTCAGCGATCAGGCTTTCCACGCCTTTCAGGATCGGGCGGATGGCGGCGCGGGTTGAGGATCGCCATTCGGGGGTGGCCAGGCTCTGCTCGTCGGCGGCATCCAGGCCCGCCAGTGCATCCCGCAATGCCTCGCGCGCTTTTTTCAGCCGCACCAGTATGTCCCCGGCACTGAGTTCGTCGGGCGGCCAGTCGTCCGGTTCATTGCCAAAACGATTGAGCGCGCCTGCCAGCTTGGCGGAGGCAATCATGGTCCCGGTTTCCACTTCATAGAGCGGGTGCTCCGGCGGATCAGATTCCGTCAACCACCCCCCGGCTTTAATGTCATGATGCAGTTGTATCGTTAACTCGTAGGCCGCTTTTTGTAGCGGGTGCTGTCGCTCCTCGAAGTCCTCCTCATTCCATTCCTCCGATTCCATCTCCGCTGCCACTGCTTCCGCAGCCTCGTTCATTTCCCGGATCCACTCCTCGCGTTCCTCCTCTTCTTCCGGTGTCAACGGCTCGGGCTCCGGCTCACCGCGCTCACGGCGCAGGCGCTCCCGTTCCTCCTCCATGATTTGCTCGAAGGATTCAGCGGGATTTTCCTCACGGTCCAGCCGGGCCTGGATTCGATCCAGCAGCAGGTCCATGCGGGCCGCTTCCGCATCCGCCGCCTGTTCCACTTCACTGCGGGGCGGGTCATCCTCCTCCGGCTCCTCATCCAGATCCGCTTTCTCAGATGCCAACTCCGTCAGCCGTCCCATAAAGCCCTCCATGGCGCGGCCGTTGGCAATCCGCTGTTCCTCTTCCTCCGCCTCCGTCATTTCCCAGGCCCGGTCCGGAGAGATTGTCAATGCATACTGGGTGCTCTCGATCACCACCCGACCGTTACGCGTGCTGAACCATTCCAGATAAAGCGAATTCCCCCAGTGCCAGGGGAACGGCTGCTTCCTTTCATAGCGCTTCATGAGTTCATCCATCGGGACGTCCGGCACACGCACCTTGCGGGAGGCGGTAATATCACCTGTGGTGCCAGACTGGTCTGTAAAAAATCCATCGAGATTCCGTTCGACCGGTGCCTCCGGATTGGTGAACGTCAACCGGGTGCCGGCCAGATCACGCCAGGCATTCCCCTCCAAATCCAGCTCCACCGGATCCCGCCGCCCCGCCAGCCAGATCCGGCCCCGCACCCGACCGCGCTCCCGGTTATCGATTTCTCCCTTAACTACCTGCTCATCAATACGCCATGCCATACGAACATCTTAATGAATTCGACAGCGGTGATCAAATCATCCCTGTCTATCCACCGTCGCCCTCCGGGCTATGGCGGACAAGTCCGTGTAACTTGTCCGGCGAAGCTTTACGCGAAGTAGGATCCGTGGTTAATTTCCCCTGCACCTCCCGTCCCACCTACCCAAATAAAAAATCCGTGTCTATCCGTGTAATCCGTGGTTAATTTTTTCTGTGCCAGACGATCCTCATCACGATAAACACCCCGAATGGGCGCCGGAGAACGCGGGGGCTGAATTTGCCGGGCGGGTCATGGACGGCGTTCACAGCCCGATGACATTTTCCACCCGGAAGTCGAAGCGGCGTGACTACGCTCCCCAGGATCTGGTGGACGGCATTCTCAACGGCAACCGGACCCTGCTCTCGAAGGCCATCACCCTGATCGAAAGCAACCACCCGGACCACACCCCGGCGGCCCGGGAAATCGTGGGAAAATGTCTGCCCCATGCCGGGAAGTCGATCCGCATCGGGATCACCGGCGTGCCGGGGGTGGGGAAGAGCACGTTTATCGAGGCACTGGGCACCCGCCTCTGTGCCGAGGGCCGGAAGGTCGCCGTCCTGGCCGTCGATCCCTCCAGCTCCATCACCGGGGGATCGATCCTCGGGGATAAGACCCGGATGGAGTTCCTCTCCCGCGAACCCAACGCGTTCATCCGCCCCTCCCCCACTGGCGGCAACCTCGGCGGCGTGACCCGGAAATCACGGGAAACCATCGTCCTCTGCGAGGCCTTCGGGTTCGACACCTTGCTCATCGAAACCGTCGGGGTCGGGCAGAGCGAGACCACCGTCCGCTCAATGGTCGATTTCTTCCTCCTCCTCCTCGTCCCCAATGCCGGCGACGAACTGCAAGGCATCAAAAAAGGCGTGGTCGAGCTGGCCGATGCCATTGTCGTGAACAAAGCCGATGGCGAGAACAAGACGGCTGCCGAGCGCGCCCGGCAGGATTACCAGCAGGCGCTGAGGTATCTCTCCCCCGCCACCCCCGGCTGGGTGCCCAAGGCCCTTTCCGTCTCCGCCCTCACCGGCGACGGCATTCCCGAACTCTGGGAAATGATTCAATCCTTCAAGAAAGACATGTTCGAGCAGGGCACCTTCGCCCGGCGTCGGGAGCAGCAACGACTCGACTGGATGCTCGCCATGGCCGAAGACGCGGTCAAAGACCATTTCTACCGGAACGCCGAAGTCCAGGCCCTGTTACCCGGAATTAAGAAGAAAGTCGTCGAGGGAAACCTCCCCGCCTCCGCCGCCGCCGAGGAATTATTGGCCGCCTATTTCAGCCAGGCGTGCTGAGGGTCAAAGGCCAAAGGTGAAGGGTTAAGGATTAACCGTCGCGCATCAGCTTTATCGCCGAAAATCCTGATTCGCACCATGCCCAATTCTCTACTCTTATG
>CAYTLD010000088.1:0-8627 GCA_964438585.1 uncultured Blastochloridaceae bacterium | reverse complement strand
TCTAAGAGGCTGTCTAAATTACCAAACCACCACGTCCCCGAGATAAATCAGAAACATCACCACCGCCAGACCCAGTTGGAAGACGAAATTTCCCATAATTCCCACCCCGACGCCGGCCACCGCCCCGGCCGCTTTCTTCCAGCCCTGGCGCGCAATGATCAATTCTAAAATAAAGGCTCCCACCAAAGGCCCCAGCAGCAACCCCGGCAACCCGAAAAACAGACCGACCAGCCCGCCCAAAACCGCCCCGACAAAGGCCCAGACACTGGCCCCAAAGACCCGACTCCCCAGTGCCCCGGAAAGATAGTCGATGAGCAGAGAAAGCCCGGCTCCTATTAATAAAACCAACAGCGTCCACCAGGAAATTTCCGCGCTGTAGCAAATTTTATGCAGGATGCCCGCTCCTAGAATCAAGCTGGCGCCCGGCAGAATCGGCACCACCGATCCCACCACCCCTACCAGGGCCAACTGAATAAGTATGATGGTTATAATGAGTTCCATGACCTAATTTAGTGGATTTTCCTTACTTTCAGTCAGGATGAATGAGATTTTCTGCTCATGGCTATGAAAAAATTTCATGTACGGTGTGACAGATGGGTTCATACCTGCTATGGTTTACTCCCATGTCAGGTTTCTTGAATCAGTTTTTAAAGTCCGTTTTTCCAGTCGTATTGATCGCCCATCTTCTGGTTACTCCAGTGCTGGCTGAAGATAAAAGCACTCCATCCGACCTCGACGACTATGCCCAAATTACCGCCCTCGTAACCTATTTTCTTCAAAATCAGCATTTTTCGCGACACCAGATCAATGAAGAAGTCGCCCGGGAGTGGATTGAAAACTATATGATAGATCTCGACCCCAACCGGATGATCTTCCTCGACTCTGATTTTAAAGAACTTAATAAAAATTATTCCGGTTCGATAACCAAGGCGATCAACGAGGAAATTGAGGTGCCTTCTTTTACCTTCTTCGGAAACCGGGCACCTATTCAAGCCAGCGATAAATTCGGCACCATGGCGGTCGAGCCGGCCTTCACCATCTACAAACGCTTTGAATCCAGGATTAAAGACCGTGTCGAATGGGCCTATGACCGGATCAAAAATCCGTTTGATTTCAGCGCCGATGAGTATTTCTCTCTCGACCGCTCACAGGCCGACTGGCCCACCACCATCAAAGATGCCAACCGGCTCTGGGAAAAACGCCTGAAATCGGAAATCCTCCGTGAGCAACTTTCCAATCCGGATGAATCCAATCAGGCCTCCGGACCTCCCCCGGCCACCCCGGATAACTTCTCCGTCGAACCGGCCACCCTGGAAAAAATCAAAAAACGCTACGACCGAATTCTCAAATACAGCTCTCACACCGATCATCAGGATATCCTGGAAATTTACCTCTCCGCCCTGACCTCCACCTACGACCCCCACAGCCAATACCTCAGCCAGAAAACGCTGGAGGATTTCCATATCATGATGCAACAGAAGCTGGTCGGAATCGGCGCGGTTCTCAACATCGATCCGCGCACCGGCTATTGCACCATCAATGAGGTCATGCCTGGTGGCCCCGCCGATCTGGACGGGCGCATCCAGGTCAATGACCGAATTGTTGGGGTGGCCCAGGGAGACGGGGAATTCGTCGATGTCTATGACATGAAATTGAGAGATACCGTCCGCCTGATCCGGGGAAATTTAGGCAGCACCGTCCGCCTGGAAATCATCCCTGCCGACGCCGACGACACCGCCACACGGAAAATCGTCCAGCTCGTGCGCAATGAAATTTCCGTCAGCATGCAGAAGGCCAAGGCCCGCCACGTCACCCTTCAGGCGCAGAAAGGGAAAGAAGGGGGGGGGAACTTGCGTCTGGGGATTATCGAACTCCCCTCGTTTTACGGCGACCGCGAAGAAGGAAACAGCACCACCGAGGACGTTCGCACCCTCCTGAAGAATTTGAAAAAAGAAGGTATCGACGGGCTGATCCTCGATTTGCGCAATAATGGCGGTGGCCTGCTCAATGAAGCCATCAAGCTCACCGGAATTTTTATCGAGGATGGCCCGGTCGTCCAGGTCAAGAACTACACCGAAAGCGGCTCCACCTATAAGGATCGGGATAAAGATATAGAGTACGACGGGCCACTCATCGTGCTGACTAATAAGCTCAGTGCCTCCGCCTCTGAAATCGTGGCCGGAGCACTACAAAACTACCGCCGCGCCATCATCATCGGCGATCAGAGCACCCACGGCAAAGGCACCGTCCAAACCGTCGCCACCCTCAATGACTTCCTCAAGCTGCCGGAAGCCAAGGGCGAAATCGCCGGCGCGATGAAATTGACCGTTCAGCAATTCTACCTCCCGGACGGCACCTCTACCCAGGAACGCGGAATCATCCCCGACATTTCACTGCCTTCACTCAATGATTACATCGAAATCGGAGAAAGCACCCTCCCCCATGCACTCCCCTGGAGCAAAATCGATGCCGTCACTTTTTCTCCGCTCAACGACCTTTCTCCCGACGCGGTCGAGATCCTCACCCACCGCTCCCAAACCCGTATCTCCAGCAACAAGGAGTTCGAACTGCTCAGTCAGGATATCAAAAAACTCCAGGAACGGATGGAGAATAAGCGGGAATCACTCAACCTGGCACAGCGTTTGGAGGAACTGGCAGAGAATGAGAAGCTAAAAGACCTCAAGGATGCTTCACGCGACCAAATGTATGAAAATCTACCCCCCATCGTTTCCTTCACCTTCAATGAAGGAAAAGGGCTCGATCGCAAAGTCGAGGAACCCGTTGATCGGGAAGAAATCGATGAAAAATCTCTCCGCCAACTACCTTACCCGGCCATCTATGCCAGTGACATTCACCTTCAGGAAACCCTGAATATCCTCCAGGATTGGATTCTCCTTCAACAGCAGAAACTACCCCGGCAGTCGATCGCTCTGAGCGAATCTGCCCCTTCCGAATCCTGATCTTCAGATGGAATTGGTTCTGGCATCCAGTTCCCCCAGGCGTCAGGAACTTCTCAAAGAGGCCTCCGTAGCTTTTCGCACCGAAGCACCGGATATCGACGAGTGGACACCGGAGTCGCACCCGGAACTTATCCCCAGTGATCTGGCCCTGGCCAATGCGCGTCGCAAAGCGGATGCCGTCAGTCAGCACCACCCCACCGCCGCTGTTCTCGCTGCGGATACCATCGTCGTCTGCGAGAATCGCATCCTCGGCAAACCCGCTGACCTCAATGAAGCCCGCCATACTCTTGAATTCCTCAGCGGAAAATCCCACTCGGTCATGACCGCCGTGGTCCTGATCGCCCACGCCCCAAAAATCCTCAAAGAAAAAGTGGCTGAAACCCATGTCCACTTCCGTCCGCTCGATTCCGCCGCCATCGAATCCTACCTCAGCCAGGTTCACGTTCTCGATAAGGCCGGGGCCTACGCCTATCAGGAGCGCGGAAAAGACATCGTCGAGCGTATCGACGGATCGGCCAGCAACGTCATCGGTCTGCCCATGGAAGTGGTTCTCCCCTGGCTGGATGCATTATGAACCCACTGCACCAATCCTTTCCCGACAACCGCCCGGTGCTGGTTCTCGCCCCCATGCAGAACATCACCCACCTCGCCTTCTGGAGGGTTGCCCACCATTACGGAGGGCCAGACATCTATTTTACCGAATATTTCCGCGTCCACTCCGCTTCAAGACCAGAGAAGCACATTCTCGCCTGTTTAAAAAACAGCCCGTCCCAGCGTCCGGCCATAGCCCAGATGATCGGCCAGAGCCTGCCCGACCTCGTCCGCACCGCCCAGGCTCTGATCGATTCCGGTGCCATCGCCATCGACCTGAATGTCGGCTGCCCGGCTCCGATCGTCTGCCGCAAATCCTCCGGCGGCGGCCTGCTGCGCCACCTCGACCGCCTGCATGATATTCTCCAGGCCCTGCGTAAAGCCCTTCCCATCCCCTTCACGGTCAAAACCCGCATCGGCTTCCATGAGGAAAGCGAGTTCGACCGCATCCTCGATGTCTACCGCCAGATCCCCATCGACATGCTCACTGTGCACGGACGCACCGTGCAGGAAATGTACCGCTCCCACGTTCACTACGACCGCATCCGCCAAGCCGTGGAAACCATGCCCTGCCCGGTCATCGCCAATGGCAATGTCCTGAGCGCAACCGGTGCCCGTCAGATCGCCGCCCAAACCGGTGCTGCAGGTCTGATGATTGGACGCGGTGCCATCCGCAACCCCTGGATCTGGAACCAAATCCGTGAACTTTACGACCACGGCACCCTCCTCACCCACCCCACCCTCCTCGACCTCCGGGACTATGTCGAAAAATTATACCAGGCCACATTTTCCCCCGGAATCACAGAAAAAGCCCATGTCGCTTACATGAAAAAAGCTATGAATTTTATCGCCCAGTCCATCGGTCCCGAAAATCACTTTCTCCATCACATTCGCCGCGCCTCCACCAAACTCGAATTCTTCACCACCTGCGATCAGTATCTCAATGCGGACACACCCTTCGAGCCAGAGCCGGAATCCGGTGCCCTGACCAACGCCGGCAACCCTCGCACCGATTGTTATGGATAGTAATTTTTATCACAGACCTTGACCGTCCTCCCAAGAGGCCATAAATTGTATCGATGATTAAACCGCTGATCAGAAAAATCCTGCTGCCTGTCTTCCTGTTTCTATTTCCCATTACCACCGTTCAGGCGCAGGATTACAGTGCTGACCTCAGCGACATTACCGTCAAATTTGTCAGAAACATGAAGCTGATCGAGCAACAGACACCGGAAGCGGACATCCGAGAATTGATCAAAGTCGTCTATCTCCAGGCGGAGGAGGTGGCTAAATTCTACCGCGAGGGTAATGCAGACTCTATGCGCAGAAAAATACGAAAATACGAGCAGGAGCTGAAATTAAATCCCGACATCGATAAAAAACATAACAAGGAATTACGAGAATTAAGGCAAGATCTCCGGAAGAAAGACGAGGATGGCAATTACCGCAACGCCGCCTCGCGCTACCGCACCTCATCATCTGAACTGGTCAAGGCACTTAATCTCATCCAGACCAGCGACGAAACCCGGGCTCAGCTCCTGCGCATCACCATCGAGCATGTGCGCAAGTATCAAACCGCCCTCTCACTTTTCCCCAACTAACATGCGGCCCTTCTCCTCCATCCTTTTCCTCGTGGGCCTCCTCACCATCCTTCAAACAACTCACGCCCAAGAGGAATCCTCCGCCGCTGCCATTGATCTCAAGCCCGAAGAATTACCCGTCTTGCGGGGCCAGCTCGATATCAGAAAAATGGCTCAGGAACATCGCGACTTCCGCCAGAAAGCCGTGCAACGCATCATGGAAATCGATGCCATCATCGAACCCTTGCTGGCCAAAACGGCGGCCGAACTCTTCCGCATATCCGAGGATGAATACAAATTCCTCCGCCTCCAGGCCGCTTCAAAAAATAGTGCCCAAACCCTGAAAAAGACCATGGAAGGAATCGATTACGATGAAGTTCTCCAACTCCTGGATTACTACGATGCCGCCTTTGTCGCACTGCAAAACGGACAATACTGGATAGGTCGGGAGGAAAGCCTGATTCCCAAGGATAATCAACTCTACGAAGCCATGCAGGTCGAAGTGGAAAAGGCCCTCTCCGCCACCGAGGAGGGCCGCGAAACCCTGGCCCTGATCGCAGAACGCGAGGAACTGGTCGAACAACTCAGCCAACCCAAGCCCATCCTCGAATACCTCGTCGAGCGGCGCAAGTGGTGGGACGCCTTTCCAGGCTATGAAGACACCCTCCAGAAAACAAAAAATGAGGAAATCCTCCAGCACCTCAACGATTAAGTTGAGTAATCACTAACTTATCGACAAAGCCAAAGTCCGTCCGCAAACTCCTCTTCAGCCAGTTCCACCCGGAACCCGGATTCCTGCAATATTTTATCCCATCGCTGCGGATTCATGCGATTTGAATAAAAAGCCAGCACCCGCTCTCCAGCCGCCATTGGCCATGACTGGCCATCGACCGTCAGGTCGGACTCTTCCAGGAATTCAACATATCCTTCCACCCTCGACCCAAAAGACGCGGGCTGGACAGACCATTGCCAGGTCAATTGCTCTTTTTTCACCCCCTGATCCAGAAAAAATTGTTCCAGCCATCGCTCTGTTTCAGCATTCCGGTATTGGTCCAGAATCTCATCCACCCCAGGAGTAGTCAGGTTGGCACTCAACCAGACTGGCGTGTGGATCGGCAATCTTCTTTTCAGTGATATAAGAAATGCCTCCGGATCGACATTAGGCAGAATCCCCAGAGCTACCAGGCCACAACCACTTTCTCCACTTTCACCCCTTTCCAGGGCAACCTCCATCAGATCTCCTACCCGGCCATTAAAATCACCGGTAAATCCGGCTGCCCGCAACTCGCTTTCCGTCTGGCGCAAAAGACTATCATCCGCATCAATCGCCTGGATGCGCCTCAAGGTAGTCATACCCAATGCCTGGGCCAGTAGCACTTCCTTCCAGCCACTCCCGGCGCCGAGCATCACCAACTCCGGGCAAGTCGTTCTCAGACGCTCAACACTGTGGAGAAAAAAGTCGCGGTAAAACTCCCGGTAACCCGGCTCGTTCAAGGGCGCGTAGCGTAGATGCACTTCATGCCAGAGAGCACACTGGGCTGTAGTTTGATAGTGCTCGGCAGGACGTAACGCTTTCAGTAGCTCATCCTCTTCATCGATTAACTACTCCGGGCTTTCCTCTTCAGCGGACGCAGGATCGCCCGCCTCCGGCAATGCTGTCTCCATCTCAGTCACACCCCCGGCCTCAGCATCCATTCCTCCGTCCGCCACCACTTGCTCCCCGACTTCATCTGGCAGCAAGCCTGAGTTGTAACTGGCCTGCTTTTTCTCCGACTCCAGATAAAGCCATACCGCTCCGCCGACCATGGCCAGCAGAAGTAAGATAATCATCCACATCACCTTGGCTGAGGCTTGGCGCGCCTCACCCGGAAATCTCGACTTTTTATTGTGGGATGAATAACGCGACCGACGGGGTCGGGAATGGCGACGGTCTTTGCGAGAGGTGCTTTTTTCAGACTCCTTCTCCCGTGGGGCTTGCTGCATCCATTCCTGTATGGGCATCCAGGTCTGACCGTCCTCGCTGACAAAATCCTCACTCGTCGCCGATCCCGCCGCCAGCATGGACCGTATTTCACTACTCCGATACGGCCCGTAGGATTGCTGATTTAAAATTGAATAATAGTAAAAAGACATGACCGGATAACGACCCACTATCTATAGACCAAAGTGGACACCGGAATCAACCCACTTTGATGTCCCCTGTCGCTTTTGTGCCGGGGATCTGATCAGCCCTCTTTAATCCAGAAATTGCGGAATTGGATCGGATGGCCGTGGTCTTGTAATCGCAAAGGGCCCGCTTCCTGCACCGGAGGTTTTTTACGGTTGGTTTCGTAATATTGGGTCAATTCTTCAAGCACATAGTCGTTATGAATCAGTTTCCCGTTATGGCGCACCGTGATGACCGGGTATTCGACGACTTTGGCCCCCTCATAGCGGGCGGCTTTAAAAATGATGTCATACGTCTGCCACTGCCCGGGCGGAGCACACATGTTTACCTTGGGCGGAGACACCCGGTAAAGAGCACCGCACTCTGACCAGTCCCCATGTAACCCGTAACTGTCCAAAATTTGAACCTCATAATCCTTCTGGATAAAAAGACCGCTATTAGCACGCCCCTGCCCGCTGTTGCCGGGCTCATAGGGCAAGCGAAACTCCAGATGAATCTCACAATCCTTGTAGACCTTCTTGGTCTCAATGTCACCGCCCTGCTTGTTCCCCTGCCGACGAGTAAAACATTCGACCACTCCATTCTCCAGCACCTTCCAGGTTGCCGGATTCCCCTTGCCATGTTTCCAATCATCCAAATTATTAATTCCAGGACCGAAAAGCACCTCCGCTCCCTCCGGAGGCTTGCGTCCCAAGGTCGGTGACAACCGCTCGACTTTCTTCAGCTCAAACCCGATCTCCACCGGCTTTCCCTTGTGCTTCGTCTTCTGATGCCCGGTCATGCGCCCGTCCTCAATTTTCAGATACCATCCGCCCTGATCAATTTCGATCACTCCTCCCTCCGGCTTGGCCTGTGCCATCAGATTATAATGCGCCCGCTTATCAAATTCCGGAAATAACTGAACCATAAACTCACCGTCCTTCAGTCCAATAATCCGGGCCGCCAAAGAGGGATTACCTTCCTGATAACTTTTTTCCAGGGGATTGGTAAATTGCCCGATCCAGTCACCCATCACAGCCGGCATTTCGCCAGCGCATGCAAGGAATGACAGATGAGAAGTCAAAATAATCACTAAGATGGATCGATACATAATATTATTAAATAAGAGCACTCAGAAGCACCTGTCCATCCCCTTGAACGACGGCACAGCGGTCATCGGCATCCAATTCGCCCTCGGAGACCTCCAGGCCGACGCCACCCCCACGGCAAAATAAAGGACCTCATCATCGCCTAAGCACCGGCAACACCCCAAAAGTAGCCGAAAAGCCAAAAAAATGCCCCCCCTCGGATTCGAACCGAGGACCAAAAGATTAAGAGTCTTCTGCTCTA
>CAYTLD010000087.1:7555-8658 GCA_964438585.1 uncultured Blastochloridaceae bacterium | reverse complement strand
GGCCTAATTCATCTCCTGGATCAATTGTTCCATCGGGGTCTGGACATTGATTTCCGGGGGGCCGAGCCCGGCGTGGATGGTGACGGTGGGATCTTCCCAGCGCATCATGGCTTTGAAGGCGAGATCACTATCCACCCCGCCGGCATGGGCGTAGCGGAGTTCACCGCTGGAAAAGTAGAGATGGCCATCGGTGGTCCCGCTAGTGAGATCCATCCGGCAGGTCTTGCGCTCGAGCTGGATGACCTGGATAAGCATGAGCGGGTTGAGTCCGCGAATGGTGCTTTCCGGCTCGGAAACGAGGAAGGATTCCACGTCATTGAGAAATTCACTGAGGTTGAAAGGCTTCCGGTAAAAACGCATTCCCTCCCGGTCGCCGGTCATTTCGTGGATGTCATCAAGGAGGCTAGTCCCGGAAAGTACCATGATGGGGGTTCCCGGCACCAGAGCCTGGGCCATGAGAATCAGCTCGAGCCCTCCGTAGGAGGGCAGACAGACATCGGTGAGGATTACATCCGGGCGGTTCTGCTGCAGCCAGGAAGCGGCCGGGGCTCCATCCCCGAAGGTCTCGACATGGACTTCCTGAAAGCGCTGATTGAGGGCGTTGTTCAGCATCCGTCTGAAGTTCTCATCATCATCGATGAGAAGGATTTGTTTCTTGCGAGTAGTCATGATGAAAAAGCATCCGCCAGGGCACGTTTCCAGAAATACCGGGCCGAGGGGGTGCAGTTGGCTGGAAGCTTATTCTTAAATTCGCCCCCGAGAATCTCCGCCGTCTCGACTATGTTCAACCCGTTTTTCGGGCGGATCACTTTGGTCCGGTAGAGCACAGTTAAATTACCGCTGGCGTAGCGGTCGTAGTAATCCATCGGCTCCATGGAAATGACCCTCAAGCCGGTCTCTTCCTTAATCTCCCGTTTTAAGGCGACTTTCAGCGACTCGAAGCGTTTTACTTTCCCGCCCGGCAAGGCCCAGCGTCGGTCCCCCTTGGCCTGACGAACCATCAGCACCTCCCCATATCCATTTTCAATCCAGGCCATAACCGAGACCTCCTTGTTCGCAGGATGTCGAAAGCGGGAGGACGTCTGTGCGCGTGAGTTAGCCAT
>CAYTLD010000087.1:6202-7455 GCA_964438585.1 uncultured Blastochloridaceae bacterium | reverse complement strand
CCAGACGCCAGCTTCGCGAAGCTGGCGGGCGGCGGTGCCGACCCAATCCCGGTTGGCCGCCGGGCTGGCCGGGCTGGGGTGAAGAATACGGGTTATCTGCGGTCGGTCGGATCCTTTGCCCAGGACATCACGCAGACGATCCTCGGCAAAGCCTCCGATGCCCACCACCCACTCCGGGTCGAGAATTCTAAGCGCCTGCCCGAGGTGCCGGTCGCATTGTTGATAGAGTGGCCCGGATTCCCTGACGGGTAATTTATCCGGGGTGATATTCCTGCCCCCGTCCTCCATAAAAACAAGCGGGCAATAGTTGAGCACCAGGTGGTCGGCAAAAAAGTCCTCAGCCCGTCTGAAGGTTTCGGAAAAATACCCCCAGAGCCGCCGACCACTCACTTCCGACCGCTGGCAGGAAAACCCCTCGATGGGGCGCTTGGGATGCTCGCAGGCGGGTTTATCGATCCGAGCGTCGATCTGCATCCACTCCCGCACCGCCTTAATTTCGCCGAAGGGCACCCCGGTCTGGGCCATGCCCCAGGGGCCGGGATTCATGCCCAGAAAGACAACGCGCTTTTTCCCCCGCCCGTAGCGCTCCAGGTAGGCTGCATGTCCGGCACGGGCATAGTTTAAGGGATTATAGACCATGGCCACCGGGGCGCTGAATCGGAGTTGATCCACCTCAGCAGCTAAATCTTCAGCCAGCTTAAGGAGTGGGTGATTGTCATTGCCGAAAGGCGGGGATTTTTTCATTCTTCTCACCCTAACCTCACTCGCATGGACAAGCAATCAACTGTCACCACCCGGCCACCCGGAAAATCCGGAGGCTGGAAACTCCCCGGACACCTGGCCGCCCTCTTTATTGTCGCCTTCAATGACAATGCCGCCAAGGCCATGCTCCTCGGTCTGGCCGGCTATGTCCTCTCGACCGCCGAGGCCGGACGCTGGCAGGGCATTGCCGCCGCCCTCTTTGCCCTCCCCTTTGTTCTTTTCTCACCACTGGCCGGCTGGCTGGCCGACCGTTTTTCCAAGCAGCGCATCCTCTGGGTCTTTCTGTGGGTTCAACTCATCGCGGTCAGCCTCGCCTGGTTCACGGTCGCGTCCGCATCGTTTTATACGACTCTGGCGGTCTTTTTTATTCTAGCCCTGCAGTCGGCTTTCTATTCCCCCGCCAAGCAGGGCATTCTGAAAGAACTGGTCGGTTCACGTCGGCTGGGGATGGCGGTGGGGTGGATGGAAATGCTGACCATTACCGCCATCCT
>CAYTLD010000087.1:0-6102 GCA_964438585.1 uncultured Blastochloridaceae bacterium | reverse complement strand
GATCCGCGCCTCCGATACTCCGCACTGGGAAGTGCCTGGTTCTACGGTGTCGGCTCCTTCCTCACGCCTGTCTTTTTCCGGATGGGGCATGAAATCCATCAGGGTGCCACCGGCAGTGCCGCCGCCGGCAGCACCATGATGCTCACCCTGGGTGCCGGAATCGCCATCGGCTCACTGGTGGCGGCAGGCTTGTCGCGAAAACAAATCGAGCTGGGCATCGTCCCGGTCGGTGCCATCGGCATGGCTTTCACCCTGCTTCTGGCCTCAACTCTGCCCTCCGCAGGTATGATGATGACCGGCACCCTCGGACTGATGGGTCTCTGCGGCGCACTCTTCGTCGTTCCCCTCACTGCCTATTTTCAGGATTGCGCCGATGATGAACGCCGGGGCGACGCCATCGCCGGCAGCAATCTCCTCCTCAATACGGGTGCCCTGGTGGCGGGACTGCTTTTCTCACTGCTGGCGGGCGAATGGAACTGGCCGGCCCGCGCCTGCCTCCTCCTGGCGGGTATCCTCAGCCTCGGCGTCACCGGCTTCGTTCTCTACAAGCTGCCCTCCGCTCTCTTGCGCCTGACCGGATTACTGATGGTGCGCGTGCTCTACCGGACCAAAGTCCGGGGAGACGAACATCTACCTTCCTCCGGAGGTGCCCTGCTCATCTGCAACCACATCAGCTACGCCGATGCCGTCCTGCTGCAATACTCCTGCCCGCGTCCGACGCGCTTCATGGCCCACTCGAATTTTGAAAAAATGCCCTTCCTGAGCTGGGCGATGCGTGAATTTAACTGCATTTTCGTCTCCCCCGCCCGTGCCAAGGAGGCCATCCGCAAGGCGTCCGACGCCCTCGATGCGGGTGAAGTGGTCTGTATTTTTCCCGAGGGCGGCTTGACCCGCACCGGCGAACTCCAGCCCCTGCGCCCGGGATTCGAACTCATCGCCCGCCGCGCCGGAACCCCGGTCATCCCGGTGGTCCTCAAAGGACTCTGGGGCTCGATTTTTTCCTATGCCGGCGGGCGTTTCTTCTGGAAATGGCCCCGACGGATTCCCTATCCCGTCGAAGTACTTTTCGGCCCGCCTCTGGAAAATCCCGGTATCGAAACCGCCGAAGCCGCCTTCCGTCAGCTTGCAACGCAAAACCATGATTGGCCTTTGACCTGATCTCTGCTTGAATGTAAGTATGAAAGAAAAAGTCATTATCACCGGAAGCAATCGCGGGATCGGATTGGCTCTGGTTACCGCATTCCTGAAAAATGGCCACCAGGTGATGGCCGCCTGTCGGAATCCGGAAAAAGCCACCGAACTCAAGCAATTGGCCGAGGCCTCTCCGGATCACCTTCACATTTTCCGGATCGACCTCGAAGATCCAACCGGCATTGCTTCCGCCTTCTATGAAATGTCCACTATCACCGATCAGATCGACATCCTGATCAATAATGCCGCCATTTTTCCGGAAGAGGGGGACGAGTCGTTCGAGGAACTGAACCTCGACTGGTTTACCGATGCCGTCCGTGTCAATGTCACCGGCACCGCCCGCGTCACCCGCGCCGCCCTCCCCCTCCTGCAAAAATCCCCCCGGCCCCGGGTCGTTAATATCTCCTCGGGCGCCGGATCGATTTCCGACAAACGGGATCACCTCCACTACTGCTACGGCACCTCGAAGGCCGCCCTCAATATGTTCACCCGCACCCTCGCCGCCGAAATGAAGCCCAAGGGAATCACCATCGCCGCTGTCAGCCCCGGTTGGGTCAAAACCGACATGGGAGGGCCCAGCGCCGAACTCACCACTGACGAATCCGCCGCCGACCTCTATCAAACCGCCACCACGCTGACCCTCGAACAAAGCGGCTGCTTCCTCGGACGCGATGGCAGCAGCACCAACTACCACTGGTAGAATTATCCCATGAACCTCCGCCTCCCACTTGTCATCCTGATCGGACTCATCGGCCCCCTGCAAGCCCAGGAAACAGAAGCGCCCCCCGCAGATGATATTGAATTCACCACCGAATTCTTCACCGGCACCTGGCAGGTCGCCATGCTCTACGGCCCTGCCGCCGTCGATGGTATTTGGATACTCAATTCCGACGGCACCGGTCAGCTCTCGGAAAAAGTAGAAAAACGGCAGCTCGGCAGTGGTGACCCCCGCGACCACCCCCTCCGCAACCGGGTCGGAAAAAAATACGAGATCGAAACTGAAGCCCAGTGGGGAATCTCCGGAAAATTCCTCGTCATCAAACGCTTTCAGTCCGACACCCGCGGCGTCGATAAAATCCACCACGCCCTCAGTCCCCTGCAACTCACCCCCGACCAGTGCACCTTCAAAGACAAAGGCAACCCCAAATCCCGCATCGTCCTGACACGGGTGAAGGAAGGAGATCAATCCCGGTGATACGGCTCGCCGCGCAGGATGGTGCCGGCGCGGTAGAGTTGTTCGAGGACCAATACGAGCGCGAGTTCGTGCATCAGGGTCATGGGACCGAGCGACCAGGTCCAATCGGCGCGTGAGCGGACCGCCTCCGCGTGACCGTCGGCCCCGCCGATGACGATGGTGATTTCCGATAAGGCCCGTTCCTCCCATTGCTCGACTCGCCGGGCCAGTTGGCGACTGCTGACGGATTCGCCCGATTCATCCATTACGACGCACCAGGCTTTCCCGACCCTCTCGATCAGGCGTTCGCCGTCCCGCTCCTGTGTCGGCCCGGCCTTGACGTGGCTAAATTCAAAGTGGGAGGTGGCGCGGAGGCGGCGCTCGTACTCTCGCAACCCCTCCCGGGCGAAGGCCAGCTTCGGTTTGCCGACGGTAATGACGTGCAATTTCACTTAGAGGCTGTCTTGGTAGGTAATCGGATTTGGGGTGCGGCCCGTGTTTGCCGTGTCAGAAGGAGAGGATGCCCGCCGAGTCATGGATTTAATTTGGCAGGGGCACGTTGATCCGTCAACACGAGCCAATTCATCAACAGGCTAAGATGTTATGCCCTGTGCATCCCACATCTATGCAAAAAAATAAGCTTATGACACTTAACAGCATGATATTATTTAGTTTACAAAAGCGCATAGATAATTAAATCTATGCGCATGTCCACTGCGAAAGAAAAGATCCGGGTGGCACTAATGCAGTACGGGGTATGCACTGCGGCTCAACTCCAGGCGGATGCCGGGGTGAACCAGTCAACGGTTTCACGAGCCCTGGCGGGAATCTCCGATAGTGTTTTGACCATCGGGCGAGGGCGGGCAACGCGCTATGGTTGGCTTACCGACATTGAAGAATTAGGAAACCACTGGCCGCTCTATACCATCTCCGAAGAGGGCTTGCCTGTGCAGGTAGGGCGGATGCACTCCCTGGCGAGTGGTCACTGGTATCTGGAAGGAGGGGGGAGAGGGCCTTGGCACAGACTCTTTGACGGCGGGGAAGAAGTGTTTCCGGATCTTCCCTGGTTTCTGGAGGATATTCGTCCACAGGGTTTTCTCGGCCGATGTTTTGCCCGTTCACACGCGGGTGATCTGGGGGCATCTCCGGACCCAACCACCTGGCCTGGCCGGGTGGTTGTCGAAGCAGCCCTGAGATTCGGATCAGATTTACCCGGTTCCTTTGTCATTGGCCGCGAGGCCCTGAAAGCGGCCCTGAATGAGGAGGGAGTGATAAAAATTCCGGCCTCAGAGCGGAAGCGAGCGTACCCCCGAATGGTCGAAACTGTCCTGAAGGGGAAAATGATCGGCTCTTCCGCAGGCGGAGAACAACCCAAATTCACCCTGGTGGTCGATGGAACCCATGTGCTGGTCAAGTTTTCTCCGAAGATCCGGACACCGGTGGGAGAACGGTGGGCTGATCTTCTGGCCTGTGAATATATTGCCAACCGGGTTCTGTCTCAGGCGGGAGTCGAGGTGCCGGATGCGAAAATTCTCGATGCGGAAGGAGCCCGGTTTTTGCAGGTCGAACGATTTGATCGCACCGCATTAGGACGCCGGACCGTGGTTTCTTTGCTGGCCCTGGATGCGAATTTTGTAGGGGAGCCCCATACGGATTGGTCCTATCTCGCTGGTAAACTTCATGGGCAAAAACTGATCGAAGAGGACACTTTACGTCAAATTCAATTTCTCGATGAATTCGGAGAAATGATCGGAAACACCGACCGCCACTTTGGAAATCTCAGCTTTTATCTTCCTCCTTCGGGACCTTTGCCGTTAACCCCGGTCTATGACATGCTGCCGATGGTCTTCCGCCCGGATCGGGATGGAGTTCCGCCTGCGTGGGACTCATGGCAGGTTGCCTTTTCCGGTCGGAGCGGCGAAGCGGTCGAATGGGCGAAGGAATTCTGGCGACAGGTAAGTCAATCCGAGCTTGTGACCGGAGAGTTACGTCGGCGGGCAGATGCTTTTTTGTCTGAAGGGTAGCTAATCCTGATAATACTCACTTGGCATTTAGGCGGGATTTGCTCCAAGATCAAAACTATGAAACCGCACGCCAGCTTGAATTTTCTTCTCATTCTTCCGATAATTTCCATTCTTCTCTTTCTTGTCGCCTGCCCGGCACCGACGGAACCCGATTCGCATCGCGAGTCGGAGATTGGCGTCATCACCCGGGCCTCCCTGCCGCCGACGGATGCCGTCATCACACGCATCGCCTTTGGCTCCTGCAACCGGCAGAACCTGCCCCAGCCGCTCTGGAAGGAAGTGCTCATGGCCCGCCCCCAACTCTGGATTTGGATGGGGGACAATGTCTATGCCGACACCACCGATCCGGCGGAAATGGAGAAAACCTACGCCCAGCAACTGGCCCAACCTGATTACCGGAAAGTCATGGCCGCCATCCCGATCATCGGCACTTGGGATGATCATGATTTCGGGCAGAATGATGCCGGAAAGGAAAACCCGATCAAAAAAGACGCCCAGCAACTGGCATTGGATTTTCTCGGGGAACCTGCCGACAGTGCCCGCCGCAGCCAGGAAGGTCTTTACACCAGTTACGAGTTCGGGCCCGCAGGCCAGAGGCTGAAAATCATCCTCCTCGATACCCGCACCCATCGGGATAAGCCGGGGAAGGACGCGGACATTCTCGGGGAAAAACAATGGGACTGGCTCACCCGCCAACTCACCAGCTCCGAGGCCGATGCCCACCTCCTCATCAGCAGCATTCAGGTCCTCCAACCCGTCCCCTCGAAAAAAATGGAACGCTGGGTTAATTTTCCTGCAGCTCGCGACCGGCTCCTAGCCCTCCTGAAAGAAACCTCCCCGGCCAATTTATTCATTCTCTCCGGCGACCGCCACTTCTCGGAAATGGCCTTCCTTCCGGAAAGCGAGGGCCTGCCCTTCCTGCGCGGGGAAATTACCTCCAGCGGGATGAGCCACACCTGGGAAAATTTTCCCGGCGAACCCAATCCCCTCCGTGTCGCCGGCCCGGTCACCTCCAAACACTTCGGCCTCCTCGACATCGATTGGGAAAACCAGTCCGCCATCGTGGAAATCCGCGGCGAAAACCAGTCCGTCGCCACCAAGCACCTTTTCCCAGTCCGCATTCCCGCAACACCCTAAAAGGACACGCGGGTGGGTGAAAAGATGTGGAGGGATGTGCTCCGTCACATCCAGGTTCCGGCGGAGGATACGGAGATCCTCCCTCCACGCGGGTGGATGACAAGACGTGGAGGGATGTGCTCCGTCACATCCGGGTTCCGGCGGAGGATATGGCCTGCCCGCCGAAGCCTTGGCGAAGGAGGGAAATCCTCCCTCCACGCGGATGGGTGATAAGACGTGGAGGGCAGAGCGCCGTCTCTGCCGCGTTCGGGCGAAGGAGGAAGATCCTCCCTCCATGCGGATGGATGACAAGACGTGGAGGGATGTGCTCCGTCACATCCACGTTCGGGCGGAGGATACGGCCTGCCCGCCGACTTGTGGGGGCGAAGCTTCTCAGCGAAGACCCAAGCCTTGGCGAAGGAGGGAAATCCGCCCTCCACGCGGGTGGGTGAAAAGATGTGGAGGGATGTGCTCCGTCACATCCGGGTTCCGGCGGAGGAGGAATAACCTCCCTCCACGCAGGTGGGAGATAAAACTTTTCAGACTAGCGCAGGCCCCTTCTATCCCTTAGTATATAAAGATGGAAGGCAAGCGCAT
>CAYTLD010000086.1:0-8663 GCA_964438585.1 uncultured Blastochloridaceae bacterium | reverse complement strand
TCTTTAATTTGCATGTGGTTATAGATCGTCTGCCCGTCCATGGTCAGGATCCGGTCGCCTGCCTTTAATCCGGCTCGTGCGGCGGGAGAATCCGGCACCACCATTTCAATGGCCAGATCGCGTGCGAGGTAAGACGGATCTTCGAACCCGAGCCAGCGCAGGCCCTCCCAGGCCGGATCCGGGTGAGGCAGCGGCTCGAGGACGTGCGTGATTTGCCTGCCCTCACGTTCGATAACGACTTCGACGTTTTTTTTCACCGACAGGAGGACCGCCTGGGTGATGGCTCCCCCGCCGTTGCCGGTCCAGCGCAACATGGGTTCTCCATCGATGGAAATGACCTGATCACCCGGACGAATGCCAGCTTCTGAGGCGGGGCTGTCCGGTGCCACGTAGCCGATCGTCGTCGTCTGCACGGTCGTGTTCTCATTTTTGCCGGTGAAAAAGAGAATGACGGCACAAAAGAGGGCTAGGAGAAAACTGAAGAGAGGACCCCAGAAGGCAGTCACGATTTTGGCCCAGGGGGAAACGGGGGGCAATTCCTTGGCCTCGCTCTCGTTCGAGCCCTCAATCATTTCCATGGGTGCCATCTGGGGCAGGGCCACAAAGCCACCGAAGGGAATCCAGTTGATCGAATATTCTACGCCCTTGCGGGTGAAGGAGACAATTTTGGGTCCGAAGCCGATGGCGAACCGCTCGACTTCCAGTCCTTTCCGGCGGGCGGCGAGAAAGTGTCCCAGCTCATGCACAAAGATGGTTACGCTGAAGACGAAAAGCGCCGCCACCAGGCTGACCGCAAACTGTAAAATTTCCATTAATGTCATAATTTTTCCTTCAAGTGATTCTCAGCCACAGACCGCGCCCAGGAATCGGACGAAAGTATATCATCCAAACCCGGCGAATCAATGACCGGATGCGCCTGCATAACAGATTCCACCAGTTCCCAAATACCGTGGAACGGAAGCTGCCCGTCAATAAATCCCTGGACCGCGACTTCATTGGCCGCATTGAGCACCGCAGGCAGGGTTCCGCTGCGGGTGCCAGCCTCCCGCGCCAGCCTCAAGGCCGGGAATTTTTCCACATCCGGCTTCTCGAAATAGAGGTGCCCGATTTCGGTCAGGTCCAGGGGCTTCAACTGGTTGGCGTGCCGCTGCGGGTATGTGACCGCATACTGAATGGGGAAACACATATCCGAATGGCTCAGTTGGGCCAGGATCGAGTGGTCGATAAATTCGACCATTGAGTGAACCAGGCTCTGCGGATGAACGACGACCTCGATCCGCGGCATCTCGATATCGAAAAGCCAGCGCGCCTCGATCATTTCCAGGCCTTTATTGAACATGGTGGCGGAGTCGATGGTGATTTTCCGCCCCATCTCCCAGGTCGGGTGTTTAAGTGCCTGCTCGAGCTTCACTTCCCGGAGTTTTTCCCGGGGCCACTCGCGAAATGGCCCCCCGGAGGCGGTCAGGAGAAGGCGTCGCACTTCTTTTTCCGGAGATTGGTTCAGGCACTGGTAAATCGCGTTGTGTTCACTGTCCACGGGCAGGATCTGGCGGCCCTGCTTCCGGGCGGTTTCCATGACCACCTCCCCGGCCATAACGAGGATTTCCTTGCTGGCGACGGCCAGATCCTTTCCGGATTTCAGGGCGGCGAGGGCGGGCTGCAGGCCTCCGGTTCCGACGATGGCGACAAGGACGAGATCGGCCTCCGTTTCCTCGACCAGTTGAACCAGTCCCTGCTGCCCGGAATAGACGGGAAGCGAGAGAGATGACTTAAGGGAAGCGGCGGCATCCTCATCCACGACCGCGACCGCGTGGGGGGAGAATTCCTCCACCTGCTCCCGGAGAGCATCGACACTGCGGTTGACGGCCAGGCCGACCAGCTTCATCTCCTCCGGCAGTTGACGGGCGACAATGCAGGCACTCTGACCAATCGAGCCACTGGAACCTAAAACAATAACCTTTTTCATGCGTATTGAATCATGGTTAGGTAAAGGTAAAATGCCGGTGCCGTAAAGAGCAGACTGTCGATCAAATCCAGGCCCCCGCCTATTCCCGGCAGAGCCGCACCGGAATCCTTGGTGGCCGCATCCCGCTTGATCCGGGATTCGAACAGATCACCGAGGACACTGATGACTGGAAGGATCAACCCCAGCCAGAGCGCGTGCTGCCAGCGGAGCACGTCAAGTGACTCGACAAACAACGCGGTGAGTAAAAAGCTGATTCCGAGGCCGAAGGCGATGCCCCCGGCGAAGCCTTCCCAGGTTTTTTTCGGGCTGATCTTCGGGCTCATGGGATGCTTTCCGATCCAACTACCGGTCAGATAGGCTCCGATGTCCGTGGCCTTGGTCACACCGACCACATAGAGAGCCCAGACCACCCCCATGTGTGGGGTGTCGGCTGAGATGTAAATAACCTTATTGAGAAAATTAAAGAGGTAGGGAATATAGAGGAACCCGAACAGGGTCAGAGCCACGGTGGCCACCGGGGTCTGGGATTTTTCTTCAAGAACCGATCTCCCCAACAGGACCAGGATGACCACGAGCATGGCCGAGGATTCGATGCTGTCCCAGACGACCGGATCTTCAGAACGTATCAGGCGCACGTAGAACAGGAGGAAGTAGATTCCACCGACCAGCACGCCGAATTTTTTGAAGACATCCAGCCCCTTGGATTCCTGAAGCTGGTAGAATTCCCACTGGGCCAGCAGTCCGATCAAGGTTACGAGGAGAAAGGCCAGGATCGACACCCGCGCCCAGACCAGTCCGAGGATCAGTCCGATGCTGATCAGGGTGGTGAAAAGACGCGCGCGGAACATCGTTTAGCTCTCAGGATTCGTTACTGTCAATGGCACCGTAGCGCCGCTTACGGGTCGCGTAATCTTCGAGAGCCGTCCGGAATTCATCCTCACGGAAATCAGGCCAAAGGACGGGACTGAAATAGATCTCCGTGTAAGAGAGCTGCCAGAGGAGAAAATTACTCAGCCGCCGCTCTCCGGAGGTCCGGATGAGGAGATCCGGATCTGGAATCCTGGAGGTGTAGAGCCGGTCGCTCATGGCTGACTCGGTGATCGCCTCGGGGGGCATTTTGCCATCGCGCACGTCCACGGCCATCTGGCGGCAGGCCTCGACGAGTTCTACCCGCGATCCGTAGGAAAGTGCCAGGACGAGATGAAGGCGGGTTCCCCCGGCGGTAGCTTCAATGGTGTCGCTAAGACGCTGGCGCACATGATCCGGGAGATCCTCGAGACGCCCGATAGCGTGCAGACGCACCCCCTCCTCGATCAGTTTATCACGGTAATCATTAAGGGTCTGATTGAGGAGTCCCATCAGGGCTTCGATCTCGGATGACGGGCGGGACCAGTTTTCAACCGAGAAGGCGTAGAGGGTCAGGTATTCGACCCCGTGCTCATGGGCTGATTTCAGACAGGCCTCAATGGAGCGCGCCCCTTCTTCATGACCACGGATTCGGGGCAGGTTGCGCTGACTGGCCCAGCGTCCGTTACCATCCATTATAATGGCCACATGCCGGGGGACACTCTCCTGAGATGAATTTGTCATTTGAGATAAAGAATTTCCTCGCGTCCGGGGCCGATCGAGACCATTCCGATGGGGGCCTCACAGATTTCCGCCACCGCCTTCAGGTAGCGGCAGGCGTTAGGCGGGAGGTCGGCCTTCCGGCGGCATCCCGTCGTGCTTTCCTTCCATCCGGGAAAAGTCTCATAGATTGGCTCGACGGACTCGAGCACCTTGGCATCCGCAGGCATGCCGGGATATTTTTTCTTTCCGACCTTATAGCCGGTGCAGATCTGAATTTCTTCCAGACCATCCAGCCCGTCCAGGTTGGTCATGGCCAGTTCGGTGATGCCATTGATGCGGACGGCATGGCGCACCATGACCGCGTCGAGCCAGCCACAGCGGCGTGCCCGTCCGGTGGTAGCTCCGAATTCACGCCCCATTCCGTGCAGGAGGTCACCGAGGTCGGGGGACTCGGTCGGGAAGGGCCCTCCGCCGACCCGGGTGGTGTAGGCTTTCATGGCTCCAATGACCCGGTCCACGGCCATGGGCGGCAGGCCGGTTCCAGTGCAGGCCCCTCCGGCGGTGGTATTGGACGAGGTCACATAGGGATAGGTGCCGAAGTCGATATCGAGAAAGGTGCCCTGGGCCCCCTCAAAGAGGAGAGCTTTCTTTTTCTGGCGAAGTTCCCAGATCAGTTGGATGGTGTCGGCGATGAAGGGGCGCAGGACGGGAGCGGCTTTCAGACACGCCTCGACCACTTTTCCGGTCGAGAGCCCTTTCGCTCCCCGCTCCCGTAATTGGCGGTTCACATCTTTCAAGCGCTGTCGGAGTTTGGCCTCGAAGGCATCCTGATCCAGAAGATCATGCATGCGGAGACCGGTGCGCGCCACCTTGTCCCCGTAGGCGGGGCCGATTCCCCGCCGGGTGGTGCCAATTTTCGCCTTCCCGCGGGTGCTGTCCTCGCGGAGGGCGTCCAGCTCACGGTGATAGGGCAGAACGAGGTGAGCCTGCTGGCTGAGGAAGAGTCGTTTTTCCAATTTGATCCCCTGGGCCTGGAGTCCGCTAATTTCCTCGACCAGCCCGAGCGGGTCCACCACACATCCGTTGCCGATGATCCCTATTTTTCCTGGACGGAGGAGACCGGTCGGGAGGAGGTGGAGCACGAATTTCTTTTTCCCAAAGATGATGGTGTGCCCGGCATTGTTGCCCCCCTGGGACCGGATGACGGCATCGTGCCCGGCGGTGAGAACATCGATAATCTTGCCTTTGCCTTCATCACCCCATTGTGATCCGATAAGAACGGTATTCATGGAAACTGCTTACCTGCCAATGCTGTAATACTCAAAGCCCAGGGCTTTCATCTCCGCCGGGTTGAGTAGGTTCCGTCCGTCGAAGACGATCGGCGTGCGCATTTTTTCCTTGATTTGAACCCAATCCAATTTGGTGAAGTCATTCCACTCGGTAGCGATGACGAGGGCATCCACATCCCGGGCGGCTTCGAGGGCATCATCTACAAGAGGGATTTCGGGGTATTCCTGTTTGCATTTGCCCATGGCCTTCGGGTCATAGGCTTTGAGACATGCGCCTTCTTCCATCATCTTCAGGGCCAGTTCGATGCCGACGCTGGAGCGGACATCATCCGTGTTGCCCTTGAAAGCCAGCCCCAGTTGGCCGATTTTCTTATCCTTGAGCACCCAGAGGACCGACCGCATTTTCTTGAGGAAATTTTCCCGCTGGGTCTGGTTGATTTTCTCGACTTCGATGAGGAGGTCAAAGGGGTAGCCGAGATCCTCGGAAATTTTAATAAAGGCGGAAAGATCCTTGGGAAAGCAGGAGCCTCCATAACCCAGCCCGGCATTGAGGAAGGCTCTTCCGATACGCTTGTCGGAGCCCATGCCTTCCGCGACCTTGGTTACATCGGCTCCGGATGCTTCACAGATGTTGGCCACCGCATTGATATAGCTGATTTTCAGGGCGAGGAAACTATTGGAGGCATGCTTGATTAACTCAGCGCTGTTAATATCTGTCAGCATGACCGGGGAATTAAAGGGAGCATAGACTTCCTCCATCAGCGCCACCGGACGCTGACCCATAGTCCCGATAACGATGCGGTCGGGCTTCATCAAATCCTGGACAGCACAGCCTTCCCGGAGAAATTCCGGATTACTGACCACATCAAAATCGACGCCCGCTTTTCCATAGCGCCGGATGGTTTCCGCCACTTTTTCCCCGGTCTTGACCGGCACCGTGCTTTTATCGACCACCACCCGGTAATCCTCCATGACCTCAGCAATACTGCGGGCCACGTTTTCCACATAACTCAGATCGACACTGCCATCCTCCTGCGGCGGGGTCGGAACGGCAATGAAGACCACTTTGGAATCCCGGACTCCCTCCTCGATGGAATCGGTAAAAGACAGGCGCCCTAGTTGGACATTCTTCCGGACCAGATCTTCCAGATCCGGCTCGTAAATGGGGATGTGCCCATCGCGCAGTTGTTTGACTTTTTCGACGTTGTTATCGACACAAATGACCCGGTGACCGACCTCGGCAAAACACGTGCCGGTCACCAGACCGACATAGCCTGTTCCTATAATTGATAATTCCATATGAGTGGCCGAGAATAACGGCGAATGCTTAGTTGTCGATGGAGATGTTCAACTGCGGGAAGGCTTTCAGCGTCAGGGTCAGGTAAAAGAGATATTCCTCTCCGTTGATCCGGTTATCCCGGTAGGCACCCGTTACCCCGGCCTTCCAGGCCTGCAGATCTCTGTGAATGGTGAGCGAAGCCTGGTCGATCACCCCGTCATCCCCCTCATACGTGATGGATGGCTGGAATTGCCAATTTTCATTCAGGCGCCAGTAACTCGAAGCACCAATCCGCTGGCTTTCGGTAAAGGATACACCTGCCACCCGCAGGTTATCGATATACTGGTGGCTCAAGGTCAACTCAATGGCCGGATGCACCTGCCAGTTGACCGAATGGGTCAGCTCAGTGAAGGTGTTATCGACCACCGGAGCGGCTGCATACACTTGATAGGACAGCCAGGGCAGCGGGTGAAATTCGAGTTCATTAAAAATGTGCGAATACACATCATCAGTGAGCAGCCCCATGTCGAGGAAGCTGGGCATGGCTCCGATGGCCGGTGTTCCGTTCAGGCTCATACCGCTGTCCGGGCGGATGATGTTGGCTTGGGAATACAATTTCCAGTCTAGGAGGTTGTAATTACGTCCGTCACGCTTGGTCTGCAGGCTCTGACGGATGCCGTGACGCACCGCTCCCAGCTCATTGATAGAGTCAATGGAATTAAATCCGGGGAAGGTGATGGGCGAGAGCCGCGTGTTCGGGAGGCGGAAATCATAGCCCCGGAAGTCCGTGGGTGTCTCATTCGGCAGCACGTAGGAAGCCGTGAGAAAAGGTTCCATGACATGGCGGAGGCCATCGACTCCCCAGCCCGGCTTCTTATAATCCGCCCAGGTTTTGGAAAGTTTAAAGGACATATCGAATCCTGCATTCGCCACCAGACGGGTCAGCTCATTGTTGGGGGGATTACCGGGAGGCGGGATCGGGTTATTGGTGCGCGAGTAATGAGTCACTCGCCCACCAACAAAAGGAGTGACATTGAGCCAGTCGAAATATTGGTTCGGGTAGAGGAACTGGTGAAAGGTGTCATACCGGACTGAGTCATAGACAATCGGCTGAGGAATCCCGTTGGTCACCCCCACATCACGGTCAAAATCCTGACTGAAATTAATCACACTGCTTTCGCTCTCATAGGACAGGAAGGTATTGAGGAGACGCTGCCGCTTGAATTCCAGGGTCACCCCCGGCTTCTGCTCTGCAGGACTGAAGAGCCGGTTCATCTGCATGCGGGCCAGGAAGCTGACGGTAAAATTGGGATCATAGTAGAGTGCCTCGACAAAGTTATCCGGTTCCCGCTCCTCGCGGAATTCATCCCGGAAGAAATCCTCGGTCACATGACGGTCACTCCAGATGTTGAGATCCGCGCGTGCATAAATATCCTCCGCCAGCTTGCTGTAATTGCGGTAGGAAAATCGGTAGCGGCTCTCGTTCGGGCTTACCGGGCGGTCAAATGGGAATCTGGGGTCGATCTCCGCCATCGGGTTGTCATCCTGAATCCAGAAACTCTTGAATTCCGCATAGTCGCCCGGACGGGGGGCAAAGGTCAAATCCACCCCGCCGCCAAATCCCCGGCGGCTGAAATAGTCAGCATGGAGGTGGATGTCCCAGTCCTGATTCAGCGCGGTGGTGTAGCCCCCGCGGACAAATACCCCCAATCGTCCAGAACTTCCGACCGTAAAGTCAAGTCCGTCCAGATCCCCATCGAGCGGAACCGCCATGTAGGGCAGCCACATCACCGGGATCGACCCGATCTGGATGGTCACGTTGCGAAAGACAGCCAGATCATTCGGATAAATTTCCAGCGTTCCAGCCTGCACGCGATAGGAAGGATTCTCACGATTCTCAAAAGTCATCCCGCCATTGCGGATAATGTGATAGTTTTCGCCCGGAGATTCGACCTTGTCCCCGTAGGCCATCATCATCTCACTGGCGGTGCGAAAATCCTCTGATTCCACCTGACCGGATTCCAGGTTGTAGGAAAGAAATTCTCCCCGGTAGGTTTTGTTTTCCGCGTAGATGCGGACGTTTCCACGCGCCAGCACCTCGCGCTTGGCCTGATCAAATGAGACCTGATCCGCATAGATGGTGTCGAGGCCGTAACGGATAATGACATTGTCCTCGGCATAGGCAATCCCGCCCTGGTAGGTGTTGGTGCCATCCGCCGTAATTTCAATCGGCGTCTGGTTCGCCGTACGATCCTGAGCCTGCGCGACTGTCATAAGACACGCACACACGACTCCTATCTGAATGATCGGTTTCAAGCCTTTCCTTTTTACCTTTCCCGCCCAACTCTGCCAATAAGAATCAGACCACCTCATAAAAGACAGGTTATTAAAGAAAGAGAAGTAAAAAGTTGGCCCCATAAAAGGAGGTCATGCGAAATGAGATCTGCCCGCTCGAAAGTAGATGCGAACACATCTGTCCGGAGCACGGGACTCCCCCGCGCTTACCTTAGAGGCTGTCTAAAAAGTGGATGATAACAAACTTTCTGCGCTAAATTCCGCC
>CAYTLD010000085.1:0-8751 GCA_964438585.1 uncultured Blastochloridaceae bacterium | reverse complement strand
GGCCTTCGCCTGAAGGCTTCGTCCCCGCAAGCCGGCCTTCGGCCACCTCCCCTATCCCTTCGGGCAGGGGAGGACAATCTTCGGGCAGGGGGAGGAGAGATTAGCCCATCAGGAAGCGGCGGAGGCGCTTCATGCCTTCCTCGATATTTTCCATCGAGGTGGCGTAGGAGAAGCGGATGGTATCGTCGTCGCCGAAGGCGAGGCCGGGGACGGCGGCGACTTTTTCTTCCTCGAGCAATTTTTCCGTGAATTCGGTGGAATTCATGCCGGTCTTGGAAATATTGATGAGGACGTAGAAGGCACCATCCGGTCGGACGTAATCGAGGGTGGGGATGCTATCGAGGGCTTCGAGCATGACTTTGCGGCGGCGTTCGTATTCCGCTCGCATTTCTTCGACACATTCCTGGGGTCCCTTGTAGGCGGCGAGGGCGCCTTTCTGGGCAAAGGAGGTGGGGTTGGAGGTCGAGTGGCTTTGCATCGAGTTGATGGCCTTGGCGAGATCCTTGGGGGCGGCGGTGTAGCCCAGCCGCCATCCGGTCATGGCGTAGGCTTTGCTGAAGCCATTGACGGTGATGGTCTGCTCATAAACTTCATTGCTGAAGCTGGCGATCGAAGCGTGCTTGGCATCGGCGTAGATGAGTTTTTCATAGATCTCATCGGAAAGGATGAGAATTTCCTCATCGAGGGCGACTTCGGCCAGGGCGGCGAGTTCGTTTTCGTTGTAAACGGTTCCGGTGGGATTGCCCGGTGAGTTGATGACAATCATCTTGGTGAGCGGGCTCATGTATTCGAGGAATTGGGAGGGCTCGACTTTATAGCCGTTTTCCGGGGTGGTGGGAACGATGATGGGAACCCCTCCGCAGAGGCGGACCATTTCCGGGTAGCTCAACCAGTAGGGGGCGGGGATGAGGACTTCGTCACCGGGGTTGATGGTGGCGAGGAGGGCGTTCATGCAGGCGTGCTTGGCACCGCAACTGACGGTGATTTGCTCGGGGGAATAGTCGAGGAGGTTTTCCTCTTTCAATTTATCTGCGATGGCCTCGCGCAATTCCATGATCCCGGAGGCGGGAGTGTATTTGGTGAACCCGGCATCGAGGGAGCCCATGGCCGCCACTTTGATGTGTTCCGGGGTGTCGAAATCCGGTTCGCCGGCTCCGAAGCCGATGACGTTCTGTCCATCGGCGATCATTTGTTTGGCTTTGGCGCTCACGGCGAGGGTGAGCGAAGGTGTCAATTCTTGTACGCGATCTGCTAATTCCATAGAGAGGTCAACGTAGACAGCCCCGGCGAGTGGGGCAAGTTATTTGCGCGAAAAGTAATTCTAGGGTTTTTCCGGGTTGGTGACGGAGAAGGCGATATTCCAGACGTTGGCTTTTTTACAGATGTCGATGACACCGGCGACGTTCTGGTAATCGGTCTGGGCATCGGCGCGCAGGATGACGGCCTGATCGGGAAAGTCCTGGGAGACTTCATTGAGAATCTGGAAAAGTTCTTCCGGATCCAAGGTGCGCCGGTTGATGATGACCTCGCCATCGCGATTGACGTTGATGAGGATTTCGCCGGGCATGCGGGTGGAGGTTTCCCCCTGTTGGGCAACGGGCAGGCTGACGCTGAGTTCCGCTTCATAGCGGGAGATGTTCCAGGTCAGCAGGAAGAAGGTCAGCAGGAAGAGGATGACATCGATGAACGGCGCCAGTTGCAGAACCATCGGATCCTGGGAGACGTATTTGCTCAACTTCATGACGTCGGGGAGATCGGGGTGGTTGGGGCGGGAGAGTCTGTGGGTTCGGCGGGCTTGCCGCTGGCGAGGCATTCATGGGTTTTTACCATCAGCTCGGTCACGGAATTTTCGAAAAAGTGCACCAGGAATTGGGCGCGGGGGCGGAAGAGGGCGTAGAAAAACATGGCCAGCAAGCCGACACCGAGTCCGAGGGCAGTGGCTACGAGTGCCTGGGAGACCCCGCCGGCCAGGAGCATGGTTTTCATCGGGGTGGCATCACTGGCGATATGACCAAAGGAGCGGAGAATCCCGATGACGGTTCCCAGCAGTCCGACGAGGGGGCCGAGGACACCGAAATCCATCAGGAGGAGATTCGGTTGATTAATGCGGGTGGCGAGTCGTCCGGCTTCTGCTTCGGCCACTTCATTTAGCCCCTCGATGGAGACACCGGGATTGGTTCGGGCAAAGGAAATGACGCGGGTCAGAACCCGGGCGCACATTAGCGACGGGTTGTCCTTGCAGAGTGAGAGGAGGGGTTCGAGCTTTTTATCTTTCAGCAGGGCGCGGGCCTCATCCATAAACCCGGAGGTGCAGATGTTGGAGGTCCGCAACCAAAATACATTAAAAACGATCAGCGTGATGACCAGGAGCGAGAGTATGGCGAGGGGGATGAGCACCCAGCCCACCGAGAGCACCATTTCCATGACCGTCATATTGGAGGAGGGAGCGGCTTCGCCCTGGGCGAGGAGGGGCGCGGACATCAGGCTATAGACAAATACGGGCAGCAGGTAGTTCTTACTCATCTCTAAACTATGGCAGGTTGCGGGAAAGAATCGAATCATTTTTAATGGTGGATATTGAGCGTCGGCCAGTGTATCACATCTCCTACCCGTGAAAGAAATGACTCAAGCGATGGGACGATGGTTCCTGAATGGATTTACCATCACCGGGCAGGTCAGTCTGCTGGCGGCTGATATTGGTAAGGCCATGTTCCGGTATGGCATCCGGTGGCGTCTTTTCCTGGAGCAGGTTTACTTTGTCGGGATCCGCTCCCAATTTGTCATCCTGACGACCGGCGCCTTTACCGGGGCCGTCTTTGCCTACCAGGTGCACTTCCAGTTTGTGCGGCTGGGGATGGAATCGGCGGTGGGACCGACAGTGTCGGTGGCCATGTGCCGTGAACTGGGGCCTGTCCTGTGCTGCCTCCTGCTGGCGGGCCGGGTGGGGGCGGCTATGGCGGCGGAGATATCCTCGATGAAGAATACCGAGCAAATTGACGCGCTCCGCTCCCTGGGAGTTTATCCGATTGATTACCTGATCGTGCCCCGCTTTCTGGCCATGCTCATTTCGGGTCCGGTTCTGACGGCCATCGCTCTCGGGGTGGGAATTGGATGCGGGTATCTGGTGGCGGTGCCGCTGCTCGGTGTCGATGGCGCCTACTACTGGGAGAACACGGTTAAATTCACCGAGCCCAGTGATGTCATGATCGCCCTCTGTAAGGGAACGATTTTCGGGATCGTCATTGCGGTTATTTCCTGCCATAAGGGATTGAACCCGGAGCCGGGGACAGCCGGGGTGGGCCGGACGACCACGGAGGCGGTGGTTAATTCATCGCTCTCCATTCTGGTGGTTAACTTTTTTCTGACCTTTCTGCTCAACAGTCTTTTCCTGGGGGATGGGTGAGCGAGCTTCTGGTCATCAATGATTTGCACAAGCGCCTCGGAGAGACCGAGGTCCTGCGCGGAGTGTCGATGCACGTCGGGGCGGGGGAGAATGTCGTGATCATCGGACGGAGTGGCAGCGGGAAAAGCGTTCTGCTGCGTCACATCATGGGTCTGATGCAGCCCGACCTGGGGGAGGTTATCTTCAAGGGCATCCGGCTGCATGAACTGGACGAGGAGGCCATCAATCCCTACCGTCGTCAAATAGGAATGCTTTTTCAGAATGGGGCGCTTTTTGATTCAATGTCGGTCGAGGAAAACCTCGCATTCCCGCTCATCGAGCGCGGAGGCCTGAGCGGGAAGGAAATTCAGGCGCGGGTCGATGAGGCGCTGGAAATTGTCGATCTGCCCGGACAGCAGAAAAAATTGCCGGTCGAGTTAAGTGGAGGGATGCGTAAGCGGGTCGCCCTGGCGCGGGCCGCCATCGGACGTCCGGAGTTGATGCTCTACGATGAGCCCACGACCGGTCTGGATCCGGTGGTGGGGGATAGTATTAATCAGTTGATCAACCGACTGGGGGATAAGCTAAATATGGCGTCGGTGGTCGTCACTCATGACATGGCCAGTGCTTACATGATTGCCGATCGGATGTATTATTTGCACGAGGGCCGATTTTATTTCGAGGGAACTCCGGAGGACATTCGGGCCAGCACGGATCCGCTGGTGAAAAAATTTGTGGAAGGAAAATCAGATCAGAAGGATGCGGTTTTATGAAAAAAGAATACCTGGAAATACGTGTGGGAATCTTTGTGCTGGTGGCACTGCTGGTGGCGGGATTTTTAATTGTGGCCTTTGGCCGGTTTGGGGAAATGTTCAAGACATCCTATCCCCTGACCCTCGAATTCGAATCAGCCAAGGGGATCATTAAAAATTCCCAGGTCCTCTACCGGGGGGCCAATGTGGGTAAGGTGGCCTCGAAGCCGATGATTGCCGATGGTGGGAAGCGGGTGGACGTGCTCGTGCAAATCAACGCGGACGTTCAGGTGGATCGGGAATCGACGTTCCGGATCGGATCCTACGGCTTGCTGGGGGATCGGTTTGTCGATGTCGTCCCCCCGGACGAACCCAGTGGCGAGTTTCTTCAAGCCGGCGATAAAGCTGTTGGAGTTCAGACCACGGAGATCGGTGATCTGGCTGAGGAGATCAAGCCGGTCATCCAGAAGGTGCAGGCCTTTATGGCTGAGTTGGATGAAGGGGATGTCGTCGCTGAGATGTCTGGTGCTGTGGCCAAGATGAATTCGATCCTCGAAGAGGTGGATGGAATCATGGGTGAGGCAGCCGAGGGAGAGGGTGCCTTCCATACCTTGATGAAAGATCCCGAGGTGTCGGAGGATTTGAAGGGCACGATCCGGGAATTCCGGATGCTGAGTGAGAATTTGCGCAAGAAAGGCATCCTCTTCTACTCCGATTTATCACAAAAAGATGAAGACAAGGAAAAGAAGGGTGGCAGTGGCAGCGGTGAGATGTCGCCACTCATTCGAGATCGTCTGAGGTGAGTGATTGTTCCGCTATCGTTCTGGCTGCGGGGCGTGGCACCCGCCTCGGCTTTGATAAAATATTGACCCCCCTGGCCGGGAAGCCAGTGCTCGAATATTCACTGGAGGTTTTTCAAGCCTCTGCGGATATCGGAGAGATTATTATCCCCACCCGTAGTGATATTGAGGAGGAGGTGAGGGCTTGCCTTTCACGGGCCGGAGTGACCAAGCCGGTTCAAGTGATAATCGGGGGTAAGGAGCGGCAGGATTCCGTCCTAGCCGGACTGCGGGCCTGTTCAGCGGAATCCCATCTGGCCCTGATTCATGACTCAGCGCGTCCGCTCATCCACCCTGAACTGGTTAAGCGTGTTATCCAGGCGGCCCGTGATCATGGCGGCGCACTCTGTGGCCGTCCCTGCACGGACACGTTGAAGCGGGCCAATGAAAATCAGGGCGCGGTCGAAACTGTGGACCGGAGCGGGATCTGGCAGGTCGAGACACCCCAGGTTTTTATTTATCGTGATATTCTTGAGGCCTATGAACGGGTGGTGCGTGATCAATGTTCTGTCACCGACGATGCCTCCGCCTGGGAATTGACCGGAAAGCGGGCCCGGCTGGTGGAGACAGGGGGGCTGAACTTGAAAATTACCCGCCCCCAGGACTGGGACGTCGCCAGTCTCTGGTTACTGCGGGAAAGGGGAGAAAGTGGCCGGGACATTCGGAATGACCTCCATGCTATCAACAACGCCCTCAGTCCCATGACCGGCTACCTGCCTCTGCTCGAGAAACGTCTGACACCAGGCGGGAAAGAGCATGAATACATCGGAAAAATCAGTGAGGCCTTATCAAGGGTGCTGCCACTTCTCGAACAGATACAGGATAAAACCCGCGAACTCTTTCCAAAAGAGGAAAAAGAGGGTTGACACTACCAAGCAAAATACGCTTATATTCAAGTCAACAGTCTTATGACAGAAAATCAGGAAAAATCCTACAACCTAGCCAACATGGTCATGGGCATTGGCATTCTGCTGACCATTGTCCCGCTGGGATACTTTGTCATTACAGGCGTTGCCACGCCCGGCTTGAGTGCTAAGGAACTAATCGGGGTTGGATTCTGGATCCTGGTCATGTCTTTGCTACCGATTGGGCTGGCTTTCTTCATCGGAGGGCTGGGCTGGATTATCGTCATCAAACGCAATGCCAAGGATGAAGATTTGGCCAAAGACGAGGAAGAAGCCCAAGGGCAGGCACCCCTGGATATTCCTCCTAGTGACGACTCCCCCAGTCACTAATTCATCCAGGGCATTTGTGGCTTATGCATCATGTTGTGATGGGTAGGGCGCAGCGTCCACGCAAGCCGCAAGTCACTGATGGTTAGCGGCTTGTCTAGAGACTGCGCCCTACCTTGCTTCACGATTTCCCATCATAGCACGGCGTATACGCCACTAGCGGCTTGGGTTCATCCCAATGCCCTCATTCACCGAAGATGGGATTCATCCACTTTTTAGACAGCCTCTTAAAGGCTGCCGCTCCCTTTTACCAAATTCCCCCCGGCACAAACCTGATCAAAATAGCCTTGGTCGTAATTGCAATTCAGATTGCAATTTTGAGCTCAAAGATTAAAATAAATTAAAATTTTAGTCCAGTGTGAAGTTTATGAAATTGGCCAACCTCGTAGCTATTGCCTGTATCACAATGGTGTTAGGGTATGCCGGATCGCTCCACGGCCAGGAGGCTGAGACTGTCAGCGAAGTCTTGCAAGACCGCAGTATTGACTGGAAAAATCCCGCCAGTCGCGCCCAGGCGGTGCAGCGGATGAAGAATATTGAAGTCCGCCAGTTAAACAAAGCGCGGCAAATCGCCCAAAAACGCGGCAAGCCCCTGCGCGAGAAATTTCCCAACGGCAAGGTGCGGGAATTGATCGGTCTGGACGAGAACGGCGAGCTGCTCTATGTCGAAACCAAAAACGTCAAAGCCGCCATCTCGACCGGGGCGGATCAATTACATATTGCCCCCTTCTCACTCGACGGATCGGGGCTCATCGTCGGTGTCTGGGATGCGGATAGCGCACTGGTCACTCACCAGGAATTCAATGAAGGTGGCACTTCACGTATCAATAATAAAAATAACGAGCCATCGGACGATCACGCCACTCACGTCGCCGGGACTGTTGCCGCCGCCGGGGTCGATGCCAATGCCAAAGGGATGGTTTTCGCGGCGACAATCGACTCCTACGACTGGACTTTTGACGAAAGTGAAATGGCGGCTGCTGGAGCTACCGGACCCAACCAGTTTGACACCAAGATGTACCTCTCCAATCACAGCTACGGTTTTAGTTACGGTTGGAAAGGTAGTGAATGGTTGGGCGATGGTACGGATCAGAATGCGGTGGATGAAAATTTCGGAAAATACAGGGGGAAACCCAGCCGTCTTGACGACATCGCCTACGATGCCCCCTATTACCTATTCTTCTGGGCGGCTGGCAATGAAAATACCGACGGGCGCAATAACGGTCAAAATGCTTACATACCCGGAATCGAGGTACCGAAAGCCGACGAAGATGAGGATGATCCGGAAAAGGATAACATCGTAATTTACAATTCGGCAATACACCCGCCGCGGGATGGTGAATATCGCGATGGCTTCGAGACGATCGGCGATCACGGGGTCGCCAAAAACCTGGTCACGGTGGGTGCTGTCAACGATGCGGTCACCAGTGATCAGCGCGATCCTTCCAAGGCGACAAAAGCCAATTTCTCTTCCACCGGTCCGGTCGATGACGGGCGCATCAAGCCGGATTTGGTGGGTAATGGGATCGGCCTCCGATCTCCGGTGGATAGTAGCGATACGGCTTATGGCAACAAGTCAGGAACCAGCATGGCTTCGCCCAATTTGACCGGCAGTGCAGCACTGCTGGTCGCTCAATATCGACATCTCACCTCGGGCGGTGCCATGCGCTCCAGCACCCTCAAGGGCCTGCTCATTCACACCGCCACCGACATCGGCAACCCCGGGCCGGATTACAAATTTGGCTGGGGACTGGTCGATGTGAAGACCGCCGCCGAGCACGTCAGCGATGCACTCGCCTTTCCGGAAAAGCAGGGACTGGTCGAAGATGAGGTGACCACCGCGACGACGACCAAGACCTATGATTTTGTCTGGGATGGATCCTCTGAGATCCGAGCTACCCTGTGTTGGACCGATCCGGCGGGAAGCGTCGATTCCGCCCACGACAACCGCACCCCGGATCTGGTCAATGACCTGAACCTGAAGCTGATCGCCCCCGATGGGACGGAATATTTTCCCTTTATCATGCCCTTCGTCGGCACCTGGACCGTCGCCTCCATGAGCCAAAACGCCACCACCGGCATAAACAACACAGATAACGTCGAGCAGGTGCTGATCGACTCGCCCGGGCAGGCGGGTGCCTGGCAGGCCGTAATTTCCGTTACCGGTTCGCTGACCAACGGCGTTCAGCAATATGGGCTTCTCATCAGCGGATCCGACACGGCGGGTGTGCTGACATTCGGAACCGACGAATTTGCCATTTCCGAAGATGGGAACACCGCATTTATCCCGGTTACCCGCGTCGGCGGAACTGTCGGTGCGGTTAGCGTGGATTACGCGACCGCCAATGGTTCCGCAGTTGCCGGAAGTGATTACACCGCAGCCAGCGGCACATTGAGCTGGGCCGACGGCGAGGGCGGGGTCAAGACTGTCGATATTCCCATCATCAACGACGGTGTCAGTGAAAGTAGCGAGGAGACTCTAACGCTCACACTTTCCAATCCGGTCGGAATCGACATTTCCGGCACCAATCCGGTCACCTTGGTCA
>CAYTLD010000084.1:0-8793 GCA_964438585.1 uncultured Blastochloridaceae bacterium | reverse complement strand
ACCATTTCCGGCATGCCGGTCATCTTGACTTTGAGCGCGGCCAGCGTCCCGATCAGCGTCCCGATGACCAGACCAACGGCAATCCACTGGTATTGCATTCCCTCCGCGAGGAGGGTGAGAATGACCGCGATCAGCATTCCAAGGGCGGAAAGGGCATTACCACGCCGGGCCGTGGTGGCGGAACTGAGCATCTTCAGACCGATGACAAACAGAATCGCGGCCAGGATGTATCCGAGGTTGATCCAGTCGAATGACTCAAACATTGCCATCCTCCTTCGATCCGGCGGACTGCTCCCGCGTCTTAAACATTTTCAACATCCGGTCGGTGACCAGGTATCCACCCACCACATTGATGGTGGCGAGGGTGACAGCGATGGTGCCGAGCACGACAGCCAGTACCTCGTTCTCGATGGTTCCGGCTGCGATCATGGCACCGACCACCGTGATTCCGGAAATCGCATTCGATCCCGACATCAGAGGGGTGTGCAACTGGGAGGGCACCTTATTAATCAACTCGAAGCCGAGAAAGATCGAGAGCACAAAGACAAAAATGAGCAGCATATCCATAACAATTATTCCTTATTCAAGGCCTCCCGGACGCGGTCGTTCACGATCTGACCATCACGGGTCAGAACCGCGCCCTTGATAATTTCATCTTCGGGATCCGGCTGAAAGGATTTCGCCTCACAATCCCAGAAGTGGGTGACAAAATGGCTGAGGTTATTGGCATACATCTGACTGGCATGATAAGCCACCTCTCCGGGGAGGTTGGTGTTGCCGATGATGCGGACTCCATTGACGACCGCTTCCTCTCCGGGGACTGATCCCTCGACGTTACCACCAGTTGCGACCGCCATATCGACAACCAATGATCCGGGCCGCATCCCCCGGATCATCTCTGCGGTGACGATGCGCGGTGCCGGACGGCCAAAGACCTGGGCCGTGGTAATAACCACATCCGATTGGGCGCAAATCTTCGCCATGCCTTCCTGTTGTTTTTTAATCTGCTCTGGAGTTAACTCCTTGGCGTATCCCTGCTCGGTCTGGCCGGTATCGCCCAGGTCGATTTTGACAAATTTGGCTCCCAGGGAGCGGACCTGTTCCTCGACGACGGGGCGGGTATCGAAGGCATCGACGCGCGCGCCTAAGCGCTTGGCGGTGGCGATAACCTGCAACCCGGCCACCCCGACGCCGATAACAAAGATCCTCGCCGGCGAAAGAGTGCCCGCCGGAGTCATCATCATGGGAAAAATCCGGTCCAGCCGCTCCGCGGCAAGCAAAACCGCCGCATATCCCCCCAGGCTGGCCTGGGAACTGAGCGCGTCCATCTTTTGCGCGATGGTCGTCCGCGGCATCATTTCCATGCTCACGGCCTGCACCCCCGCCGTGGCCATGGCCCTGACTAATTCCTGCTGGCGAAAGGGATCGAGAAAGCTGACGTGGAAGGCTCCCTTCTTAAGATGGGACACCTCATCCTCCGGTCGGGAACGCACCTGGAAAATAATGTCCGCCGCCGAAAGCCCGCTCTGGCGGTTGTTTTCCACTCGCGCTCCAGCCTGAACGAAATTTTCATCGCTGAGGCCGATCCCATCGCCCAACCCAGCCTCGATACAAACTTCTATACCCAGATCATTAAGTTTTTGGGCATTTTCAGGCAGGAGAGAAATTCGGGATTCATCCGGTTGACTTTCCTTGGGACAAAAAAGAAGCATTCGGAAAACTTACACATGCCTGCAGATCCATCAAGCACCTTTAATGCTCCAAACACTTTTTTTTCAACCTCCGAGAAAAAGAATTGACCGAATGCTTGTTTTACGGCTCACTATCTGGTCCCTCTGAAAGGGCTAAACAGTATTACCAACCAAACAGAATAGTTATGTCAGAACACATCAGTCTCCAAGCATCCCGACGCGACCAACTCGGGTCCAACGCCGTCAATCGGCTGCGACACGAGGGCCGCATTCCCGCCATCCTTTACGGAAGCGGCGATCCACAGCCGCTGGAAATCTCCAGCCGCGATTTCGTCGAAGCCCTGCACAAGTCCACTTCTGAAAATGCCCTGGTGGATCTGACCATCGAGGACGAGGGAAAAAAGTCCCACCTCGCGCTCATTCAAGACGTGCAACACCATCCGATCAAGGATTCCATTCTCCATATCGATTTTCACGAAGTACGAGCCGACCAAAAAATCCAGGCCCACGTTCCGATAACTGAAATCGGCAACCCGGACGGGGTTAAGAACAAAGGGGGTGTGCTCGACCATCTGGTTCGCGAACTGCATGTTGAATGCCTGCCGAAGGATCTCCCCTCGGAAATCGAAGTCGACATCACCCACCTGGATCTGGAGCAGGCACTCCACGTCTCTGACATCCAACTCCCCGCCGGAGTGATCGCCCTCAACCCGCCCGATGTCACGGTTTTCATGATCCACCCGCCACGGGTCTCATCCGGCACCACCGAAGATGGTGCTGAACCAGCCAAGGAGCCTGAAGTGATCGGAAAATCCGAAGCGGATGCAACCAAGGAACCCACCAACGACTAACCCGGAAGGGAGAACGCATTGCCGGAAGCAGCCCCCATTATATTTGGCTTGGGCAACCCCGGCCCCCAATACCATCTGACCAGGCATAATATCGGATTCGAAGTGCTGGACGCCCTCGCGGCCACGGAAAGTTGCTCCTGGAGCAATTGCCGTTTCGCCAACGCCAGTGAAACCCGCCTTCGCGACGGAACACGCCTGATCAAACCCCTCTCTTATATGAATCGCTCAGGTGAAATCGTCGGAAAATGTTTACAGTGGCTGAAGCAGGCTGCGGAGGACATCCTGATCGTGGTGGATGACATCCATCTGCCCGTCGGCCAGCTCCGACTTCGCCCCGCTGGCTCCCCCGGAGGCCATAACGGACTCCGCTCAATCGAACAGCACCTGGGAACTGATCAGTATGCGCGGCTGCGCGGCGGGGTTGGAACCCCGGATCCCGGCACCCTCACCGATTTTGTCCTGGCCCCCTTCCAACCCCATGAGCGGCTCCTGATCGAGGCTATGCTTCCCCGTGCCGTGCGCGGAATCCGGCTCTACCTCGAATCCGGGTTTGAACCCGCCGCTGAATTCACCAACCAACCTGTCTTATGAAAAAAAACTACGAAGCAACCTATATCCTCAACATCCAGGGAAAAGAGCAAGGCGTGGATGAAGTCGCCGACTTCATCAAACAAGCCATCGAAAGCCTCGGCGGCTCCGTCACCGGAAACCAGCGAATCGGCAACAAATCCTTCGAGCGCGTCGCCGGTAAGCTCGACTCCGGATACTACCTCGGCACCTCCTTTGAACTCGATTCCGGGAAAATTTCCGAGCTGGAAAACAAATTTATCCTCGATGACCGCATCTACCGCCAGTTCTACCTGACCGGAAAAGAAAACGCTCCCTCCGCAGCTCCTGCTCCTGCTGAAACCCCCGCCTCCTAAGCCATGGCTTCATTTAATAAAGTAATGCTGATCGGAAACCTGACCCGGGATCCCGAAGTCCGCCACACCCCCAAGGGCACGGCGGTGGGAGATCTCTCCATGGCCATCAACATGAGTTACCGCACTCAGGACGGTACCGATAAAGAGGAAGTCTGCTATGTCGATATCGTTGTCTGGGGACGGCAGGCTGAAACCTGCAAAGATTACCTATCCAAGGGACGACAGATTTTTGTCGAAGGACGCCTCCAGCTCGATCAGTGGGAAACCCAGCAGGGCGAGAAGCGTAGCCGTCTGCGCGTCCGTGCTGATAGGGTACAATTCCTCGGCGGCGGTGGCGGTGGTGGATCCGCTGGTTCCAGCGGTGGCGGCTCACGCAGCAGCTCACGTGACCAGAGCGATGCCGACTCCGGCCCACGCCAGGAAACCTCCCGGGACTACCAGCGTGGGCAGGAAGATTATGCCGACGACCCGCTGCCAGAAGATGATATTCCCTTTTAACCTCAACCCAAGTAAACCATTATGTCTATCGAAGTAATCCTGCAACAAGAAGTCCCCGGACTGGGCGCTGAAGCTGATATTGTTAAAGTTAAGCCCGGCTACGCGCGCAACTACCTTATCCCCAACAACATGGCCCTTCCGGCCACCAGCACTGGCAAACGCCAAGTCGAAGCCCTGAAGGCGAAACGGGCCGAACGCGAGGCAGCGGTGCTCAATGAAGCGCAAGCCACCGCCACCGCCCTCTCCGCTGCCACCCTGACCTTCCAGCTTCAGGTCAACGCCGAAACCGGCAAGGCCTTTGGCTCCATCACCTCCGCTAACATCGCCGAGCGACTGGAAAGCCTCTCGATTCAGGTGGATCGCCACAAGATCAATCTGGACAAGCCGCTCAAGGAAGCCGGAGAATACACGGTGAATGTGAATCTCCCGATGGGTGTCGAAGCCCACCTGAAGGTAGTTCTGGAAGCAAAAACTCCGGAATCCGATTCCGATTAGCCCACATCCGCTGTAATTGATTAATATCCGTAAGCCCTGTAATAGAGGCTTGACGTTACATCCCGATGCGTACAAATTCTACGGAAATACTTTTTAACGCTATATACTTTAAAAAGTCTGAACGGATAATATATGATTGATGCTAATATCTAAGCGTGGCGATACCATATGCGTAAGTTACTACAACACTTCACTTTAGGCGGCCTGCTACTGGCTGCCATCGCTCTGGCATGCCCCGCCCATTCTCAGGAAGCTGCGGATGAGGGGGATCGCGTCCTGATCCAGCCTCCGGCCTTTTCTGATGAAAGTGCCGCCCGCGGCCCAATCGTTAAAGATATCGAAATCGAATTTGCCGGGGCCACCTCCGTGGACCGGAGTCTCATCCTCTCCAATATGAGAACCACCGTCGGCCAACCGTATTCAGCCGCCGCCATCCAGGAAGACGTGCGCAACCTCTATGCCACCGGCCAGTTCGTCAACCTGCGTATTTTTGACGAGCCTCTCGGCGACGGGGTCAAAGTGGTGGTCATCGTCCAGCCAAAACCAATCGTCAAACAAATCGTGATCAGCGGCACCGAGCGCATCAGCGAAAAACGCGTCCGCAAGGAAATGGAGAGCAAAGCTGGCGAACCACTGAGCGAACAGCAAATCGCGGAGGACGCCCGCAATATCCGGGTCTACTACCATGAGAAGGGATTCCCGGATGCTACCGTGGAATATAAATTTGATATCAATGAGCAGGTCGGGCGGGCCGTGGTCACGATCGCGATCAATGAGGGCGGGAAATCCTACGTCCGCTATGTCAACTTTGAGGGCAATACCGTCTTCGAGGAAAAAGAACTGCGCGGCTTGTTCAAGACTCGCAAGAAAAACTGGCTCTCCTTCATCAATAAATCCGGCATCTACAAGCAGGAATGGTTCGATGAGGATTTGAAGAAGCTCCGGGATTTCTATTACAAGAGCGGCTACATCGATTTTGCCGTTGAAGACATCCGCACCGAGCGTCCAGAAGAAGACATCATGGATATCACGATCACGATTTTCGAGGGCATTCAATATCGCGTCGGCAGTATGGCTTTTGAAAATAATAACCTCTTTACCCGGGAGGAGATCCTCAGCCGCCTGGTCAATACCGAGGGCTGCCTTTCCGAGGGCGGCATTTTTTCCCCGATGGGATTACAGACCAGTGTCGAGACCCTCGGCGACCTCTATGGTGAGCGCGGCTACGTCGATGCCCGGGCGGTTCCCGAACGGCAGCCGAATATCGAAACCGGCCAGATGGACATTCTCTTCCGCATCAACGAGGGCGAGCAGGCCTTCATCCAGAAAATCGTCATTCAGGGAAACAACAGCACCAAGGATAAAGTGCTGCGCCGCGAGCTGGCCCTCGATCCCGGTGACGTTTATGATACTGTCCGGGTCAAAGCCAGTAAGAAACGCCTGGAAAACCTCGGCTACTTTGAAAAAGTTGATACCTCCCCAATCGATACCAACGTGGCCAACCGCAAAGATCTGCTTGTCTCTGTCGAGGAAAAGCGCACCGGATCCATCACTTTCGGAGCCGGATTCAGCACCGTGGACAGCCTCCTTGGGTTTGCGGAAATTTCCCAGGGGAACTTCGACATTGGCAATTGGCCCAGCTTCCGGGGCGGAGGACAGAAATTCCGCATGCGTGTCCAATACGGCTTGAGCCGACAGGATTTCCTCATCAGTTGGACAGAGCCCTGGTTCCTCGACCGCCAGGTCTCCTTCGGCTTTGATCTCTTCTATAACAACGCCGAATTCCTCAGCAGTTCCTACGACCAGCGCCGCTACGGCGGTGCCCTGCGTGTCGGAAAGGCTCTCAACCAGTTCTGGAGCGTCGGCCTGCGCTACCAGTTTGAGAATATCGAAATCCTCGACGTCGATCCCAGCCTCCCCCAATTTTTCCAGAATGAAGCCGGTGGACGTACCAAGAGTTCAGTGGTCGGCACTCTGCAATTCGACTCCCGCGACAGCCTGTTCCTGACCCGGAGCGGCGAAAAGCTGCTCATCACCCTGGAAGGAGCTGGCGGTCCCCTCCTCGGAGATACCCAGATTTGGAAAGCCCAGGTCGAGGCGGGCAAGTGGTGGCAGCTCCCCTGGGATATGATTTTCAGCCTGCGCGCTGTCACCGGGATTACCGATGGCTATGATGGTAAGGAGGTCCCCCTCTTTGACCGCTTCTTCATCGGAGGATCACGCTCCGTGCGCGGCTTTGGATTCCGTGACATCGGCCCCGTGCAGGGCGGAGAGGAATCCGGCGGCCAGACCATGGCCTATGCCAATGCTGAAGTTACCTATCCCATCATCGACAACGTACGCGGAGCTGTCTTCGCGGATGCCGGTTTGAACGACGCAGACGCCTTTGACTACTCCGTCGATACCCTCGGGGTCGGTGCCGGGGTCGGACTCCGGCTCGACCTGCCCATCGGCCCCCTCCGTTTTGATCTCGGGTTCCCGATTGTCGAAAACGATAAAGCCGTAGAGGAAATCGATGTCGAGTTCCACTTTGATGTCGGATATCAATTTTAGGGTTGCCCTCTTAAATCCAGACGTTACACCGTACCCATGACCAAACACATATTGACCATTATCTGTGCCGCCACTGCTTTTTCCAGCATGCAGGCTCAAGCGGCAGACCTCAAAGTCGCCATCATCGATTTGCAAAAGGTTTTTGAAGATTACAGCAAAACCAAGGAAGCAGATGCCCGCCTCAAAACGCAAATGGAAGGCTTCAAGAATGAGCGCGACAGTCGCCTCGAAGACTACCGGAGCCTTGTCGATCAAATCAAAAGCCTGCGGGACGCACTCAATGACCCCAGCCTCAGTGCGGATGCCAAGAAAGAAAAGCAGCTTAAGTATGAGGAGAAGTTCAATGAAGCCCGTCAGCGAGAGCAGGAATTGAAAAATTTCGAACAGACTACCGCCAAGCTCCTTCAAGACCAGTCCGGTCGGATGCGTAAAACCATCATCGATGAAATCAATGAGGTGGTAAAAACCTTCTGTTCCGGAAAATACGACCTGGTTCTCGATAAGTCCGGGGTCACCATGAACGGAACTTCGACCATCCTCTTCTCGGAAAATCTGACCGATCTGACCAGCGAAATCGTTCAGCGACTCAACAGCCAGAAGCCCAAGGAAGAATAATCAGAGAGGTGTGACTGGGCGTCCATGCTCAGTGTGTCATGCGTGTGGACCAATCCTACTCCGTTGCAGAAATCGCCGAATGGGTCAATGGCCGGGTTGAAGGCTCTACCGAACGGAACATTTTCGGTCCCTGTGATCTCGACTCGTCCGGGCCGGAGCACATTTCTTTTCTCGGGAACAGCCGTTACTTAAAGGCGGCTCGGGCCTCCGGAGCCGGAGCTATTCTTGTCCCGCCTGACTATCAGGAGCCCTCTACCGGTAGTCTGATCCGGGTTGATAATCCATCGGACGCGTTCGCCATCGTGGTCGCCCGCATGATTCCTCCTGAACCGGAAAAACAATCCGGGCTTCATCCTTCCGCTGTCATCGCTGCAGAAGTCAGCATCGGAGAAGGCGTTCACATCGGCCCCCACGTGACCATTGAAGCCGGCACCTCCATCGGGGCTGGAACCATCATTGAAGCTGGAACCTCCATCGGTGCGGATGTGCAGATCGGGGCCGATTGCCACCTCCATCCTAATGTCACCATCCTGCGCCGGAGCCGGATCGGCTCCCGCGTCACCCTCTACAGCGGTTGTGTCATCGGCTCAGATGGCTTTGGCTACGAATTAAAAGATGGGAAACACCAGAAAATCCCCCAAGTAGGCTACGTCCAGATTGACGATGATGTCGAAATCGGTGCCGGCACCACCATCGACCGGGGACGCTTCGACAAAACCTGGATCAAGGAAGGAACCAAGATAGATAACCTCGTTCAGATCGCCCACAACGTTCACATCGGCCCCCACGCCATCATCGTGGCCCAGAATGGCATATCAGGCAGCTCTCACCTCGGCGCCTATGTCGTCATGGGGGGACAGTCCGCTACGGTGGGCCATGTCAAGATTGGCGATCAAGTCACCATCACCGCCTGGACCGCCGTCACCAAAGACATCACTGAGCCCGGTGTTTACCGGGGAGGACCCGCCAAGCCCATGCGCGATTCCATGAAAATCGAAGCCCTCACCCAGCGCCTCCCCGAACTCTACAAACGCCTCCAGGCCCTGGAAAAGAAGCTTTCGGATTAGGTCAGAAGGATCTTGCTTCCTCCCACGTGGAGGGAGGATCTCCGCATCCTCCGCCCGTTACAGGAAGCGACGGCCAGTCGCGCCGAAGCTAAGCGAAGGC
>CAYTLD010000083.1:2627-8802 GCA_964438585.1 uncultured Blastochloridaceae bacterium | reverse complement strand
TACATATCACCCGGCCACAATTATTACGGCCACCATGGGAAAGAGCCGGACCAGCACCCGATGATTGCAGTTGAGTCAGTCGATTGCCAGGCGGGCCGCGGGCTGGTCGGAGACCGGTTTTTCGATTACAAACCCGACTACAAAGGCCAGATCACCTTCTTCTCCAGCGAGGTGCTAGAAGAACTGTGGAGCCACCTTGGATTTTCTTCTGAAGAACGCGATCCGTCAGCAACACGCCGGAACGTCATCACGGAGGGACTCGACCTCGATGCCCTGATCGGGCAGGAGTTCGAGATTCAGGGAATCCGCTTCCAGGGCACGGAGGAATGTCGTCCCTGTTACTGGATGAACAACGCCTTCCGCAATGATGCCGCAGAAACGTGGCTGGCTGGCCGCGGAGGTCTGAGGGCCAAAATCCTCACCAGCGGGACTCTGAGATTAATTGATTAGAGCGTTTTCTATTCAGACTGTCTCTTGGCGGGAATAAAAGGTAGGGCGCAGTCTCTAGACAAGCCGCTAACCATCTGCAACTCCCGGCTTGCATGGAAGCAGTGCCCCACCCGCCGGCTAACCTATATCGCTTCTGAACAGGCAGATCAATGGGTTAGGGCGTGTGTGTTGACTTCTACTGCGTCGGGGGCGATGGCGCCGGTGCAGGAGCTGCCGGCCCCGGCGGTGCAGCCAAAGCAGTGGTCGCCAGTCAGGATCTCGCGTCCGGCGAGGGAGGCGGGATCGATGTCCCAGAGAGATTTCGGCTTTCCGTTGGTCCATTGCAGGCCCAGTTGCTGGTTGAAATCGCAGTCATAGACTTCCCCCTGCCAGCCGACACTGACGGTGTTCCGACACATCAGTCCGGCGACGGAAGCGGGGTTGAAGGACTCGATGAGAAGATCCATGTAGGCGGCCAGCTTGCCGTTGCGCTTGAGCCAGGACGCATAGCGGGCGATGGGCATGTTGGTTATGGTGTAGAGCTGGTTGAAGTCGATATCGAAGTGCTTTTTCATTTCCCGTTTGTAGTCAGCCTCGAGTTCCTGCTGGTCGCCGGGGAGAAAATCGCCATTGGGATTGTAAACAAAATTGAGGGGGAGGTCAGGGTCGCGCCCGTAGCCGAGCCCGTTGAGCAATTGGAAGGCTTCGATCGATTTCTCAAAGACTCCGTCCCCACGCTGCTCATTGACATTGTCGGGGGTGTAGCAGGGCATAGATGCGATGAGAGTGACCTGGTGGCGGGCCAGAAAGGGGGCGGCCCACTCGTAGCCTGGCTCAAGGAGGATGGTGGCGTTCAGGCGGTCCAGGATTTCCCGGTTGTGGGGCATGGAGCGGAGGCGCTCGATGAGGTGGCGGAAGTCAGGGATCATTTCCGGGGTGCCTCCGGTGAGATCCACGGTGGGAATGTCGGTGGTGGCATACCAGTCGAGGACGCGGTCGAGGGTCTCGCGAGTGATGATTTCCTTGCGCTTCGGACCCGCATTGACGTGGCAATGGACACAAGTCAGATTACAGAGTTTTCCAGTATTGATCTGAAGGATTTCAGTTCGGTTTCTCCGGAGGGTGATACCTTCCTCACCAAGGCGCTGCTCAAAACGGTTCACGGTCATAGGATTCATAAAAACGTTAATTATTCCATCACTAAGGGAATAAAGAGACACTAAACTCTTTTCATAGTAGCATTATAGCATGAAAGTTCTAATTACCGGAGCCACCGGCTATATCGGGGGCCGTCTGATTCCCCTCCTGCTGGAGCAAGGGCACCAGATCCGGATCCTGGTGAGGGATGCCGGGCGGATAGCCGGGCGTTCCTGGGAAGACGCGGTGGAAGTCCATGAAGGCGATCTGCTCGATCCCGAATCGCTTAAGGGACTAGGTGAAGGAATCGAGACGGCCTATTACCTGGTGCACTCGATGGCGCGCCGGAAGGACTTCGAAGCCTGCGACCGGAAGGCGGTTGATCATTTTACCTCCGCTTGTGCCGGAGTTTCCCATGTCATTTACCTGGGGGGATTAATGCCAGCCACCGGTGACGGAAGTGAAGCCTCTACCCATCTGGCCAGCCGTGCGGCGGTGGGTCAGAAACTCCGCCAATCCATACCGACGACAGAATTCCGTGCCGGTCCGATCATCGGTTCGGGGTCGGCTTCTTTTGAAATGGTGCGCTATCTGACCGATCGGCTCCCGGTCATGATCGCACCGCGCTGGATTTTGAACGAGGTTCAGCCGATTGGAATCCGGGATGTCCTGGCCTACCTGACCGCTGCTCTGGATAAGCCGGCACCGGGCGTCGTGGACATTGGAGCGGATGTGGTGACTTTCAAGGCGATGATGGAAACCTACGCCATCACCCGTGGCTATCGCCGCCTCATCCTGCCGGTGCCGATCCTGACGCCTAAACTCTCCGCCCGCTGGGTTGGACTTGTTACGCCTATTAACAGTAATCTGGCAACCCCTTTAATCGAGGGGATTCTTCATCCACTGGTAGCGGATCTTAAGAAAGCCCAGGAGCACTTTCCCGACATTCAACCGGCCGATTATCAAACCGCTGTGCGGCGCACGCTCAATAAAATCCGGGAAGGACTGGTGGAAACCCGCTGGAGTGGATCACTCCAAGAGCCCACCGATGAGCTGGTCGACCGGGAGGGCTTAATTCGCGAGCGCATCGTCCGGCAGACCCCGGTGGCCGGCCCGGAACTCTTCCGCACGGTTTGCTCGCTAGGCGGGGAGAAAGGCTGGCTGGTCTGGGAGTGGGCCTGGAGCATGCGCGGGTTCGTTGATCAACTGGTCGGAGGGCCGGGTCTGCGCCGCGGCCGCCGCCATCCCACCCAGCTTTATCGCGGGGAGTCGTTGGACTTCTGGCGGGTCGAGGCTCTCGAGCACGATAAATTTCTCCGATTCCGCGCGGAAATGAAGGTCCCGGGTCGTGCCTGGCTGCAATGGGAGGTTCATGAGGAGGAGAACGGAAAGACACGCTTGATTCAGACCGCCATCTTTCAGCCCAAAGGGATATTCGGGTTCCTCTACTGGTATCTGCTCTACCCGATCCATCACCTCATATTCAACGACCTTGCTGACGCCATCGTAGCCGACGCCTCCCTGCGGTAATACTCTCCACAGAAAAAGAACACCAAACCCGTGTAACCTTCCGCCCCCTCATCTTGAATGTCATACGTATGACATTCAAGATGAGGGCGGGAGTGACAGGGGTCTGGGTGAGGCACGGCACATGGCGGCTATTCGGGCGATTACTCGGGTTGCTAATTAGGCGGTTGTTTGAGGGGCTAACTGGGGGACTATTCGGGTGGCCAGCGTTCGATTTTTACGCCGGGGTAGAGTTCATAGGGTTCGGGGCGCGGAGTGAGGATGCGGCATCCGTGCGCCAGAGCGGTGGCGGCTACCCAGGAGGTAGAGCCCGCCTCCCGACCTCCTTTCCCGGTGGCCAGGCGCGCATGGACCCGCAGGATCGATTCATCGACCGGGAGCACGGAGAGCTGCGAGAGGAGGGCTTCGATGAAGGCCAGCCGACGGTTCCGAGCCTTGTCTCCGGCACCTTCCGCACCGCGCAAGAGTTCGTCCGCAGAGACGATCGAGAAATAGATTTCCTCTTCCGGTGACTGACTGGCCCAGGCGGGAACCGGACTATCATCCCCCGCCATCATCAGGAGGGCTGCGGCATCGACAAGCACACTCATGATCGGCGACGGCCCTGCGAAGGTGGTGCCTGCTTCCGGATATCCGCCAGATAGGCATTCGCCTCCCGGGTATCCAAACCGGGGCAGGCCCGTAGCAGGGCGGGCCAGTCGGATCGGGTTACGGGCTGGGGGACCGGGCGCAACTCGGCCACCTGCCGCTTGCCGCGGACGAGAAAATAGCGCTCCCCACGGTAGGCCACCCGGTTGACAAACTCCGAGAGATTCCGGGCCGCTTCAGTTATGGAAACAGGTCTGGCAGGTTTCATAAAAAAATCTTAAAAATATGATTGTCAGATTATCTGATTATCTGCTAAAAATGGCAACAGAAAAATTAACCAGGAGAAACAGACCGATGATTGGAATAATGGACCAGGGGGGCGGCAAGCGGCGGAAGCCGGCCAAGCGTCGTCGCCGGACGATGGAATTTGAATTTGAAATTGAAGATCAATTGAACCCGGGCAAGGAGAAGCGGGAACCGGTGGCTGATAAAGCTGCGGCCCCCGCACCGGAGCCTGAACAACCAGCCAAGGAGAAAGAACCGATGCCAACTGAAGCCAATATACGGCCCCGCGCCGCCGCGAACCAACGGATCGACGCCAGCCGCAGCGTCCAGAGACAAGTCCGGGAGCAACGAACCTTCAACACCCTGCTCAGTGGAGCGGCGCTGACGATGATCAGCGGGATTCTGGTAGTGGCCGGACTGGCGGGGCTGGGAGGCTACGTGCTTTATCAGCAGTTGCAGGATCAGAGTGCTACGGTGGCGATTCTGGAACAGAATACCAAGACGCGGCTCTATGAGATGGAAACCGATCTGATTCAGCGCGACACAGAGCTGGCCCGGAATATTGAGCAGACCAATCTACGCCTGCTGGAGACATCATCGTCGTTTGAGAAATACCGGAGTGAGACCACCGAGGTGTTGGCGGAAATCCAGACCAAGAACAAGCAACTGGCCAATGCGCTCTACCGGGCACGGAAGCAGAATGCAGAGCAGGAAGTGGAAATCGCGCGGCTCAGTTCCATTACCGCGCGGATACGGCGCTGACCCGATCAGTTTAAAAATACGACGGTTATTACTATGTCATTAGTTGAATTAAAGAGGACCTTCTCCGAGTGGCGGATCCGGTTCCAGCGGGCTCGCGATGTCATGCAGCCGGCGGTCTGGTCGGATGAAGAATGGAATGAACTTGCCCTGACCCTGGTGGCGGTGGTGCGGAAATACGGCAAGCAGTGGGAGGACGGTGGCACGGACTACTGGGATTTGCGTTGGGAGTTGATCGAGGGCGGTGAATTGGCTTGTCAATTTGAAGATAGTCCGGGCCAAAAGCGCTCGCTGGTCGTAGCCCAATATGGGGGCTTTGCCGACGGAACGGATAATTACATCTGGTTTTATGGCGAGTTCAACGAGCACGGCACCTTTATCGGCCACCCCTATTACGTGAACGGAAGCTGGAAGGACGCCCTGGCTATGATCCTGATGCCGCATAAAATGTCATCGACCTTCTACCTCGCGGATGCGGGTGCCCCCATGGGGCAGGGCAACCTTCTCGGTGCTGGTCAGGAGGAATGGCAAAGCGCACCGGCGCTGGTGGAAACCGGCAGTGTTTACCAGTCTGTCTGAGGGTGAGCTACCTGGAACGGGCGAAGCGCCTCATTTCTCGCATCATGTCGCTGATGCCGGATTCGAAAATATCATCGTCAAAAGCGTCGATGTAGCGCTGTTGGTCTTCAGTGGGCAGAGATTGAGCGACCAGCTTGGTGGCCTCGCGCTCGAATCGGTTCCGGTTTCGAATCCACTCGCGCATTTTCGAGCGGTCTTCGGGAAAGCTGTCTCTTCCGAGATCATGGGAATTGAGTTGATTGACCAGATCGGCAACGACTGGCTGAATCTTCTCTTTGGTCAAGGGATGCAGGCCCAGGTAGGAGGTGGCAAATTCGCTGTGAAAGGCGGCGAATTCACCGGGCTCGTAAGTCGGCATGGTGGTCACTTGGACGCCCAGGACAGCCGCATCGGAAACCATTTGCTGATAACTGGCCAAAAATTCGACATAGCCCGGATCATCGGGGGAGGGGCGTCCCTCACTGTAGCGCTCCCGGAACTCGTCCCATTGCTTACGCAGAGACCCGACGAAGGAACCCAGTTGAGCGGGGTTTTCCGCGTATTGTGCAGCCACCTCTGCGGGTGCTTCCTCAGGAGTTTCGGCTGGAGCTAACTGAGCGGCATCAACATTTTCCAGTGAAGCGACTTGACCTTCCAGTTGCTCGACGTAACGTCGGAGTGACTCATTGTCACGCTGGAGGCGCAAGCTGCTGAACTTTTCGCCCTGGCCGCTGTCTTCGGTCTCCGGATTGTTTGAGAAGAAGGTGCTGATGGCCAGGCCGATCAAAATCCCGACCACGAGCAGGGTGATTGTCTTAACGGCATCCGCGTTCATGAGTGATTAATATAAACACAATCTGGCGATTCGATAATGCAAAATCAAAATTTTTAC
>CAYTLD010000083.1:0-2527 GCA_964438585.1 uncultured Blastochloridaceae bacterium | reverse complement strand
GCAGATGAAAGCCAATTTGACATATTCATAAACATTATAAACCCGTTCTGTTTCGGAAAGTTTCGGTTATGAGTGATTTTTTGGAAAATCGAGCCAGGCCAGCCGTCCCTGACCAGGGGCCACGTCTTTCCATGAGGTGAGATCAAATTCGATGCAGGCGATGCCGCAGGTCGGGAGGTTGCCGATGGACTCGTCACTGAGGATTTCGACCAGGGTGGTGATTCCGGGATTGTGACCGCAGCCCGCGATTTCCCCATGGGCATCCGGCCCCTGGCGGATGATACGGAGCCAGGTGTCGATATCGGCCAGGTAAAGATCCTGCTCCTCCCGGATCAAACTGAGGGGGAGGCCGCAGTCCCGGATCAATCCAGTGGCGGTGCTGCGGGCGCGGACGGCAGTGCTGGTGACCAGGTGTCCCGGTTGAAAATGCCTCTCCCGGAGGCGTTCCGCAGCGGCGGGCAGATCCCCTTCCCCACGCTGATTGAGAGGACGGTCAAAATCCGACATGCCGGGATGATCCCAGCTCGATTTGGCGTGACGGATAAGATAGAGGCGTTTCATATTTTTGGATGGCGGTTAGCGTCGGGCGGTGCGGCGGTCAGCTTCGGGTTGGACGGCGATGGATTGCACCACTTCGGTGGCGATCATGAGTCGTTCATCGACTTGGGGAATTATGATATCCGCGTCATCGAGATGGGGGTCGGGATTGAGTTCTTCATCAGCCCTTCGTTTCGGGATGTCCGGAACCTGGAGGACATCCTGGACGCTGCGGGTCTGCGCGGTGAGAAAGATCTGGAGTTCCTCCCGGGCATCGACGGGGACCGGCAGATCAGGCCGGAGGGGAACGCCGAGGAGGACGGACCCGTCCGACATGGTCAGCCGTCCGGTGGCCATCCGGAGGAAGCGCCCGCTTTTGAGTTGGGTTTCTGTGTAGATCCCAGCTTCGCCGGCGGTCACTTCACCGATGACGAGAGCACCTGCCTGCTTCTTTAACAGGTAGGCTACCGCTTCAGCCGCACCGCGGGTGCCGCGATTGACGAGCACGACGACGGGCAGGCTCCGGGTCAATTCGAGGGGTTGCCATTCACTGCTGAAAATTTGTTGGGGAAAATTCATGCCTTCGAGGCTGAAGAGCGGCTGGCCCGGCGGGGTGAAGAGGCTAGCCAGGGCGGCGGCACCCTCGTAATTATTCCCGTCCCGGAAATAGCGGAGGTCAATGACCAGCCCCCGGACCGGGACACTGCGCCAGATCGACCATTGCTCGATAAATCGCTGGCGGCTGGTTTGATCAAATCGCACCGGCCGCCAGTAAGCGACCTGATCGCGGATGGTGGCCACCAACGGGCGGAAGGAGGCGGGCGGAACTAATTCCGCCTGGCTGCTCAAGCGTAATTTATAAGTATTATTTTTAAAGAGGCGTTCGAGGGCGCCGGGCTCCTGCCGATCCTCGAAGAGGAACGGGGTTTCGAGAATCTTACTGCGCAGGAGTTGCAGGATTTCTTCATACTCACCGGCTTCCGGCATCGTCCGTTCCGTATAACGGCTTGGTAGCGGAGGAAGATCCTGCAAGGGAACGGTGTCGGCACTGGGCGGTTGGGGCCGGCCCGATTCATCGGACGGGGCGGAACGGCTACCCCATTCACTCCAGGTGTAGATCCCGCTGGCCCAGCCGGTAATGAAAGTAAGGGTGATGGCGATGGTAATCAGGAAAACGCGTGCGAACCTCGCCCGTTTATCGGGTAACACCACGGCGGTGTATCGGCTTACGGGGCGCTCAGGCATGGGAGTCAGGGGAAAAAGGGGTGGCGGAGGATGTAGAGGAAGAATTAAAAGCGGGCAGGGCGCGGTGTCCGATGTCGCGGCGGAATTGCATGCGGTCAAACCGGACGGTCCCGACCCGGTCATAGGCGGCATCCCGAGCTGCTTCCAGAGATGCTCCGGTCCCGGTCGCGGCCAGCACGCGCCCGCCGGAGGTGACGACCTGGCCTTCATGGAGACGGGTGCCAGCGTGGAAGAGGATCTGGTTATTTCCAGCGGGGCTGTCGAGTCCGGATATGAGGCCTCCGGTTTCCGGCTGCTCCGGGTAACCAGGCGCGGCCAGGACCACGGTCATGGCGTGGAGTGGTCGGGTGCGGAAATTCAGGTCAGCGATCTTCCCATCGATCGAAGCCAGGATGACGTCCAGCAGGGGAGTCTCGAGTAGAGGCAGGAGGACCTGGGTCTCGGGGTCGCCGAAGCGACAGTTGAACTCGAGCACCTTGGGACCGCTGGCCGTCAGCATCAACCCGCCGTAAAGCACGCCGCGATAATCCATTCCCCGCTTTCGCATAGTTTTTAGCAGGGGTTGGAATACGAGTTCCTCCACTTCGGCCAGACAGTCGGCGGTAACAACCGGGGCGGGGGCATAGGCACCCATCCCGCCGGTGTTAGGACCGGAGTCCCCTTCGCCAATTCGCTTGTGATCCTGGGAGCTGGGAAAGAGGACGTAGTCGGTCCCGTCCGTGACGGCATGGATCGAGGCCTCCTG
>CAYTLD010000082.1:7750-8837 GCA_964438585.1 uncultured Blastochloridaceae bacterium | reverse complement strand
TCGGAAATTTATCTGGATTTTAATGCGACGACGCCGCTGGCACCGGAGGTGGTGGAGGCGATGGTGCCTTATTTGTCTGAGCACTTCGGCAATGCCTCGAGTGCTCACCGACGTGGGCGGCTGGCCCGTCAGGGGGTGGAGTCGGCGCGGGGTGAGGTGGCCGCATTTCTAGGCGCAGATATCTCGGAAATTATCTGGACCAGCGGGGGCACGGAAGCGAATACGATGGCGATCCGTTCGGCACTGGCGGTATCCGAAAAGCGGCATCTGGTGACGACAGGGGTTGAGCATAGTGCGGTTGGTGAAGTGGTGGATCAATTTCAGCGGGAGGGTTACGCGGTGACGCGGGTACCGGTGGACCGGGAGGGCCAACTGGACCTCGATGCGCTAGTGGAGGCGATCCGCGAGGATACGGCCCTGGTGACGGTGATGTGGGCCAATAATGAAACGGGAGTCATTTTTCCGATCGAAGAGGTAGGTCGGCATTGCCGGGAGAGGGGGGTATTTTTTCATATCGATGCGGTCCAGGTGGCGGGTAAATTACCAGTCGATCTGAACCGGATACCGGTGGACTCAGCGGCCTTTTCCGCGCATAAATTTCATGGCCCCAAGGGCGTGGGGGCACTTTACCTGAGACGGCGGGCACCCTTCCTGCCCTTGATGCCGGGGGGAGGACAGGAAAAGGGGCGACGCGGCGGAACCGAGAATGTGGCCGGGATCGTCGGGATGGGGGCGGCAGCGGCGCTGGCCCGGAATGCGCTCTTGGAGGGAATCGGAGAGATTCAAAATCTGCGCGATCTCCTCGAACTCAGAATGAGGGAGAGGGTGACAGGGGTGACTATCAATGGGGGGCAGGCACCGCGTCTGCTCAACACGTCCAGCATGACCATCGACGGGGTGGATGGGGAGGCACTGCTCCTGCGACTGGATCAAATGGGGATCGCGATTTCAACCGGCTCCGCCTGCGCGAGCGGTGCCGTGGAACCTTCCCATGTCCTGCTGGCGATGGGACGCAAGCGAAAGGAAGCTTTAGAAACCATCCGGATATCGCTCGGACGCACGACCACGGAAGAGGAAGTGAACACGG
>CAYTLD010000082.1:0-7650 GCA_964438585.1 uncultured Blastochloridaceae bacterium | reverse complement strand
AGAAAAGAGGATATTGGCATCGAGAAAAATGCGCATGGATCAGCGGAGCTTACCCTCGTCTGGTAAGAACGTCGGCCAATTCGGATTCCGCTGTATCGAACTCCGCTATCCGCTCGGGTGTGTACATTTCGATAGGCAAGGTCAAGGCGGGGCGGAGTAGAATGCCCCCTTCGGTGGCTTCGGCGATAAGGTTCTCATGCGGACGGATCCCCGCCGCTTTCCGCATCTCGGCAGGAATCAATACCAGGCCACGACCTGAAACCTTGACAGCGACTTGCATATAGTAAACTATGCAGCAAAGCATAAATTCTGCAATAGAATATCTGCTGCATTGGTTATGTCACAAAGTAAAAGGAAGCTATTTATAGATTCAGCCATTGTTTTTCACCTCATCCTTCTGGCTTGGTTCAATGACTGAGTTCTGTGGCGAGGCTGGCGGGGGAGTGAATGACAACGCCCTGAGTGGTCTGTCCATAGAGCGGGCCGGAGTGTTTATGATCTCCGGTCAACAGGATCTGGCATTGGTGCTGGGTGGAACACGCGTAAGAGCATTCAATTTTTAGTTTCCCTGTTTTGATTGCTTTCAAAACAGGTTTTACTAGGTTTAAAGTATGAAAATTACCTTGGATTTACCTGATTCTGACCTCGAGCAGATTTGCGAAATGACTGGGATTCGAAAGAAGAGTCCCGCCATTCGAAAAGTTCTCGAAGACGTTTTGCGCGTGCGGCAGCGGGCCGTGATCTCCGAAAAATCCCTGCGTGGCGAATGGTCGGCCGAGATTGAAGGATATGAGGCAGCCAAAGCCCGAGACCGGGACACCATTCAAACGCTGACCGATTTATGGCGAGATTGATTGAGAGCAGCCTGTGGGTGGATTTTACCCGTAAAAATCCCCTATAGCCCTAAAGGTATTTTTCCAACCACGGATCGGAACTGGTCACCTTCGATGCGGATTACGAACCGATAGCCCGCCATAGTGACCTGAACCTCCGCCTCCTGGCGCGCCCGCCTCTCCTTCCTTCATAACTTAGAAATAGATTAGAATTAAACGCAAAAAAATATGAAAGAACTAACCATTGAAGCGATTATTCGGGACCGGGCGCTGCGGGAGGATTTGTTTCCGATTGTCCGGCATCAGGTCTTTTTTGGCCATGCGGGCGTTAGTCCGCTGAGCGGCCCGGCGGTCAAGGCCTTGCATGCTTTTGGCGAGCATGCCACCCACCAGCATCAGGAGGCGGGCGGGATGATGGCCCGCATGGATGAGGTGCGGGAGGTGGCGGCAGGATTAATAGGCGCGCAAGCCGGTGAAATCGCCCTCCTGGGGCCGACCGCCCTGGGATTGAACCTAGTCGCAAACGGGTTTCCCTGGAAGCCGGGGGATGAAGTCATTTACTACCCGGAAGATTATCCCTCCAATGTCTATCCCTGGACGGCCCTGGCCGACCGCTGCGGGGTCGTCCCGGTCGCCCTGGAGCCGGAATTCCCCGGACAAATCGACTGGCCCCTGGTGGAAAAGGCGCTCACCCCCCGCACCCGGATGGTGGCTCTGGCCAGCGCCCATTACCTGACCGGCTACCGGATCGATATCGGGGAAATCGGCAAAAACCTCCAGGAGCGGGATGTCCGCTTCTGCCTGGATGCGATTCAAACCCTCGGTGCCTTTCCCACCGATGTGACCCATGTCGATTTTCTCAGTGCGGATTCTCATAAGTGGCTGCTCGGTCCGATGGGGGCCGGCATCTTTTATGTCAAAGAAAAGCGGTTCGATGAATTAAGGCCCACCTTATTGGGATCCTGGAATGTTTTTTCCCCGGAATTCGTCGCCCAGGAAAAAATTGATTACTACGCGGGTGCCCGTCGATACGAGCCTGGATCTCTGAACCTGCCGGGGAACCTGGCCATGAAGGCGTCGATGGAATTGATGGCGGCACTGGGTATCGAGGCCATTTCGCAGCGTTTGCGTGAGCTTCGCCAGGCCTTGATCGAGCGGATGGCATCGGTAGGGCTGGATGTCTATCCGAAGTGCTGGGATGAGCATTCAGCGGCGGGCATGACCTCCTTCCGGGTGCCTGCCGACCGGATCGAGGGCCTGGCCGCCAGCCTGGCAGCGGCGGACATTGCCGTATCCTTCCGTCAGAACCGGGAGGACGAGGTCTTTCTCCGGGTTTCCCCTCACTTTTACAATACGATTGAAGAACTGGATCAAATGACAAAAATCGCGAATGGAAACGGTTGACTTCATCAATCAGGTTGGTAGCATTTCCGCTCCTTACCTATAGAAAGAAGCTGATATGAAACCGACTTTTAACCCATCCAGACGCTCACGGAAACGTCAACACGGCTTTCTGGCCAAAACCCGCACCAAAAATGGACGTGCGACTCTGGCCCGCCGTCGCGCCAAGGGGCGGAAACGACTCGTTCCGAAAGGAATCGAGCGCCGCTTTGACCGCCACATCCAGTCTTAAGCTCCCCCGCTCCCGGATATTGCGTGGCCGCGAGGCCTTCCGCCAGGTGAAGGAGTGCGGGCGAAGGGTGGCTGGTAAGGGACTGGTTTTAAACTATCTCACCCTGCCGGAGTCACCGCGTCGCATAGCTTTCATCGTGCCCAAGGCAGTTGGAAATGCGGTGGAACGCAATCGCATCCGCCGGCAGATGCGCGAAATCTATCGCCGGATGCAGGACGGCCTGCTCGAAGGTCTGATTTCCGTTTGGATAGTTCGTCGTCAGGCGGCGGGATGGGAACAGGATGATTTTAATACGGAAATGAATACCATTTATCACCAGGCGGAGGTTCTCCGTGATTGCTAGCTCCCCGGATTTGACCTAGAAGCTATACGACTATGGATCGAACCAGTTGGATTGCCATCATCGTGTGTCTGGTGCTCATGTTCACCTACCGCGATATTCTGGACTTTTTTATGCCCCCGCAGCCGGTGCCGACCGCTCCGGAGCAGGTTCAGCCCGCGCCCCGCGATCTTCCGCCTGTTCGCCCGACACCACAGGATCAAGCACCGACCGCCTCTCCCCTCATGTCCCCGGCACTGGATACTCCTCGTATCGAAGAGGATGCTGGAGTTCCGAGAGAAGCCATCCTGGAAAATGAGCACCTCCGGCTCATCCTCAGTGAGACGGGCGGGTCTATCCTGCAGGCGCAGCTTCTGCAACACTTTGCCGAGGGAACCGCTCCGGTCACCTTCAACCGTGCCGCTCCCCTGCCTCTGCTCAATATCCGGGGGCTCGACCCGGCGTGGGAGGTCATGCGCTTTGAGCAAGTCTCGGGCAATGGAGACGAGATTACCTTCACCCGCCCGCTGGGCCCGGGCCTGGTTCTGGAACGCCACTTCCGCCTGCTCAGTGACTACCGGGTTCAGGTCGAGCAGATTATTTACAACCGGAGCAGCGAGCTGCAGGTCATCCCCTCCTACCGGATGGATATCGGCGCGATTTCCCCGATCTACGGCAACCAGGACGAGCGCCGCTTCGTCGGAGCAGCCTGGCTGACACACTCCGGCAACTATAAGGAAGGCAAACTGACCGCCTTCTCCCCTTCCATGTTCGGCATGTTCCCGGCCAAGCAGATAGTTCAGAGTAAGGAGGGCGAAACCATTCAATGGACCGCGCTCAAAACTCAGTTCTTTACCATCATCGTCGATTTCGAGGAAACCCTGGCCACCGAGGTGGCCATCCGGAAGCAACTCTTCCCCGAGCTGCGCGAAGCCAAAGGCGGGGTGGTGCCGGATGGGGTGAGTTCGTCGCTTTCTCTTCCCGGATCCCGTATCGAGCCCCAGTCCTCCTTCCGGCAGCAATTTAATATCTACATGGGGCCGAAGGAATATCAGCGCCTGAAAACCTTTCCTCATGAGCAGGATCGGATTCTGGAGTTCGGCTGGATGCGCTGGATCAGCGGGCCGATGCTCTGGGCAATGGTTAAGATCGAAAGCGGGGTTCATAACTACGGGATCGCGATCATCATCCTGACCATCATCCTGCGGGGCATCCTCTGGATTCCGCAGACCAAGGCCAACCTCAGTGCCAAGCGCATGCAGGCGGTGGCCCCGCTCATGAAGGAGGTCCAGGAAAAGCATAAGGAAAGTCCGGAGAAGATGAACAAGGAGATGCTCAAGATCTACCAGGATTACGGGGTTAATCCGGTGGGAGGCTGCCTGCCGCTCCTGATTCAATTTCCGATATTTCTCGGATTCTTCTATATGCTGCAAGGAGCGGTGGAGTTGCGGCATGAGGGATTCCTCTGGATCACTGACCTTTCCCAACCGGACACCGTCTTTGTCATTCCGGGGCTGGATTTTCCCATCAACCTGATGCCGCTGATCATGGCCACGACGATGTATTTCAGCATGGCCATGGCACCACAACCCACCGGCATGGATAATCCGATGCTTAAGGTGATGAAATTCATGCCCCTGATGTTTCTGCTCTTTTGCTACAATTACGCGTCAGCACTGTCGGTTTACTGGACGATGCAGAATGTTTTGTCTATGGTTCAGATGCGATACAACTTGAGGCATGATCCGCCCACCCTCGAAGCCATGAAAAAAGATATGGAAGCTAAGAAAGCGCGCCGGAAAAAAATGGGTGGCGGATTAGGTAAGCCCGGAAAAAAATAAAAAGAGCACCATGCATCTAACCGCTAAAGAGACACTGGAACTAATGCTGACCCACCTGGAATTGAATGCCGTGGTTCAGGAAGAGGAGCGCAGTGAAGGGATCGCCCTGAACATCCTCATCGAGGAGCCCGGCTGGCTGATTTCTGAAGACAACCAGATTCTGGACGAACTCCAGTATCTGCTCAACCGGGTCATGCACCGTGAGGAATCCGATCAACCGAAAATCATCGTGGATGTCAACAACCACCGGAAAATTTTGCAGAAGGAATTTCTTCACAGTATTCTTGAATCCGTCGAAGCCGTCCGCGAGAGCGGGGAGGAAATGCTGCTGCCCCCGATGAACTCGTTTGAACGGATGCTGGTGCACAATCATTTTAAGAACGACCCCGAAATCGAAACCAGCAGTCCCAGCGGGCCGGACCGGGTCAAGCAAATTACCGTCCGCCGGATTGTCAACTGATCGGCCTGAATGGACGGGGCAGAATCCAAGCGGAAACCGCGCCACCCCGTGCCCCTCTGGGCCCGCATCATTTCACTCCTGACTCTGCTCCTGACCATCGGCCTGGTGTCTCTGACCGGGCTGCACTGGGGCGGGCACTATGAACCGGTATCCGTTTACGCCTTCTGGGCGGTTCCCCTGCTCTGGGGCCTGCTGGCCATCGGTCTGGCCATGGCCGCGCTCCGGAAGCATCTGACCATCGATTTCATCGACCTGACCGTCCTCCTCTTTATCGCCTACGCGTTTTATTCCTATCAATGGACACCGGCCGGCTATGAAGCGCGCTTTGAAATGCTTTGGATACTCACCTATGGCGGAGTGTTTCTGGGATTGCGTCATTTACTTCATTCCCGGGAATGGATGATTTACCTCCTCCTCGGCCTGGTCCTGGTCACCGTCATCAACGTCGGTTATGCCCTTTTGTCTTACATGAATCCCACCCCCCTGATCTGGGGGCTGGAACGTCCGGACTACGGGGTGCGGGTCTCCGGGCTTTTCGGTTGCCCGAATCATTTTGCCAACCTCTGTATCCTCGGGGCACTGACCTCCATCTTCCTGGCCACCTATTCCCGCTTCCCGTGGCCGATGAGGATTGTCCTCTTCTACCTGGCCGGTATTGCCAGTGTGGGCATTTTTCTCTCCATTTCACGGGGAGGCTACCTCGGCTGGTGCGCGGGCATGGGCGTGGTGACGATTTACGCCTTCCGCACCGTTCAGGTCCGCTGGTGGTGGAAGGCCCTGCTGGTGGCCCTGCTGGCTAGCGGTGTCCTGCTCGTGGTCCTGCGCAATGACTTTGTCATGACCCGGTGGGACGCCTTCGAGGAAGGAAAGAACGTCCGCTTTCAGCTAGTACTGGACGCCATCCAGATCTGGAAAAATTCACCGGTCTTCGGCACCGGAATGGCCAGCTTCGACGATTACCACCTGCGCCTGCCCTTTGATGTTCAGCACCGCGCCGTCTATACCCATAATGATTATTTCAACACCTTATCCGACTACGGCATCATTGGCCTCACCATCGTCCTCTTGTTTTTACTGGCTGTGATCTGGTTTTTATTCCGGGGGCGGACAGACAAAAACGAGCGGCTGGTCCTCTCCCGGCGGCTGGGCTGGGCAGCACTGGCAGCCATGGCTGTCCATGAGATGGTCGATTTCAATCTGCACCTCCCGGCCTGCGCCCTCGCCTTTTTTTCTATCATCGGACTGTCCACCTCCCGGACCTACCGGGAAACTCAGCCGGGCTCGTGGCTGAAATCCCTGCCCGGGTGGCTGGTGGCATTGGCCGCCCTCGGGATCGCGGTCTATGGCGGAAACAAGGCCGCCCGAACGATCCGGGGGATCGAGGTTTTAAACGTGCCCTCGAAAGAATTACGCGATCAGGAGATCACTGACATTGTTGCCCGGGGGAATCTCGGCTATTCCATCGATCCCCAGGCCTCGAACTACCTCATCCGCTACGGGGATGTCCTCCGCGTCCGGGCCGCCCACCACCGCAAACCGGTTCCGGGAGAAAACGGAGAAGCGCGGGTGCAGCGCCTGCGTCAACTGGAATCGATCGGTAGGCAGTCGCTCCTCTTCTACGACCGGGCTTTGCAGGCCAGCCCCATGAATGATTCCCTGCTGGTTAAGAAGGCTTTGATCCTCGATGCCATGAACCGGGAACAGGAAGCCTACCTCCATTACCAGTCCGCCTTGACAGCCCGCCCCAAGAGTCGGTTTTTCCACCAGTGCATGGCCTATCACCTCTGGAAGCGCGGCTATGCCGATGAGGCGCGTCGCCATCTCGAGGTGGCGGTGGCCCTCCACCCCGGAACCAGTGCGGATGATCCCTTCCTGCGCCAGGCTGATGAAAACCTCCGCACCCTCCGCAAGGCCATGCGCCCCACCCGCCCCGACTCCAATTAGGCCCGCTTCAATATTCGGGCTAGACGCATGAGGATGGGCTGTTAGCTTTCTCACCCATGCAAAAAACACTTATTCTCTTAAAGCCGGACTGCGTTCTCGGTGGCCATTGTGGTGAAGTTATCGGACGATTCGAGTCCGCCGGATTTAAAATACGCGCCTGCAAAATGCTGACCCTGAGTGACGATATCCTGCACCAGCACTATGCCCACGTCGCCGACAAACCGTTTTTTCCCGAAATTGTCACCTTTATGCAATCCTCCCCGGTCATCGGGCTGGTTCTGGAAGGTGATGACGCCGTCAATCGTGTCCGGGACATGCTCGGCCCAACCGATTCAACCCAAGCGGAGAAGGGCACCATCCGCGGGGATCTAGGAAAGGACAAGATGGTCAACGTCGTGCACGCCTCCGATTCGGACGACTCCGCCGCCGCAGAAATCGAACGCTTCTTCGGAAGTAGCGAACTTTTTTGAAATTTCCAGGCGCTCCTCGCTGGTATGACGCTTGGCGCGTGCGGGGTATGCAGATCATCATAGCGGGAAAGGATCACGAAATTAGAAAAGCGACCGCTTCATCATGCCTTTGACAGGACGGATAAGAATCGCTATGTCTTTATAAATGCT
>CAYTLD010000081.1:0-8885 GCA_964438585.1 uncultured Blastochloridaceae bacterium | reverse complement strand
AGAAGCCCGCGCCAGTGCCGATGCCCTCGGCTCGAAAAAGGTGCAGGAGGCGGTCGCCCAGGCGGAGGCCGTTCTGAAAAAAGCCGAAGCCGCCGCCGAGCGCGACCGGCAGCAAATGTTGAGTGAGTTGAAATCGGAAATGGGCCGCCTCGTCGTCGATACCACCGCCCGGGTCGTGGGTAAAACCCTGACCGATGAAGACCGCAAACGCCTGCAGGCGGAAACCTTGGAACAACTGGCCCGGTAAAAAGTAAAAAGTAAAAAGAAAAAAATGAAAATTTCCCGACAGGCACGCCAGACCGCACGCAAGCTCTATGCCATCTGCCTCCAACCGCAGGGTGGCATCGATGAGTCGCGGGTTCGCGCTGTTCTGGCCTATGTCCAGGAGAACCGGCCACGCCATTCGCTGGGAATCTTGACGCGACTGAGGAAACTCCTGGAGCTGGAGCAAGCCCGGCACGCCACCCGCGTGGAAGCGGCCACCGCACTGGATGCCGATGAGAAAAATGCTCTGGAAGCGGCTCTGCGTAATGTATTCGGAACCATGCCCACGCTTGAATTTTCCGAAAATCCAAGCCTCCTCGGTGGACTGCGTATTCAACGGGGCAGCACCGTCTGGGACGGCTCGATCCGCGGGCGTCTCCGGCAGCTTCAACAACAATTTAAGTAATTGAACCCTTAAGAAAGAACGACGGTTATGAGTAATGTATTGCAGGAAATTGAAGCCTCCATCCAGGGGCTGAAGACAGATGTCAACAAGGCCAATGTGGGAACGGTGCGCGAGATCAGCGACGGTGTGGCCAAGATCGAGGGACTGACCGAGATCGCCTACAACGAGATGATCGAATTTTCCAACGGAGCCACCGGCCTGGCCCTGAACTTGGAAGAGACCGAAGTGGGAGCCATCATCCTCGGGAATTACGACAGCATCAAGGAGGGCGATGAAGTCAAGGCTACCGGCAAGCTGCTTCAGGTTCCGGTCGGTAAGGCCCTGCTCGGACGCGTCGTGGATGTTCTGGGCAACCCGATTGACGACAAAGGCCCTATCAATGCCGAGTCCAGTAACCCGGTCGAGAAAATTGCCCCCGGCATCATTGCCCGTGAATCGGTCAACCAGCCGGTCCAGACCGGAATCATGGGAGTGGATGCCATGATCCCGATCGGGCGCGGCCAGCGGGAGTTGATTATCGGCGACCGTTCCACTGGCAAGACCACCATCGCCATCGACACCATCATCAACCAGGCCAAGTTGAACAAGGAAGGCCTGGCATCCAATGATCCGGACTTCCGTCCGCTCTACTCGATTTACGTGGTGGTGGGGCAGAAGCGCGCCAACCTGGCCCGGATAGTCGCCACCCTCGAGGAAAATGGCGCTCTCGACTATTGCATTATCGTCGCCGCCACCGCCTCCGATTCCGCCACCAGCCAATACCTGGCACCTTTTTCTGGCGCGGCCATCGGTGAATATTTCATGGAAAATGGCATGGATGCCCTCATCGTTTACGATGATCTCTCCAAGCACGCCGCCGCCTACCGTCAGATTTCCCTGGTCCTGAAGCGGCCCTCTGGACGTGAGGCCTACCCCGGTGATGTTTTCTATCTCCATTCCCGCCTGCTCGAACGCGCCGCCCGCTTAAATAAAGATCACGGAGGCGGATCACTGACCGCACTCCCGATCATTGAAACCCAGGCCGGGGATGTCTCCGCCTATATTCCCACCAACGTCATTTCCATTACTGACGGTCAGATCTTCCTGGAAAGCGATCTCTTTTATCAGGGAATCCGCCCGGCCATCAACGTCGGGATCTCCGTCTCCCGGGTTGGCTCCGCCGCCCAGACCAAGGCGATTAAGAAAGTGGCCGGAAAAGTGAAACTGGAACTGGCCCAATACCGTGAACTCCAGGCCTTCGCCCAGTTCGCCTCCGACCTCGACGCCGCCACCAAGCAGCGCCTCGACCGCGGTGCCCGGATCGTGGAAATTTTCAAACAACCCCAATACAACCCGGTCGCCCCCGAAGACCAGACGGTCATCATGTGGGCTGTCCAGAATGGCTACTTCGATGATGTCGCCATCGGAGAGGTCAAGGAATTCCAAAGTAAACTGATCGAATTCATGACCACCCGTAAGGACACCCTCATGAACCAGATCAAAAACGAGCAGGCGCTCAGCGATGAAATCGTCGAAGGCCTGAAAAGCTCGGTCGATGAATTTAAATCCTTAAATAAATAATGCCCAGCACCCGCGACATCCGCCGGCGTATCAAGTCGGTCAAGAATACGGCGCAGATCACCAAGGCGATGCAAATGGTGGCGGCGTCGAAGATGCGCCATGCCCAGGAGTCGGCCTTGAAGAGCCGCCCCTTTGCCGATGGTCTTAACCGGGTCATGCGCTCCCTCAGTCAGCGGGCGGAGGAAATTAAGCACCCGCTCTGGGATGATGCTGATCCCGATACCACCAAACCCTGCTACCTCATCGTCAGCACCGACAAGGGGCTCTGCGGCGGCCTCAATACCAATCTCTTCCGTGATCTGGCCAAACTGCCCAAGGAGGCCGCCTACGTCACCGTGGGCCGCCGGGCCAAACGCTTTGTCGTCAAGACCGGACGCAACCTGCTGGCCGACTTCCCGCTCCGCGAGCGCCCTAGCTTCCTTCAGTCGAAAACCGTCTCCAAATTCCTCATCGGAGAATTTGAAAAGGGGAACATCGATTCGGTTCACGTGCTTTACACGGAATTTGTCAATACGCTGGTTCAGAACCCGAAGTCCGCCCAGGTGTTGCCGGTTAAGGAACTCGGGGAACTGCAGGTCGGCATTGGCTCGCAGGACCGGGAATCCGGCCCGAAAGAGCCCAAAGATCCAACCGCGGATCTCGATTACCTTTATGAGCCCGATGCCGAGACTGTCATCGGCCAGTTCTTCCCGAAATATGTCCACTTTCAGGTTTACCACATGCTGCTCGAGGCCCAGGCGTCCGAGCACAGTGCCCGGATGGTGGCCATGAAAAACGCCACCGAAAACGCGAAAAACCTGATCGGTGATCTAACCTTGGAATACAACAAAGCCCGGCAGACGGCCATCACCAACGAGATCCTCGAGATCAGTGCCGCCCAGCTGGCCATGGAATAACAATATGAGTAATGCAGGAAAAATAGCCCAAGTCATCGGCCCGGTCGTCGATGTTGAATTCGACAGCCAGAATATCCCGGAAATCTTCCAGGCTCTGGTCATCCAGGTTCCCGGAGATGGCGAACTACGCAAAGTAACCCTCGAGGTCCAGCAGCACCTCGGGGATGGACGTGTGCGCGCGGTGGCCATGACTTCCACGGATGGATTAAAGCGCGGCATGGAGGTCCAGGATACCGGTGCCCCCATTTCCGTCCCGGTCGGAAACGGAGTCCTGGGTCGGATCTTTAACGTCACCGGTGATCCGGTGGACGGTCTCGGAGACGTGCCCCATGAGAAACGTTACCCCATCCACCGCCCCGCACCCTCTCTCACGGATCAGGATACCAAGCAAAACGTTCTCGAAACCGGGATCAAGGTCATCGACCTCATCTGCCCCTTCACCAAAGGAGGCAAGGCCGGTGCTTTCGGCGGTGCCGGGGTCGGTAAGACCGTCGTCATCCTCGAATTGATCAACAACATCGCCAAGGCTCACGGCGGCTTTTCCGTCTTCGCCGGTGTGGGTGAACGCTCACGGGAAGGAAACGACCTCTACGTCGAGATGTCGGACGCCGGGGTCATCAACCTGGAAGACATATCCAAGTCCAAGGTGGCCCTCTGCTACGGACAGATGAACGAGCCCCCCGGAGCCCGGATGCGGGTCGGCCTGACCGGTCTGGCCATGGCTGAATATTTCCGCGATGAGCAGAACCAGGACGTGCTCCTATTCATCGATAACATCTTCCGCTTCTCCCAGGCCGGCTCGGAGGTCTCCGCGCTGCTCGGACGATCCCCTTCGGCCGTCGGATATCAGCCCACCCTGGCCACCGAAATGGGCGAACTCCAGGAACGGATCACCTCGACCAAAAAGGGTTCGATCACGTCCGTGCAGGCCGTCTATGTGCCTGCCGATGACTTGACCGACCCGGCCCCGGCCAACACCTTTGCCCACCTCGACTCCACCATCGTGCTCGAGCGCTCAATTGCCGAGCTGGGCATTTACCCCGCCGTGGATCCGCTCGCTTCGGTGTCGAACGCCCTCGCTCCCGAAGTAGTCGGGGAGGAACACTACCAGGTGGCGCGCGGCGTCCAGACCGTGCTCCAGAAATACAAAGATCTTCAGGACATCATCGCCATCCTCGGCATGGATGAGTTGTCCGACGAGGATAAGCTCACCGTTTACCGCGCCCGTAAAATCCAGCGCTTCCTCTCCCAGCCCTTCCACGTCGCCGAAGTCTTCACCGGGGTTTCCGGGGAATACGTTTCCATCGATGAGACTGTCAAAGGGTTCAAGGAAATTCTCGACGGCAAGCACGATGAACGCGCGGAAACCGATTTCTACATGAAGGGATCGATCGAGACAGTCGTTGCCACCGCAGCGGAAAGCAAATAAATCATGCCCATCCAACTCGACATCATCACTCCGGAGCGTGAGGCCTACTCAGAAGAGGTCGACTCCGTTGTTCTTCCTGCTGTCGAGGGGGAAGTGGGAATCCTCGCCGGACACGAGCCCCTCATGACCCTCATCCACCCCGGAGAATTGCGGGTCACCCAGAGCAACGAGACCCACCATCTCGCCGTCGGACAGGGGATCGTCGAGGTTACCGCTACCAAAGTCACCGTTCTTACGGAAGTGGCTCTTCAGGAAGAGGAAATCGATGAAGGCGAAGTCGAGGCCGCCCTCCAGCGCGCCCAGGACGCCCTCGCCGAAAAAGAGGACGGCTCCGAAGAAGCGGAAATGCTCATGGCCTCCATCCAGCAATCCCTCGCCCAGCTCAATCTCAAACGCCGCCGACGTTAACCTCACACCCACTTATACCAAATCAATCTGAGTGCGCACATTTGTGGAAATAAGGGACAGAGACCTATTTCCTCCGATGGGTTTTCAATGGCTCTGAAAAGAGGACGCCCGGAAATAGGTCTCTGTCCCTTATTTCCAGCCCTTGGGCCTAATTTTGATTTGGTTTTAGACAGCCTCTTAGGCATCCCGCCCAAGTAAACAAATGGGGTCTAAACAAATGGGGTCAGTCCTCGCTTATTAACATTCCAGGTTTTGGGATATGGTGTTGATAATTTTCTTTCACGATTTCACTGGACTGGCAGCGAAGCTGCTTTCGAGTGCTCAAGCTCGCTTGAGCTTTGGTTTGTATCTTCCGTGAATGTGGTCTGCTAACGATATGTTCAGAAACTTACGCACTTTTTCATAAGTGTTGAGGTGATAAAGACGATTCCGTTGGAGTCCCGCGTTTCCTGTCACGCCATAGCCTGAAAGGCGACGGCGGAACGCGGTGCAGCGGAGCATCGTCATGCGAGCAAAATTTTCTGGCACCCGAATGTTGCAATCAAATGATTGATGATCGTATTTGAATGTTTACGGTTACCCACAGTGAAAATCCTGTGGCTATCCATTTTGCTTTTCATGGCATTCTCTGTCCGCACTTATTCCCAGGAACAGGAAGCTTCTTTACCGGAGTGGTTTTTGTTTTACCGATTGATGGACATGGAAGATCTGTCGGCGGTGGTTTGGGGCACCGGAGACACTGAGGAAAATTATAAAGTGCACGCTATGATTATCAGGGTTCCCGATTGGTTGAATGAAGCCGGAGGACATATCATTGAAGAGAAGGCGTCCGGGGCTCGAATCAACTATGTCTGGCTGCCATTTACCTTACGATCCTTTTGTGCCAGCTATAACATCGATCCTGAGACTATTACAAAATTCAATGATGCACGGATCATAGATCTGGGAGCCTACAGTGAAAAGTTCGAGCAGGTCGATACCCGCACGCGCCGACAGGTCGACTCATTCGTTGCGAGTTGGTCCGAAAGAAGCAACTGGCGCGTTCAGCCGAGGCCGGAGCCTCAGCCGCCCGCATGGTTGGGGGCGCCCTTGAATCGGCACTTTTACGACAAGGCGGGGAAATGAAGCGGGGAATTTGGGCATGTCTGCTTTTACTGCTGCTTGTCAGCAGCCCATTCGTAAATGCGATCCTTGACCGGGATGGGGGTGGAATTTCGGATATATGGGAAAAGGAGGTTAATAATGGCCTGCCCTTGACCGCTTCCGGTAACGCGGACGGAGACCGATATTCCAATGAAGAGGAATATCGATGGGGTTTTGATCCGAACGCCTACGATCAGCGGGACACCTGGATCGAAATTGGGATCGATCCGGAATATCCGGAGCAGTTACGGGCCTCTATTTTCGCCTTCCGTGGCCTGGGGAGAACGCCCCGCTATGAATACCGTGATGATCTGACCGACGGGGATTGGGTCAGTCTGGGAACGGTGACGGGAGACGGAACCATCAAGGCGATGTCTGAGACGATCAACCAGACAAGGAAGTTTTTCCGGGTCATCCCCGTGATTGCTGATGACCAGGATGGTGATGGACTGGACGGGTGGGAGGAGTTCACCCTGGGCACCCATCCCGGCCTGGCGGACACGGATAATGATTTTATCGATGATGTTCAGGAGTATTTGTTTCACAGTGATCCGACAGTCAGCGGGGTGCATGGGGGCCTGTTGGCGGGAGAGTCCGGCCTGGTTTCTGGACTGTTCACCAATACGTCCGGGAGTGCACGGGATTACACCGTCCTGTTGTCCGGGAGCATTATTGAAATTGAGGAGCAATACCTGGTCAGCCGGCTGAGCCAGGTGTGGGAGGATATTTCCGGCAGCGGCACCCGGCTCAATGTCGTTTCCAGCCAGAATGACGCATTCGAGGAGGTGAGCCTGGGGGCGGATTTTATTTTCTACGGAGTCAAGTATAACTCCCTCTTTGTCAGCAGTAATGGCTTCATCACCTTCGGCGCGGGAAGTGCCCAGTCCAATAATATCGGCCCCTTGCCGCACAGCGGGAGCCCGCCCAACCTGATCGCCCCCTTGTTCGATGACCTGGATCCATCCCAAAGCGGAGACATCTACTTCCAGAATTTCGGCACCCACGTCATCGTTCAGTGGACGGAGGTGCGCCGGGTGGGAGGTAACAAGCACTCCTTTCAGGTCCGGATCGGGCAGGGCGGGGATATTGAGTTCCGTTATGGTATCGGCATCCAGGCCTCCTTCAGTGGTACCATCGGAATCCAGAATGCCGACCGGAGCATGGGGATTGGCCTTTCCCATGATGAGGCCTTTGTCGAGCGGGGGATGGTGCTGCTTTTCGACTATCTCTCACCACCCTATGCCCAGTGGTTCAGTGTCCAGCCGACCACCTTCACCCTGAACCCGGGCCAGAGTCAGACTCTCGACATTCAGGTTCAGGCCTTTGCGCCCTTTAATGGCTACCGGGGCACCAATGGCTCCGTGGCGGTCATTGAGAATGTCAGCGGCGAGACCGTTCATGAGATCGATTTTTCCCTCGGCACCGTCGTGACGGATGAGGACGGAGACTGGATCGATGACAGCTTCGAGTCCCTGGCCGGGCTGGACCCGCTCGTCCATGACAGTGCCGGGGATCTGGACGATGACCGGCTCAGTAACCGGATCGAGTTCAACCTCAACCTCGATCCCGATGATTTCGATAGTGACGATGATCTGCTCAGTGATGGCTTTGAATATTTAAACGGGCTCGATCCGCTGGACCCCACCGGCGATAACGGGAAGGACGGTGACCCCGACCTCGATAATTTGACCAATTTTCTCGAGCAGATTCACGGCACCCATCCTAATGATGATGACGAGGACCGGGATGGCACACCGGACGGGATCGAGGTGACCCAGGGCAGCGACCCGACCAGCAGTGCCGATGGAGGCCTGGCCCCGCCGCCCGGCGTCCTGCAGATGGTCTACTTTGCCATCGGAGATCCCAGCGGCAGCCACTCAGAGCGCTGGGAGATGACGGTGGCCTCCCAGGATCCGGAGGCGGACAGCCGCCCTCCCTTCCGCCCCAGCTCAGAAGTCTTTGGCCAGGTGGATACCATTGATTTGAATCTGCGGAAAAATGGCCGCTATGAAGTCACCCTTAACCACCTCGACAGCGAGAACGAGGAACCGGATTATGACTGGGAAGCACAGGTCAACAGCCTGCCGACGACACCCGTGCTGGATCCCACCCAGGACGGTGCTTCCGGAAATGTCTTTATTCTCGCCAACACCTGGATTGTCCTCAATACCAGCGGCCTGCTCGGGCAGGTGGATCAGAGCTTTGACTCCACGGACCAGACCACCGGGCTGACCGCCACCATTGAGCCCATCGCCATCCGCGGCCACCAGCCCGGCTCCGGCGGAGCCGCCGTCCCCTATGCCGACCAGCGCAACCCGGATAAACTCTTCCTGCCTCAGAACGATGACGTCGATCACAACCTCCGGGACAGCAGCGGCCTCTCCCTCCCGGATAATGACAGCTCCAAGACCTCCTTTAACACCAGTCTGGATGGCGACTACATCCGGATCACCCTGCTGGCTCCCGATGAACTCGATGTCGGCACCCTCACCCTCCAGGCCGAGCTTCCGAACGGCTCCCCGTCCACGGCCACCATCTTTTTCAATTTCTGGACTGCGGACGGGCAAACCAAACTCGACCCCGCCGACCTGACCCTGAATCTGGAAAACCCGACCGGCGCCCTCGCTCCGGTCGCCAGTAACGGAAGCATCGATCTCCTCGTCGAGGCCAGGGGTGGTGGCGGCACCTCCGACATCCGCCTGGTCTGGACCTACGAACTCAACAGCACCTCCATCGTGGAAAAACTCCACTTCCACATCCTCGACGTCGATTTCAAGCA
>CAYTLD010000080.1:1310-8941 GCA_964438585.1 uncultured Blastochloridaceae bacterium | reverse complement strand
CCAAAGCCGATGGCTTGGGAACTGGGATCGGTCAGCACCGTTCCGTCATTCGGATTTCCGTAGGAAAAGGAAACACTGTTGGCAAAGCCGGTTCCGAAATCCATGTTCACGGTCCCGGCGGTATCGTTGTCAGCGAGATTGCCGGTGGGAATAACCGCCGTGGCCGAGGCGGTGGTGGTGCCATTGTTGGCGATGGTGTGGGTGCCGTTGCTGGTCAGGGTGGCACCGAAGGTGGAGGAGTCTGGCGCGGTGGCTACGGGATCAAAGAGCCGGTCACGATAACCGTTCGGATCGGACGAGTCATCATTGGTGTCGAGATCGAAAACCTGCATCTCAAGGTTATTGAGGGGCGATGAAAAGCTGATGGTGAAAAGAATGGAGGAGGTCCGGTCACCGGTATCGATCCAGACATCGAGGCCATCATCAATCTCAAAGGCGGAACTGACAACGGGATAAGTGGTGCCTCCGCTGGTGATGTAGTTGACGCTTCCCTGGACGGTCAGGGTTACCGTGAAATCGACACCACTGCCGTCCACATTAGTGTAGGTCTCAGTTATGGTGCCGGGGGAGGGATCGGTCGGAATATTGAAGGTCCGCCCCGTCCAGTCGAAAACGAATGCGTTCGAGCCTTGCGAGAGTATGATTCCTACAAGGAAGGTTAAAGGAATGACCCTTATATTCATAATTTTGACAAATACGCCATATGAATTAGGATGTCAATAGTAAATGTTATTAACTTATTATGAGGTGATGTAAACCCTTCTCTCTTCTTCTTCGCTGCGCTCCGCCTAAGCGCAAGGCTTTGGCGGACAAGTCCGTCGCTTCTGTTCCCCCGAACCCGGCAGAGACAGCACTCTGCCCTCCATCATTTTTCCCCACCTGATATGGAGGGATGCATTCCGTCGCTTCTGCTGCTGAAGAAGACGGCGGCATCAGAGTCCGCGGGCTTCGAGGTCGTCCTCGTCCCAGCCGAGGTGGTGACCGAGTTCGTGGAGGTAGGTGGTGCGGAGTTCGTTTTCGAAGGGAAGATGGTGTTGATGACAGTAGTCGAGGATTTCGCCGAGGAAGAGGCTGATGACGCCGATGTCCGAGAGATGGTCCGGCTCGAAACCGCTGAAATAGCCGAGGGACTCGCCGTCATCAGACCACTGGAGCAACTCGCAGGGGACAGCTTCCGCTTCCTGGCGGACGGGGTCGGGTAGGGAGGCGATGGTTTCCCGGATCACACGCCGGGCGGTGGCTTCGATGTCCTGCCAATCACCTTTACATCTACTCATAAGTCCAGTGTAAGCGGCGGCGGTTTATTATCCAGCCCGGTCGCGGCTTTAGCCATCGGCGGCAGAGACGGAGCTCTGCCCTCCATTATTTTTTCCCTCACCTCATATGGAGGGAAGCGCTCCGTCGCTTCCGCGTGGTTGGAGAGGCATTTTGTTAAGATAATGACTAGGTGTGTCGCGGCAGAGACGGAGCTCTGCCCTCCATATTCTCTTCTTATCCGAGTTTTCCGACCAGGGTCCAGCCGCCGCCGTTGACGAGGGGCTCGGCTTTTTTCCATTTCATTTCCTGTTCCTCACCGGCGCGGCGGATTTTGACTAGTTCGTTGCGCCCGATTTTATCGTGGTGGCGTTGGATGGGGAGGGCCATGGGCTTGGCAGCTTGATCGGGGGCGTTGGTGGTGGACTGCTGGCGCTGCTGCTGCATGTCGGCCATACCGGGGAGGACTTCCTTGACCTGGTTATGGGGAAGGGCGGTGAGGAACTGCTCGAAGGCACTGAGGCTGGTGGCGGAGCGGAAGAGGTTGCTGAGGATTTCCCGGCGGATGTTGCCCATCAGTTCCTCGAACATGTTGTAGGCTTCCTGCTTGTATTCGATAAGGGGATCTTTCTGGCCGTGGGCGCGGAGCCCGATGCTGGTGCGGAGGCTGTCCATGGCGTAGAGGTGTTCCTGCCAGAGGCGGTCGATGGAATTGAGGACGATGTATCGTTCCAACGACTTGATGGCGTCCGGGTTCTCGAACTTTATTTTCAGCTCATAGGCTTCGCGGGCGCGGTCGTAAATTTTTCCGGAGACGGCGGAGGGATTGGTCAAGCCATCGAGGTCTGCCGGCTTCAGGTTGAGCGGCATGGCGTTATTGATCCAGCGGAGGAAGGTGTCGATGTCGGGTTCCGGATCACTGAGACGGGCGAAGGATTCCTGATCCAGTCCCTCACGGACCAGTTCGAAGACATCGTCGCGCGGGTTTTCAGCGGAGAGCACATCATTGCGGTAGCTGTAGATAACCTCCCGCTGCTGGTTCATGACATCGTCGTATTGGAGGGTGTGTTTGCGGATCTGGTAGTTACGGGCTTCGACACGCTTCTGGGCCGTCTCGACGGAGCGGTTGAGCCACGGGTGCTGGAGCCCCTCGTCCTCCTGCATCCCGAGGCGGGTCATCATCCCGGTAATTCGGCGGGAGTCGCCGAAATTGCGCATCAGATCATCTTCGAAGGAGATGTAAAACTGGGAGGAGCCGGGATCTCCCTGGCGGGCGCAACGTCCGCGCAACTGTCGGTCGATCCGGCGGGATTCATGACGCTCAGTGCCGATGACGTGGAGCCCACCGAGATCCTTGACCTCCTCTCCGAGTTTGATGTCCGTCCCCCGTCCGGCCATGTTAGTCGAGAGGGTGACAGCACCCTTCTGTCCGGCGCGGGCGACGATTTCCGCCTCCTGCTGGTGGTATTTGGCATTGAGGACGGCGTGGGGGATGTTCTCACGCTCGAGAAATTTCGAGAGGACCTCGGAGGCGTTGACGGAGGCGGTGCCGACGAGGATGGGCTGGCCCTTGGTATGCCGTTCCCGGATGTCTTCCATGACCGCTTTGTATTTCTCTTTGATCGTTTTATAGATCAGGTCGTCGTAATCTGCGCGGACATTGGGGCGGTTGGTGGGAATGGAGACGACGTTGAGCTTGTAAATGTCTCTAAATTCATTGGCCTCGGTTTCAGCGGTTCCGGTCATGCCGGAGAGTTTGTCGTAGAGGCGGAAATAATTCTGGATGGTGATGGTGGCCAGGGTCTGAGTCTCGCGGTCGATCTGGACGCCTTCCTTGGCCTCGACGGCCTGATGGAGTCCATCACTCCAGCGGCGTCCGGGCATCATGCGACCGGTGAATTCATCGACGATGACGACCTTGTTTTCCTGGACGACGTAGTGGACGTCCTTCTCGAATACGCAGTAGGCGCGCAGGAGTTGGGAGATGTTATGGATGCGCTGGCTGGATTCATCGTAATTTTCCTGAGCGGCCTGTTTCTTTCTCTCTTTTTCCTCCTGGGAGAGGGAGGCATCAGAATCGATGTCATGATTGATGGTCAGGAGGTCGGGGATGACAAAGGCGTCCGGGTCATTGGGGCTGAGGGCGGTGCGCCCCATCTCGGAGAGGTCGGCCTCATTGCTTTTTTCCTCGATGGTGAAATAGAGTCCCTCCTTGGTCTTGTAGAGTTCAGTCTTGCGCGGATCCTGGTAGAGGACGAGTTCGGCATCATCGATAACACGGCGGATTTCCGGGTTTTCCTGGGCTTCGAGGAGCTTCGGGTGGCGGGGCATGCCCATGCGGGCTTTGACGAAGAGGCGTCCGGCCTCTTCCCGGTGGCCATCGTTCCAAGCCTGCCAGGCCTCGCTGACGATATCGTCACAGAAGCTGTTTTGCTTTCGGACGAGGGCGCTGACCGCGCCTTTAAATTTATCGTATTGGTGCGTCGAGACCGTGGCCGGGCCGGAAATGATGAGCGGGGTGCGGGCTTCGTCGATAAGGATGCTGTCCACTTCATCGATAATACAAAAGGTGTGGCCGCGCTGGACCTGCTCCTCGACGGTGGTGGCCATCCCGTTGTCGCGCAGGTAGTCGAAGCCGAATTCGGAGTTGGTTCCATAGGTGATGTCGCAGGCGTAGTGTTCCCGGCGTTCGGCAGGGCGCTGGCCGTTCTGCATGCAGCCGACGGTCAGGCCGAGGTAGCGGTAAATGGCTCCCATCCACTCGGAGTCACGGGCCGCAAGGTAGTCGTTGACGGTGACCACGTGAACGCCCTCACCGGCGAGAGCATTAAGGTAGGTGGGCAGGGTAGCGACGAGGGTTTTTCCCTCCCCGGTGGCCATTTCAGCAATCTGGCCGCGGTGGAGGACCATGCCGCCGATAAGTTGCACATCATAGGGAATCATTTCCCAGAGAATTTCCTGTCCGCGGATGTTGAGCACCCGCTTCTCCTCGGTGAAGCGGCGGCAGGTATTTTTAACCACCGCAAAGGCTTCAGGAAGAAGGTCGTCAAGGGTCTCGCCATTTTTCAGGCGGTCACGGAATTCGGTCGTCTTGCCTTTGAGTTCGTCCTCGCTGAGCTTCTGGTAGTCGAGTTCGAACTGGTTGATGCGCTCGACCAGAGGGCGGAGTGAGCGGACGGTTCGCGCGTTTTTGGACCCGACGACTTTCTTGATAAACCAATTCAACATAATAAGAGTATGAATTTGCCACGAGGTTTCCGAGGATACAAGCGCAGAGCAGTGGGGGATTCAGTTCATTTTCCCGAATGGCCTTAACTTTATGATTTTGAAGACGTCATAAAAGGCTGCAAGCCCGGCCAGGCGGAGATAAATCATTTCCAATCGGCCATCTCATGCCTACGTTAATTCCATGAAAAAAATAGTTATCATTCTGGTGATCCTGATGTGTCTAGTGGTGCTAGCGGTGGGCGGGGGCCTTTTTTTCCTCTCCGGCTACGTTAATTCGGAGGCCTTTATCCGGAAGGTGGAGGATCAGGCGGGGCAGGCACTGGGAGCACCGGTTTCGATCGGACGGATTGGTCTTTCCATGCAGGGGCTGGAAGCACGGGAGGTTCGGATCGCGAATGCACCACCCCATCAAGCGGATGCTTTTCTGGCCCTGCAACGCGCCTCGATCACCATCGACTGGATGACACTTTTTGAGGATCAGGTAGAAGTGGAGGAAATCCACCTTAACCGACCCGCCCTGGCGCTCTATCAGGGGGAGGATGGCGCGGTCCTGCTTCCTTTTAAAAAAGCGGACAAAGAGGATAAAGGGCAGGGAGGCACAGAGGCAGCATCCGGGCAAGCCGAGTCGGGGACGGCACTGAATATCGGGAAGATCCACCTCACTGACGGGCATTTGGTCTTCAGGGACAGCGAAGGGGAAATGCTGGTTACGATTGTGCGGCTTCAGGTGACCACCACGTACCGTTCCAGTCCTGGTGGGGGAAGTGTCGGGCAGGGGGAGATACAAATCCCGGCTCTGACGCTGGCCGGAGGAATTACCCTCGACAATTTAAAGAGCCCGCTCCGTATCGAGAACAACGTCATCGACCTGCCTCAGATCACGGGATCCGCCTACGGGGGTGATCTGAAAGGCTCGATGAAGGTCACCCTGGCTGAAAACAAGGCAGACCCGGGATCGTATGCCTTGAACCTGGACTTGCAGGGGGCCAGCTTGCGTGAACTGACCGCCGATCAACAATCTCCCAAGGAGGGAACTCTGGCCCTCAAGGCCCAGGTAAAGGGAACGCTCGAGGAGCCGAAAGATCCCACCGGAAACGGCTATATCCAGATCGACGAACTCTCGGTCCCGGGCGTAGAGTCCTTCCAATCCCTCGGGACACTGCTGGGGCTGGAAGTGCTGAAAAAAGGAAAGGCGGAGGTGGCCAAGGGCACCTTCACGATTCACGATCAATTGCTCGACTTTTCCTCGCTCACCGTGGATTCCCAAGGCGTGGACATTAATTTATCCGGGACCCTCAGTTTCGAGAGTTTACTCAACCTGAAGGGAGAGGCTGTCATCGAGGCGGGTGCTTCGACACTTTTCAATGATCTGGCCGGTAATTTGCTCGATAACGAGCGTCAGAAAATGAGAAATATCCCGCTCAAGATCAGCGGCCCGGTCACCGATCCGAAAGTCGATGCCGAGACCAGCGCGATTGCGGCGGATGTCGGTAAGACGCTTTTTGACCGTTTTCTCGGCTCGGGAGCCAAAGATGAATCGGCACCAGCGTCACCATCTGATAACAAAACTGAAACCCAATCGCCATCTTTGCTCGATAGTCTCTTTAACTGATGCACTTAGCATCAGGTATGGAAGAGGCATATATTCAGGAGCGCTATCAACTCATTGAGCCCATCGGTGAGGGGGGACTGGGCACGGTTTACTACGGCTGGGATCATCAGTTGGAGCGGGGTATTGCCATCAAGCGCCTGCACAGTTCCAGCGGATACCGGAATCCGCAGTCCGAAGCCTACCAGGAGGCGCGGGTCATGGCCGCACTTCAGCATCCGAATATCGTGACCCTCTATGATTTCGGCATCGATGACCTCGGGCCGTATTTCATAATGGAATACCTTCAGGGCTACACCCTGGCTGAGCAAATTAAAGCGAGTCCACTGGATATGGAGCAATTTCATTCACTGGCCCAGCAATGTCTGGAAGGCCTGGCCACCGCGCATGATGCCGGAGTTGTTCACCGAGATATCAAACCCAACAATATCATGCTCCTGGAGGCGAGGAACGCGCCGTTTCGGGTCAAGATCCTCGACTTCGGCATGGCCCGGATCCAGAAATCCCCACGGGAGCAGAGTGTATCTGATGATGGATCGTTAATGGGATCGATCTACTATATGGCTCCGGAACAACTGTCGCGTCACCCGGTCGATGCCCGCACCGATCTCTATTCTCTCGGCCATGTTATTTACCATGCCCTGGCCGGGCAGACCGCCTTCAATGGGGAAACAATTATCGATCTGATCGGAGCCCACATGAATGATGTCCCGCTTCCCATCCGCCAGTTCCGCCCTGACTTGAGTGAGATGACAGAGAAATGGCTTCAGGATCTGATGGAGCGTGACCAGAATCTGCGGCCTGCCAGTGCGCATGCGGCACTTGACTCGATTCCCGGAGGCACGGATTCCGCGCCGATCGAGCTGGCGACGGTGAAAGCGGAAAAAAGGGAAATAGCGGAAACAGCGGCGGCTCCGGTGTCCCGACCGAATTTTACCTTGAATCAGTTGAGTCCCGCGCCAAAGCCGAACCGTAGCTGGCTCTGGTGGACGGTCAGTGGAGTAGCCGCGTTGGCGGTCGGAGTCGCGGCCTTTATGCTCTCTGGCGGCGGGGGTAGTGACCGGAATAGCACCGGGCCTCCCGCTCTCTCCATGCCCGCAGAAAAGGATGAGACCGCACCGCCTCCACCGGCAGAGGCTACCGACCCACCACCTGCGCCTCCGGTGGTTCCATCGCCGCCCTCGGCAGTTAAAGATCCGGCCCCGGTGATCAAGGCTCCCGCACCGACGACCGAGGACACCGGGGCATCCTATGAACCGGATGATCTTCTCCGGCTTGGAGCCAAAGTGGGGGAAAACGTGGTCGTGAAAGGTGCACCGGTGGAAGTGGGACAGAATCGCTCCCGCACGATTTATTACCTTAACTTTTCCCAGAACTATCGGGAAGCGATCTCTCTGGTATTTTTCATCAGCGACCAGCCGGAGCAATTTACCCGCGAGCGTCTGGAGCAATACATCGGGAAAAAAATTACCGCGCGCGGAACCGTCGAGCGCTACCGGAGCGCGCTGCAAATGAAAATCCGCTCGTTCGACCAGATCGA
>CAYTLD010000080.1:0-1210 GCA_964438585.1 uncultured Blastochloridaceae bacterium | reverse complement strand
CCACCCATCAAGTCATGATGCATGATCTATGAGGTTAATACCTGACGGATGGCTTCGATGATGTGATCGTGGAACGTTCCATTCGAGGCCACGATGCCCCGGTTGGCCTGGAGGGTGCGTCCGAGGGTGAAATCGAGTGCCTTTCCTTCGATGTCGGACACCCGGCCTCCGGCCTCTTCGAGGATGAGAGCCCCGGCGGCGTGGTCCCAAATTTTTTCTTCATAGTCGGCGCGGGTGGGCAGACGGAGGTAAATGGCGGCTTCTCCGCGGGCGACAGCGGCGTACTTACACTGACTGTCCATGCGCACCGGGTCGGCAGTGACGCCGAGTTTTTCGGCGATTTGGGCGGAGTGTCCGTGTGAGGAGTGTCCGGACTCCACGGACTCGCAGAATGCGGCACCGGAGAGATCGGCGATGTCACGGACCCGGATGATGGAGGCTTGTTCCGGATTCCCGAGTGGTGAGGTCCAGGCTCCGGATCCACGGATGGCCCAGAAGAGCGCGCCGCGTGGGCCGTCGGGAGTCCGGAAGTCGAGCGGGAGATTCGGGCAGGCGAGAACCCCCAATTTTAATTGCCCGTCCTCGAGGAGGCCGAGAGCGATGGCGTATTGGTCATTGCGGAGGAAGCCTTTGGTGCCGTCGATGGGATCCAGGGTCCAGATGCGGCCTTGGGAACCGCCCTCACTGTGCCCCAGATCGATGGCGGACAGGATGGCATCGCACTCCATCTCAGGTTCGACTTCCTGCACAGCTGCGATCAAGGACTGCAGGACTTCCCGGTTTTCTTCCTTGCGGAGGTCCTGACTGCCTTCTTCGCCTACGCAGAGGTCGCCGGGAAAGGCCTCCATCATGGATTTCAGGATTAGGGCCTGGGCTCCGAAGTCAGCGATGGTGACCGGGGAGCGGTCGTTCTTATCCAGAGTCTGGTTTTCGAGGGACTGGCGGACGGATTCCGTTAAGCGGGCGGCGCGCAGGATCGCGTTGATAGCTACGGGCCATTCGGGGATGCGGTTAAAGTCATGCATGATAGAATGTATATTTTTTAGTTAAGGGGCCAGGGCTTCCCATTCGTCTTGGCTGGCGGGTTGAAAATGCTCCAGTGAGTCGCCATCGAGGAAGTCGATAGCTTTCTCCCCCGCCGCATTGGCCCCCAAAGGAGAAATAAGGAGGCTGGCAATGTAAAGTGCGGTAAGCGGTGTTCTCATGGGGG
>CAYTLD010000079.1:0-9022 GCA_964438585.1 uncultured Blastochloridaceae bacterium | reverse complement strand
ACGAAGGTTGTCGATGCCCCGTGTTGCGTCACTGACGTGACGCGGATTACGGGTCACAAAGCACCGTGGGTTGAAACCCACGGCTAAGTTGTATCACCCCTACGGGGTGGGCTGATGAGTGGCCGCACCCTTGGTGCTCCGGGAGGATCAAGGGGCGTTATCCATTACCTGGATCTCGGGTGGAATTGGCGGTGGGACTGGACGAGGCGGTCGGCATCGACGTGGGTATAAATTTCGGTGGTGGCGATATCGGCGTGGCCGAGCAATTCCTGAATGACACGAAGATCGGCTCCATGACTGAGGAGGTGGGTGGCAAAGGAATGGCGGAGAAGGTGGGGATAGACATTCTTCTTAATCCCGGCCAGGCGCATGGCTTCCTTGACTATGCCCCAGAGGCGGGCGGTGGTCAGTTGGCGTCCGTGTTTTCCCAGGATGACCTCACCTCCGGTCCTGGCCTTGACCAGTTCCGGACGTCCGGTGGTGAGGTAGCGGTCGAGAGAAGCGGTGGCCTTAGCTCCGATCAGGACCAGGCGTTCCTTGTTTCCTTTTCCGATGACCCGCATCGTCTGCTCCTTCAGGTCCAGCTTTTCCAGGCGCAGGGTGGCCAATTCATGGACGCGGATCCCACTGGCGTAGAGAGTCTCAATGATGGCCGCGTTGCGGAGTGCGAGCGGATCGTCCCCCCAGGGGATCCGGAGCAGTGCGCCTACTTCATGCTCGGTAAGTGTCTCCGGCAGGGATCGACCGATCCTGGGCACGTCGAGTTGGTCGGCCAGATCAGGGGGGCAATATTTTTCCCGGGCCATAAAGCGGAGAAAATTTCTCAGGGTGACGATTTCGAGTTTCAGGGTGGCGGGGGCGGGGTCGCGCTTGATCTTCTGTTCTTTAAGGTAGCGGTGGAGGTCAGCGAGCGTGAGACCGGACCATGACCGATGGCCGCCCTGATGCCACCAGTCCGAGAACCGGCCCAGGATAATCGCTTCCATAACCTGGGTATGGCGGGCGTGCCCCTTTTCCACCGCAAAGTATGCCAGGGCCTGGTCTAATACGGGATCGGACATGGTTAACCACTAATGGACACTAATTTTCACTAAGAGGCTGTCGCACCCTACCCAGCGAACCATCTCACATGTACTATTAGTGTTCATTAGTGCAAATTAGTGGTTTAAAGCACTTCCGGTGATGCGCTCATAGACTTCAAAATAGCGGGCGCGGGTTTGTTCGACAATTTCATCTGGTAGTTCCGGGCCGGGCGGCTGACGGTCCCAATCTTTGAGAGAAAGGAGGTAGTCGCGCACGTATTGCTTATCAAAGCTGAATTGACCCCGCCCGGGCTCATAGTCATCGGCCGGCCAGAAGCGGCTGCTGTCCGAAGTGAAAATTTCATCGATGAGAATGAATTCCTCCGGTCCCGGGTTCCTAACCCCCGGGCGGTTCACCCCGGCTCCTTCAGCGTCGGCGGAAGTCCGGGAGGAGGGGTGGGCTGTTCCAAATTCGAGTTTGGTGTCGGCGATGAGGATGCCGCGGGCGGCGGCATGTTCATGGGCCCAGTTGTAGAGTCTAAGGGTGAGGTCGCGGATGGTTTCGAAGCAGGCATCGCCCAAATATTGCCGGGCTTCACGTTCCGTCAGGGGCTGGTCGTGGCCAGCATCGGCCTTGGTGGTCGGGGTGAAAATCGGGGAGGGGAGTTTTTCGGCTTCGCGCAGCCCGTCCGGGAGGTGAAGTCCCTGGACGGTGCCGTGTTCCCGGTATTCCACCCAGGCGGATCCGGCCAGATAGCCGCGGGCAACGCATTCCACCTTGACGGTTTTTAGCTGTCGGCAGTGGGTGACTCGTCCGGCCCAACCGGGGAATTCCGAGGGGAAGGGATTATCGAAACCGATGACATGGTGACTGATGCCTGCGGGGAGGTGTTCGAACCAATAACGGGAAAGTTGGGTCAGCGCTTTTCCTTTGTCCGGTATCAATGTCGGGAGGATAACATCGAATGCGGAGATGCGGTCGGTGGCGACCAGGTAGAGGGACTCTTGATCTGAATAGACATCCCGGACTTTTCCCCGGTGGGTTAATGTTGGTGTAGCCATATCAATATCTCATCACTAGTGTATTTAAGCCCGGACAAGTTCCGAGCTTATTCATGGAGAAGATCACAGTTTCAGGACGATTTTTTATGGAGGGCCCGCGTAAGTGGAGGGCCTTCGGGGCCAGCTATGGCCCATTCCGACCCAATGCGGAGGGCGATCCCTTTCCTGACCACTCGCGGACGGCGGAAGATTTTCGTCAGATGCGCAGCATCGGCCTGAACACGATCCGGGTCTATCATGTCCCTCCTGGCTGGCTGATGGATCTGGCGGCTGAATCCGGTATCCGCTTGATGGTGACACTGCCCTGGCCGCGACGGGGGCTTTTCCTGGAGTCGGGTGAGATGCGGGGAAAAATCGAACGGGACATCGTGGCGGGCGCACGGGCACTGTCGGGGCATAAGGCGGTCTTCGCGTGTGTGGTCGATAATGAGATGGCACCGGATCTGGCCCGCTGGTTCGGGCCGGCCAAAGTGTCCCGCTACCTTGACCACCTGATTGAGCTGGTTAAAGCGGAGTGCCCGGACCTTCTCGTGACCTACGCCGGCTATCCACCCACGGAATACCTGACCCCGGATCAGGTTGATTTCCTCACTTTCAATGTTTATCTGCATGACCGCGCTTCATTCCGCGCCTACCTCCAGCGGCTCCACAACCTGGCCGGGGACAAGCCGCTGCTGATCGGTGAGTTCGGGATCAATGTCCTTGCCGAGGGGGAGGAGACGCAGGCCGATATCCTGAGTTGGCACATTGAGGAGGTGGTGCGGTCGGGTGCATCCGGAACTCTGTTTTTCTGCTGGACGGATGAATGGTTTACCGGAGGGCATGAGATTCTGGACTGGGGCTTTGGTCTGGTGGACAGAGATCGCCGCCCGCGACTCGTCTGTGAGCGGTTGCCATCCCTGATTCCTAATCGGGGGGAGTCGCCCGCCCAACACTACCCGCCGCCCTGGCAGCCCAAGGTGTCGGTGATCGTCTGCACCTATAACGGGAGCCGGACGATGCAGCGGTGCATCGAATCCCTACAGCGATTGCATTATCCCGATTATGAAGTGATCGTGGTGGACGATGGATCTACGGATGCCACTTCCGCCATCCTCGATGCCTTCACCGGAATCCGCGTCATCCGTCAGCAGAACCTCGGACTCAGTGCGGCGCGGAACCGGGGAGCACAGGAGGCCTCCGGGGAAATACTGGCCTATACGGATGATGATTGCATGCCGGATGAGGACTGGCTCTATCACCTGGTGGAGACCTTTATCCGGGGTGGCACGGCCATGGTCGGCGGCCCGAATTTACCCCCTCCGGCCCGGAACAGTGTCGAGGCGGCGGTGGCGGCTGCGCCCGGAGCGCCCACTCACGTGTTGCTCTCGGATCAGGAGGCTGAGCATGTGCCGGGGTGCAACATGGCGGTCACGCGGGAGGCTTTTTTGCAGGTCGGCGGGTTCGATCCCGTCTATCGCAAGGCAGGAGATGATGTAGATTTCTGCTGGCGCATCCTGGAGCAGGGATTGAAAATCGGATTCGATCCCTCCGCGATAGTCTGGCACCACCGCCGGAGCACGATCGGGGACTACTTTAAGCAGCAGCGGGGATACGGAGAGGCTGAAGCGATTCTCCGCTACCAGCATCCTAATGTTTTCGACCGCAGCGGGCAGGCGATCTGGTCGGGGGTAATTTATGATCGGCGGACCTCATCGTTCTTCCCGGGCCCGCCGCTGATTTATCACGGGATATTTGCCCTCGGTTATTTTCAATCCATTTACCGACGTCCGGAGGCGGTCTGGCGCGGAATGGTGGCTGGCCTGCCCTGGTTTGCGCTGACGGTGCTGGTTTTAATGTTGGGCTTGATGCTTCCGATATTGAGGATTGTCCCGGTGCTGATGATGGTCGCCACCCTGGTGGCGGCACTGGTGACCACACTGAGCACGCGGATCGAGCCCGGGTTTGGCGGGCTCGGGACCCGCCTCTTGCTCTATTATCTCACCCTACTTCAGCCGCTGTCCCGCGCCTGGGCGCGTTATTTTACTTGGCTGGAAAAGCAGCGGACTCCTCCATCGGTTTCCGGGTCGCGCACCCCGGCATTATCCCATTGGCCACGGCGTCAACGTCCCCATCGCCTGGCCTTCTGGGCGGAACCGGGCCAGAGCCGTCTGGGTTACCTGCAGGCACTGCAATCGGAGTTCGACCGGGAAGGCTGGCGCACTATTCCCGATACCGGGTGGTCGAATTGGGATATTCACGTGCTGGCCTCGCGCTGGTGGCATGTCTATATTCGCAGTGTGGCCGAGGTCTATCCGGAGCAAAAGGAGCTGATTCATCTGGAACTCAGATTGCGTATCAACAGCTTTACCTGGCTGATGAGCTTGCCCGCCGTTATTGCCGGTCTGATCTTGATCTACTGGCTGCCGGTTTGTGGTATCGCGGTGGCAGCGGGCTTTCTGGCGGCGGTGATTATGCTTTTGATCAATGGCCGTCGCCTGCAAAGGCGCCTGGGCCAGACCGCCCTCGCCGCCGCCGACACCTGCGGGCTCCTGATCATGGATAATGGAAAGCGGACATCCGGGTGAAGAAAAAAGAACGCCTTCATTCCCGCGTTATCGCCTGGTTCGGTCCCGACTGGAAACAGATCAGCCTGGCCTCCATCTTCCTGCTGGCCTCGATCGGATTTAATCTGCTCAAACCCTGGCCGCTCAAGCTCATTATTGACCATGCCATCGCATCGACTCCCCTCGGCCCCGGCTGGGAAGGACTGGACCAGTTGCGGCAGCAGTTGGGATTGCAGGGCTTTCTTATCCTCTCGGTCGGCTTGCTTTTCCTCGTTCATATCCTCTGGGGCTGGTTCAGCTATATCAGCAACACGCAATTGCTCCGGGTGGGATTAGAGGCGGTGGTGCGTTTGCGGGTCAGGCTCTTCGATCATTTGCAGCGGTTATCGATGCGTTTTTATGACCGGAAGCCCACCGCGGATCTGGCCTACCGTCTGGTTTACGACACCCAGGCCATGCAGACCTTTATCAACCAGGGGTTCGTGACCGTGGTTTCCTCCGGGCTGACACTGATCGGGATACTTTGTTTTATGTTCAGCATCGATCCACTCCTGACCCTGATCTCCCTCGGGGTGGTGCCGCTACTCCTGCTCGCTATCCGCCATTACGCCGCCAAGGTGCGTCAGGCCACCGGGGCCTGGAATCAGTGTGAAAGCCTCCTCCTCGGACGCAGTGGTGAATTCCTGTCCGGGATGCGCCTGATTCAGGTCTTTACCCATGAGCGGGAGTCATCGTCCCGCTATCGCCAGTCCTGCTCGGACTCCTTTAGCGCCGATATGTCACTCCGGCATATCCAGGTCCGCAGCACATTTGTCGTCGGCGTCGTGATGGCTCTGGGGACGTCCTTGCTCCTCTACTTCGGTTCCGGCCTGGTGCTCGATGGAGTCATCACCCTCGGGGATTTGATTCTCTTTATTTCGTACCTAGCCATGCTTTACCAGCCGCTCGAGCAATTGAGTTACACCGCCTGGGCTATGGAGGGAGCCGTCGCCCAGGCTGAGCGTGTTTTTCAAATTCTCGATGAGCCCCGCACCATTGCCAGTCCTGCCGAGCCCCGTCCCATTCCCGGTCAATGGGATTTGTCTTTTGACCAGGTGACCTTCTCCTATGAGCCGGGGCCCCCGGTGCTCAATCAGCTTTCCCTGCAGTTGCCACCCGGAAGTACCGCCGCCATCGTGGGTGGCAGTGGTTCCGGAAAAAGTACCCTGCTCTCACTCATTCCCCGCTTCTACGATCCGGATGAGGGGGAAATCAAGCTGGGCGGTGTCAATCTCCGGGAATTCGATCTGCGCGAATTACGCAGCCACATTTCCCTCGTGACTCAGGAGAGCATTGTCTTCGATGCCTCCATCCGGGAAAATTTGAGGATTGCCAACTATGAGGCCACCGATGAGCAACTCTGGGAGGCTCTCGAAGCGGCCCGACTCGATCAGCATATCCGGAAACTCAAGGACGGACTCGATGCCTCCGTGGGCGAGCGGGGGCAGTGGCTCAGCGGCGGCCAACGTCAGCGGTTGTCCCTGGCCCGGGCCTTTCTCCGGCAATCTCCCTTTCTCCTGCTCGATGAACCCACCAGCGCCGTCGATCCCCGGACCGAAAGCGAATTGATGGAGACGATGGCGGACTTGAGCCGCACTAGCACCACCCTCATGGCCAGTCACCGATTGCGCTCGGTCCACGGAGCGGATTTGATACTGGTCATGGATGAAGGGCGCATTGTCGAGTCCGGCAGCGGCCCCGAATTGCTCGATAAAGCCGGGGTCTATGCCGCCCTCTGGCATCACCGTGTTCATTGAGCGCGCCAATTTTTTCCCATTTCAGGGTGTACAACTCGAGTCTCCGCTTTATAGTGAACTGGTGATGAGAGGAATAATCATTTTATTCGGAACAGGCCTGATGCTGGCGACGCAGGCACAAGCAACTAGTTATCAACAGGTTGTGGATGGAGTCAAAGCAAAGTCGTGCCTGCTGGTCGATGCCGGGACCGGCAATGTGCTCTTTGCCCGTAAACCACACACCCAGCGTCCCCCGGCCAGCACGGTTAAACTAATGACGGCCTTGCTGGTCTATCAGCGCACCGGATTGCAGGGAGAGGATGAGGTCATCGCTGCTGACACCAAGGTCGAGCCGAGCCACGTGCCCCTGCGAGTCGGGGAGCAGGTTTCTGTCCGTGAAATGACCCGCACCCTCCTGGTCGGATCGGATAATGACAGTGCTCTTTTTCTCGGAAGACAGGCATCAGGATCCTGGCCCGAGTTCGTCGATTTGATGAACGCCTATGCTAAGCGCCTCGGCTGCAATAATACGGTCTATAAAAATCCCAACGGCCTGCCCGCCGATGGCCAATATACCACCTGCTTTGACCTCCTGAAAATTTTCAACGAGACACTGAGGATACCCGAACTACGGGAGATGCTGACCACGAAAGGGTTTACCCTCAAGACGGCAGTCGGATCCCAGTGGGTCAAAAGTCACAACAAGCTGCTCGGTAAATATGAGGGCATGGGGCCCGCCAAGACCGGATGGACCATCGCCTCCCGCCACACCTACGCCGCCTCCGCTGAACGCAACGGACGCGAGCTGAGGTTGATCATTCTCAACAGCCCGAACAAGTGGGTCGATGCTAGGCTATTATTCGACTACGGATTTTCCCTGCCCACTGAAAGTGGAAACACTTCTTCCAACCTGGCCAGTTCGGCCAATGAACGTGTTTACCGCGTCAGGAAAGGCGACACTTTAACCGACATCGCCAGCCGCAATGGCATCAGCCTCAACGACCTCGTCGAATACAACGGCATCCGCAACCCCGACTTTATCCGTGAGGGAATGGTCCTGAGAATCCCCTCAAATTCCTGAATGGCTAATCCAGCCCCTTAATTTGCTTTCCTGTGACCGGCACGATATAGCCGGAACCTTTTTTTGCTTTTTGGGCAAGTTTCAAGATATCGGGGAAACGGTGGAACAGTTTGGAAGCCTGTTCAAAACCTTGAAGGTGCATCCAGCCAGATTTCAGAAAGAATATTGTATGCCCGGCCGCCTTCCAAGCGGCTATCTCATGCGGATTCCGGCTGATATTCGTATCACCCGACAATATGATCCAATCGACTTCTCCGGCCAATTTCGTCATCCAATCTACGTCTTTGATATTGGGCGAATATTTCTCCCGAAGATGCACAACCTGATGATTGGGTTCAACCAGGCAATTCAGGGCGCGCGCCACCTTGACCGAAATGTTGTTATCGACAAAAAATCTCATGCACGCAGTGACTGTTCAAAGTCCACAGCGTCTTGAACGGATCGGCGGTCCACTTCAAACCACCCCGCCACGTCATCGATACTCTGCTCTGCTTGGACTGCTTGAAACAGCACTTCTGTAGAAATATTATCGAGGGCTGTGACGGGTTGCCCGAACTGGCATTGGGGATCCAGGACAACCTGCCTGTCCATTCCCAATGGCCACCATCTCAAGAGTCTTGAATTGGGGGAGAATTCCAACTCTTTAAGAAAGGGTTCCACCACCGCAGAAAAAACCCTTTGGCTGTGGAGTATCTCTTCATATTTGACACCGGCGGGGCTTTGCTGCTCCAACAGCTCCAGAATATATTTCCCGTCGGTAACAAACTGCCTGATACAGAACGGGTGCTCGGTCAGGTAGCGGGAGCGGGCTACATCATGCGTCATCCGCAAGGTGTGCCAGGATACCCCTGCTTTTAGAAATGCATCAATGAAGCGGACTTCCTGCAAATCGTAAAAACCAAGCGCAAGTTTGTCATCGATGGGCTGGTGCTGGCCCTGCCACAAACGGTTATGGACAGGTTCATTTTCCTCCTCGCTTCCCATATCTTTCAGCCAATAGCGGATACGGCGGCTGGAAACGCGACTCAAGCGTGCCGCATCGGGAACCGTGTAGATTCCTTTGCTGAGAATTTCGGGATGTATTGCAACCATGATGACACTTTACACTATGTTCAAATCGGAAAAACCATGCTAGAAAATTCTGTTCACCACACTGTAAAAACAAACTTGTGAATCAGAATTTCATGTGAGTCAACGATTTGCTTAGTCAGCAGGCATTCCTCGTAGAGTCCCGCACAGGCTCCATGCGTGACAAAGGCGGAAAACAGAACATTGGTATCGAAGACAATCCTCACGAGATGGAAGCAAATACATCTTCATCAGTATGAAATCCGGCTTTACCACCCTTGGGGATAAGCTTTTCACGCAGACTATGGAATCGTTCCAGAGCGATTTGGCGGCGTAGGGCTTCCTGCACCACCTGGCTGCGGCTGACACCTTTGCGCTCCACCAGCGTGGATAACGCCTCATTTAAATCCTGCGGCAGACTAATGGTAAGTGTAGTTCTCATGTATTAAAACTAATACACTTACGAAT
>CAYTLD010000078.1:0-9080 GCA_964438585.1 uncultured Blastochloridaceae bacterium | reverse complement strand
TCCCCTTAATTTAATGCCGCCCGCGGCAACCACCAGCATTTTTTACGCATTTTTGTGGTACAATTGAACCATCGGAAACCTCGAATCAGTGGGGTCAAATCTTCCTTAATAATATGATCCACTTATCCCGGCCTTTCCCAAGCTGCAACTGGCCACTACGGATTTCATAGAAGGGGTCACCAATTTTGACAAAGAGTTATGTCTTGGAGTTTTGTCATTGAACAGGGTGATGTAACGATGATTGAAAAATGTCTGAATGATTGACCCCCCTCATTATCCCTCACCCAATTCCGCGACTGGCTCCTGCCCATGCTCATGAACGGCTAGGTGACGGTGAAAGGCTAGTCATTGCCATTTTAGAATCTCGCTTTAATAATGAGGAATGGCCCGCCGAATTTCAGCAAACGTAAAACCGGAGCTTCTGGCTTGGGCAAGGGAATCGGCGCATCTTTCTATCGACCAAGCTTCCGCCAAACTCAAGATTCGGCAGGATACTCTGGAGAAATGGGAAGCTGGTGAGGAGGCCGTTACGATCGCACAAGCTCGCAAGTTGGGAGAAGTCTATAAGCGCCCCCTTGCCGTATTTTTCTTAAGTGAACCTCCTCAAGGATTTGATGCTCAAAGAGAATTTCGCCGTTTTGCAGGAACGGAATCAGGACAGATCTCCCCCGAGCTAATGCTCGCGATTAGAAACGCATCCTATCAAAGAGAGCACGCAATAGAACTGAGTGAGATTCTGGGAGAAGCACTGCCGGATATAAAGGGTCAATTGCATCCGGAGAATCACATAGAGGCTGCCGGAAGCGGACTTCGGAATAGTCTTAATATTTCATGGGCGGAGCAAATGGAATGGTCTAACCCACATAAAGCATTGAATCAGTGGCGCACAGCCATCGAGAACATGGGCATACTGGTTTTTCAGACCAACAAGGTCTCGCTAAACGAAATGCGCGGAACATGCATCCCGGATCAACCCTTTCCAACGATATTGCTAAACAGTAAAGACGCCCCACACGGACGAATCTTTTCTTTAATTCACGAGTTTGCTCATGTTTTCCTGCACGCATCAGGTCACGCTACCAGTCGCCTTATAGGTGAACGAAGCCCAGAAGAGCAGCCACTGGAGATAGCAGCCAACAAATTCGCCGCCGCTGCGCTGCTGCCAAAAGAGGAGTTTCTGGATGTAGCTAGACATTACCCAACTGCAGCCGGTGGAGATGATCGAGCATTGAGGCTGCTATCACAAAGGGTTAAGGTAAGCCCGGAAGCTGTTCTTCGGCGACTTGTTACCCTTGATCAGAGCTTACATTCTGTCTACCAGAATAAACGCTCTGAATGGGGGGAGCGGATCTGGTATGTCACAACTCCCAAAGGAGGCGCGATCCCTCAGCCGATTAAAATCTTGGCACGTGATGGACGTCAGTTCACTCAGATGGTATTGGAAGCATACGATCGTCGCCTAATCACGACCAGTGCGGCCAGTGATTACCTCGAAGCCAAACCAAAGCATTTTGACGGTCTGCGCCAGGAACTAATGTTCACATGATTTTCTGCCTAGACACTAGTGCATGGATGGACGGTTGGTCCCGAGATTATCCAAAAGATGTCTTTCCTTCACTATGGAAAAATCTAGAAACCCAAATTACAACTGGGAATATTAAGTCCTCTGAGGAAGTGTATGTAGAGATCAAAAAGAAGGACGATGAACTCTATTCATGGCTAAAAAACAGAAAAATTAAAATTTTCGTGCCCATAGAGGAAGAAATTCAAGAGCTGGTTTCTGAAATTTTGGCAGATCACCCTAGGCTGGTAGATACCAAAAAGAATCGTTCTCAAGCTGATCCATTCGTTATCGCAACCGCTGAATATCTGAATGCAGTTTTGGTAACAGGAGAGAAGGCTAGCAATAAGATCGAAATCCCGAAAATTCCAGATGTTTGCCAGCACCGGGGTGTTGCCTGCTGTTCATTTCTTGAGATGCTCAGACGAACTGGATGGCAATTTTGAATTAATTCAGGTTCGGGACTGACCAAAGAAACCCGTGAAGTGCAAACTGGCAGGTAAATGAATCAATCGGGGAGGACAGTATCCTCGTGTTCGTAGCCGGGGGCACACATGCAGAGGAAGACGAGATCGTTCTGACCGGTGTTGAGGATGGTGTGGGGGGCACCGGGGGGGATGGCGATGGCATCGCCGACGCCGACGGGGCGGGATTCGTTTCCGATCGTCATTTCCCCCTGTCCGGCCAGCAGGTAGTAAATTTCCTCTGCCTTCGGGTGGTAATGGGGCGTGGTGCGGCAGCCAGGTGCGAGGGTCGCCTCTGCCAGGCTCTGGTTCCTGATGCATGAATTCCGGTGGGCCAGCAGTTCGCGGATGGTGGAGCCATCTGCGGTGATGAATGGAACGGTCTTACTGCGATTGATAATATCCATGCCTCCAACCTTGAGGGCGATTGCTTTCTCAGACCACAAAAAAGCCCTCCAAGAGGAGGGCTTTTTTACTTGAGGAGATGATGTAGGAAAATTATTTTATATTTAGTGGTTTTAGTGGTCTGTTTGAATTTTTAATGATTGCATTAACTATATTAATTTTTGTTTCCTTGGGAAGAAAAAAATCGCTTTGTCATAAAATAAGGTCACTCTTCAAGCATCCGTCATGTATCAACACGCAGAAAATCCCCTTTCCGGGACTGATCCCTCTCTATCGGCCTCTGAGGAGGTGCTGCCACCGCTCAGTGTGCACGAGCGTCTGACTGAGTATTTATCACGGCAGCCGCGCACCTCAGAAGCGGTCTTTGTGGCGGGCTCGGCCAATATAATGGGTGCGGTGGAATTGGGCCCGGATTCGAGTGTCTGGTATCAATGCGTGCTCCGCGGCGATATCAACACCATCACCGTCGGAAGGGGATCGAATATTCAGGATGGCACCGTCATTCATCTGGCAGATGATTTTTCCTGCACAGTGGGTGAATACACCACCGTCGGGCACCAGGCGATGATTCATGCCTGCCGGGTGGGAGATGAGTGCCTGGTCGGAATGAGTTCGACCATCCTCGATGGCGCCATCATCGGCAATCGCTGCATCATCGGGGCCGGGAGCCTGGTGACCAAGCACAGCGAAATCCCCGATGGATCCCTGGTCATGGGAGCCCCGGCCAAAGTGGTGAGAACATTGACCATTCAGGAACAGCATGGTCTGCGTAAGTGGGCGGAGAAATATATCGAAGTGGCCCGGGCTCATGCCCACGGCCAGATATACAGTCATTAGCCTTCGTTCTCGAGGAACCACTGGTAGGGCGCTGCGTCCACGCAAGCCGCAAGTCACTGATGGTTAGCGGCTTGTCTAGAGACTGCGCCCCACCTCATCTTTCAGCCAAGCGACAGTCTAAGTGCTAACGCTTTAATGGTTCTCGAGGAACCACTGGTAGGTGGAGCGGAGTCCGGCTTCGAGGCTGACCTGAGGTTCCCAGCCGAGGGATTTGATCCGGCTGATATCCAGTAATTTCTGCGGGGTGCCGTCCGGCATGGAGGTGTCCCACTCGATCTCACCTTCATACCCGACCACTTGTCGGACGTTTTCCGCCAATTCCCGAATCGTACAATCCTTACCGTAGCCGATATTGACAATTTCCTCGGAGGACCACTTTTCCAGGAGCACGAGGCAGGCGCGGGCCATGTCATCGGAGTGGAGGAATTCACGCCGGGGCGACCCGGTTCCCCAGAGCCGGACGGAGGGCCGGCCTGCTGTCTTGGCGTCATGGAACTTCCGGATCAAAGCGGGCATGACGTGTGAGGATTCGAGGTCAAAATTATCGTGGGGCCCGAAGAGGTTGGTCGGCATGGCGGAAATATAATCCGATCCATATTGCCGACGGTAGGAGCGGCAGAGATAGATGCCGGCAATCTTGGCAATCGAGTAGGCGTCGTTCGTCCTTTCCAGCGGACCGGACATGAGGCTGTCCTCGGAAATGGGCTGTGGGGCCAGCTTCGGATAGATGCAGGAGCTGCCCAGGAAGAGCAACTTACGCACCCCGGCCGCATGGCAGGCCTCGATGAGACTGATCTGGATTTTCAGGTTATCGACGAGGAAATCGACGGGCCGCTCGTTATTGGCTTTGATGCCGCCGACACGTGCGGCGGCATCGATGACGTAATCCGGCTTGACCTCACTCAGAAAGGCGCGGGTTTGCCCGCTGTCGGAAAGATCCACTTCGCTGCGAGTGCGGACGATGATCTCCCAGTCGGGGAGACCGGTGAAAAGGCGATGGAGGGCGCTGCCGACCAGGCCCCGGTGACCGGCGATGAAGATTTTTTTACTCATCGTCCGACGGCTTACATCCGGATGCTCTTACCGGTGAGTTGATTGTCGAGGGCCTCGATATCGGCATCGACCATGATCTTGACCAGTTCCTTGAATTTGGTCTTGGGTTCCCAGCCGAGTTGCTCTTTGGCCTTGGTGGGGTCGCCGATGAGGAGATCCACCTCGGCGGGCCGGTAGTAGCGGGGATCGATACGGACGTAGTCGGCAGGATCCAGGTTGACATGGGAGAAGGCTTCATCGAGAAATTCCTGCACGGAGTGGGTCTCGCCGGTGGCGATAACAAAGTCGTCCGGCTTGTCCTGTTGCAGCATCAGCCACATGGCTTCCACGTATTCGGGCGCATAGCCCCAGTCGCGCTTGGCTTCGAGGTTGCCCAGGTAGAGGTGCTCCTGAAGGCCGGCCTTGATGCGGGCGATGGCGCGGGTGATCTTACGGGTGACAAAGGTCTCGCCCCGGCGGGGGGACTCGTGGTTGAAGAGGATGCCGCTGCAGGCAAACAGATCATAGCTCTCGCGGTAATTGACCGTAATCCAGTGGGCATAGACCTTGGCGGCGGCGTAGGGGCTGCGGGGGTAGAAGGGGGTGGATTCTTTCTGCGGCACCTCCTGGACAAGCCCGAACATCTCACTGCTGGAGGCCTGGTAGAATTTGGTGTTCAACTGGAGCTTCCGTATCCCCTCCAGCAGACGCAGGGTGCCCAGCCCGGTGACATCCCCGGTAAATTCCGGCACGTCAAAGCTGACTCGCACGTGGCTTTGGGCCCCAAGGTGATAGACCTCATCGGGCTGCACGTCCTGGAGCAGGGTCAGCACGGAAACCGCATCACTGAGATCTCCGTAATGAAGGTGGAAGCGGCTTCCCACCTCATGGGGGTCACGATAGATGTGGTCAACCCGTTCGGTGTTGAAAGAACTCGACCGGCGGATCAGTCCGTGGACTTGATAACCCTTTTCCAGGAGCAAATCGGCCAGGTAGGATCCGTCCTGCCCGGTGATTCCAGTAATCAATGCAGTTGGCATAAGTTGGTATTATTCACAGTGTTCCACGGTGGTAAATCCTTTATTTTTGACTATGCATGGAGGGAGGATCGCCGCATCCTCCGCCCGAATCCAGATGTGACGGGGCCCATTATTCCACATCTTATCACTCAACCACGTGGAGGGAGGATCTCCGTATCCTCCGCTCGAATCCGGATGTGACGGAGCACATCCCTCCACATCTTATCACCCACCCACGTAGAGGGATTCTTGTTCTTCAACGTTCAACTTCCAACACTCAACATACAACCTTCAATGACTTGAACGTTGAAAATTCAAACTTGAATGTTGAACGTTCAGTTCCGGATGCGATTGACTTGTCCGCCATAGGCTTTGGGTGAAGGGGGTAGGCTTAACCTGTGTGTTGGCGAAAAGACGACAGAACCCCCGGACACAGAACGTGCCCTTTTCATCCGCAGTCCGGGAAGTCCCGGGTCAGGCGGCTACGGCTATCCGACGCTGTCCGTTCTTACGGATCCGGTTGACGGGTCGGGATATGTCCGAAAAGGCAATATCCCCATCCCAACCTCGCTGATAATGGATAGCACCGAGCTGAAATCCCGATTGCGGGAATTCAGGCGGCATCTCCACCAGAGCGATTTCACGGATCCCGTAATGACGTTCACGGACATCGCGGATGCGCGCTTTGGTCCAGACGTGGTTTACGGTCATAAGAAAAACAATGTTATCCGCCACCGTCATGGCATGTCCCAGAAACGGGCGGATCTGACTCCAGGGTGGATTGGTCACGATCCAGTTCATCGGCTCCGACCAGTCATAAAAATTCCGCCCCTCCTTGATCTCACACCATTCTGCCCCTGGCAGATGATGGAGAAAGTGCCCCGCCCCGCGACAGGGCTCCAGAATCCGCCCTTGCGGCTGGAAGTGATCGACGATCCGTCCGGCCATCTCAATCGGGGTTTGAACCACATCATCACTGATGTAATCGCGGTTAGGCTGACAGCGCATGAACGAGTTCTATCACTTTTTACGTGTTTGTATAGAAAAAATTAAAAAGTCCCAAATTTCTTTTAAGGTATGGCATCTGCTGTACTTGGTGAGTTATTGAATCTGCTCAAATCCAAGCCCGGCCGTCTGGTGACCTTTGGCGCGCTTTATCTATCCGATGGCATTCCGCGATGACCATCACCGCCTTAATGGCATTGACCAACCTGACCAATATCTACAGTAAAATCTGGCAGTCCCAGGCACTCGAAACCACCAGCGGCTGGAACTGGCCGACCTGGAAACCCCTCTACGTCGATGCCGGTATCGGCCTCCTCTTTCTCATCGTTCTCTACTTCATCAAGCCTGCTAATGAAGGAACAGAAAGGAGGTGAGGTGGGAGTAACCCGCTAAAGCGGATCCTGAGAAATTCAATTTGGTATATGGCCGATCTCCTTTTTGAGAATTTCGAAGATCGGTGCGCAGACGGCCTCGATCATTGTCTCGTTCCGGGCTTCGATGAGCAGGCGGATTTTGTTCTCGGTTCCGGAATAGCGGAGCAGGATCCGGCCGACACCGCCCAGGCGCTGGTCAGCCTGCGTGAGTGCATCGCTCAACCCCTCGATCTGATCCAGCGGGGGTTTCCGGGCCACATTGAGGTTGATCAATTTTTGCGGATACTTGTTCATCCGCTTCCGCAACTGGCAGAGCCTGAGCCCGGAGTCCTTTATCACCCGCAGCAGATGCAGGGCGGTGAGCAATCCATCGCCTGACCGGGCATAATCGAGGAGTATAAAGTGGCCGGATTGCTCACCGCCGAGTGAGTGGCCTCCCTTTAGCATCGCTGCCAGCACATAGCGGTCGCCCACGTCCGTGCGCTCGATCCGAACCCCTTCTTCCCTGAGGCACTCATCGAGTCCGAGGTTACTCATGACCGTGGCCACCACCGTGCCAGATTTCAATTTTCCAGCCTGCATCAGCCCGTGCCCCAGAACGGCCAGCAGTTCATCTCCATCGAGGATGGCCCCCTCTTCGTCGATCATGACCAGGCGGTCGGCATCGCCATCGTGGCAAATCCCGAGCACCTGGCACCCCTCCTCGGCACACTCACGAACGCGTTGGGCCGATTTCTCCGGGTGCTCGCTGCCGCAATGCTCGTTGATATTTTTCCCGTTTGGCTCCCCGGACAGTGATTCCACTTCCGCTCCCAGCCGCTGCAAGATCGCGGGCGTCGTCTTCCAGGCGGCTCCGTGGGCGGCGTCCACCACCAGGTGAATGCCGGAGAGGGAAAAATCCGATGGTAAGGTCTGAAGGAGGTAGGCGGCGTAGGCGTCCATTGCCTCCGGCTGTGGAAGAAAGGTCAGGGAAGGGTCGGGCAGGTCGGGCATCCCGGTCGGGATCTCCTCCACCAATTCCTCGATCCTTTCCTCCTGAGTGTCACTGAGCTTGTATCCAGAATCCTGGAAGAATTTTACACCATTATCCTGCCAGGGATTATGGGAGGCACTGATCATGGCACCGACGCAGTCCGGCTGCTGGGTGCTGAGCATGGAGACCGCCCCGGAGGGGAGCACCCCCAGACGAACCGGCTCGATTCCTTCGACAGAAAACCCGGCGCAGAGGGATTCCTCCAACAGGGCACCGGACTCCCGGGTGTCCCGCCCAATCATGATCCGGACGGGGCGAGAGGCCGCCGGCTGCTCGGAAAAAAAGCGTCCGGTCGCACGCCCCAGCCGATAAACAAATTCCGGTATCATCGGCTCCCGGCCAAAGGTTCCCCGCACTCCATCGGTTCCGAAATATCTACGCATAAACGACAGTAACCGATAAGGGATCGCGATTTAAAGCCCGTTTATCCGCGAAATGCGTTCCACACACTTAAAAAGGCAAGGGTCTCCCCGACATCGTGAACCCGCCAGACCTGCCCGTGCTGTGCGGACAGAAGCTGGGCGTGCGCGGCCAGGCCGGGGCTGAGTCGCCTTTCCACTTCACGCCCGGTGATTTTTCCTAGGAAGGATTTCCGTGACAGCCCCCAAAGGAGAGGGCATTCCAGGGCGTCAAAGCGTCCTGCGATTCCGGATTGAAGCAGTTCCAGATTTTGCCCGAGTGTCTTACCAAATCCGATCCCTACATCGAAGAGCAACCGATCCGCCCCGACCCCGCGAGCCTCGATTTGGGCTTTCCTCTCCAGGTGAAAGGCGAGAATCTCATCACTCACGTTTTGGTAATCGGTCCGGGCCTGCATGGTGCCTGGTCGTCCAGAGGCGTGCATGCAGACGTATCCGGCATCCGATGCCGCCAACACGTCCAGCATCGCGTCATCCCACCTCCCGGCACTGATGTCATTAATGATTGACGCGCCTGCCTCCAAGGCCCGATGCGCCACTTCGGCTTTATAAGTATCGATGGACAAAACCATCCGGTCATTGATCCGCATCAGTGCCTCAATCACCGGCAGCACCCGATGGCACTCCTCCTCAACCTCAACCGGATCCGCGCCCGGACGGGTTGATTCTCCGCCAATATCAATCAAATCCGCCCCCTCCTCCAGCAGCCGGGTGGCCTGCCGGATCGCTTCATCCGGGTTCAGGAATTTACCCCCATCCGAAAATGAGTCAGGGGTCACGTTGAGCACTCCCATCAGGAGAGGCCCTTCCACCCCCCATTCCAGAACTCCCCGCGCATGACGCCATCGATGTTGATTCATCAAAAAAGCATTGCCTCAAATCGCCCCCCTGACAAGTCCAGCTCCGCAATTAAGGGACAGTGAGCGAATTC
>CAYTLD010000077.1:0-9290 GCA_964438585.1 uncultured Blastochloridaceae bacterium | reverse complement strand
ATCCCTCCCTGTCCGTATTTTCTCTAAATTTTCAATTTAGTCAGAAAATACAGGACCGCGCCATAGCTCGAAGAGCGTCGGCGGGTCACGGCGAACCCGACCTTCGAACCCCGACGACTCAGGATCATCCCTCCACTTCGTCTGCAAGTTGATTGAGAAATTGTGCAAAATGATCGAAGTCCTTATCCAAGTGCGAGCGGAGAATAGAAAATTTTTTCTCCACGAGTTCAAGGCGGTCCCAGTCGTAGTCAAATTCAAGGTAATACCGCTTAAAGTGACGGAATCGAAGAAGCTCGCTTGCTGCCTGGTAGGAAATCTCTGAAAGCAGCGGCTCTCTTTCTTCAGGAATCTTGAGGACCATTTTTCCGAGCAGGTCGCGGTGCCATGAATTCCGATCCAGGTGGTTTTCAAAGGTCTGGGATACGCGGAGAAAAAAGGTTTCAAGGCAGGTGTAGTAATTACCAAGAATCTCGGAAAGGATGATGGCCGATTCAGCGTTTTTATTTTGAGCGGGATAGCGCTCATCGTAGAATTGTTCGATTCGGCGCAGTAGGGTGCGGGTGCGATCCAACTCACCGAGGAGGGATTGAATTTTTGACTCAGCGCTCATAAAGGAGGCGTCCGTTTTGGCGGATTGACTCAGCGTATTCCGGTTCAATTCGCTCCATTTCGACGAGGTGCACTGGGAAGCGGGTGAGTGCTTCGCACTCCTCCTGGAGGCGAAAAATGGTTTCCGGAGTGTCGAGCCCTTCGAGGGCAAAATCAATATCCGACCATTCGTGGAATCGTTCCGGATGCATGACTGAACCCCATTGAAAAATGCGGATGGGGTTGAAGCGGACGCAGGCCTGGAAAATTGTCTCTGCATCCCGGTGCGCCTCTTCCCACAGTTTGAGGTTTTGAGCGTGCTGTCGCTTTTCTTTAGTGACGAAATGCCTGGCCGCCGCTTGGATTTCCTGCGCATTCATTGCTGAATTAAGGAATAGCAGAAATAAGCCTCGCCTGGCGAATAAAAAGGATTGGTCCGTGAACCTTGATATTGTCCTCACTCCCCCGGCAGCACGTCTTCATAGATATCGGCAAGGGCCAGCTCGAAGGAAATCGACGGGAGATTAAGCGCGTCTCCGGATTTCAGGAACTCCGGATTCCAGTCGTTCCCGCGTCGGAAGACCGTCACCTTCATCTGCTCCTGATCGACCAGAACGTAGTCCTCCAGGCTGGGCAGACGCTGGTAGGAAAGGAATTTTTCACGGCGGTCAAGTCGCTCAGTCGTAGGCGACAGAACCTCGACCAGCACCACCGGCCTGGTTTTGTAATGAGTGGCATCGTCGGACGGATCGCAGATGACCATTAGGTCGGGGTAATAGAAAATGTCATCCTGGGCGATTTGCAGGCGGAGCTTCATGTCGGCCATAAAGACCTTGCACGGTTGCCCCCTGAGATGTGCTCGCAGGGCGGCGTATAGATTGCCTGACAGAACATTATGCACCTCACTCCCGCCGGACATGGCATACACCTGGCCGCCAATGTATTCATGGCGGAACTCAGAATGTTCCTCACCCTCGAGATACTCATCGACCGGGATAAAATTGACTGTTTCAGGAATGACCACTGTTTGAATAATGCCAGCTTCATCAAGACTTTCAACGCAGAAAAGGGGGAAAGGACACGCATCCGGTTCCGTTCTAAAAATTTATTGGAGCCGCCCAGAGAGGCGGCTCCAGAATCCTCTGGAGATTTTCTGTTCCAGAGGCCCCCATCCCTGACGGGGCTCGCGCCAGGCGAGGTCGTTGATGCTGGGATCGTTGGTAATGACCCCGTTTTCATCCAGCTCGAGTTTTTTTCCGGCCCGGGTGCAGAGGTTGCCGAGCTGGACATTGGCCGTCATGGGGCCGGAGTAACTGAAGTTGGATTGGCTGAATTCGCGAGGCTTCTCGCCGCGGCAGGCCATGAAAAATTCCTGATGGTGGCCAGGCGAGCGTTCCAGGAGTTTAGGCGGATTGCCAAACTCCATGCGTCGGGGGGAGGGAATTAGTTGGGGTGCTTCCCAGTAATCGCCGGTGATGAGCATCTTGCCCCGGGGTTCCGATGACCAAATTTCCTGTCTTGGGCAGTTCGCGATCCTCGGAGAGCAGCTCTTCCGGGGTTTCGGGCTTGTAGGGGTCGCCATTTTTATTATTCCCTTCATACCAGAAGGTGGCAAAGCCGGGGCGCTCATTGGTGGGCCGATAGGTGGACTTGACGATCATACCGGCGGGAAACTGATCCTGCACCGGCCCGGTCATTTCCAGAGGTTCGGCGGTGGCGGCATAGCCGGGTTTCATGATAGCGTAAATGCCGTCGGTGGTGTGGCAGGCCATGTCACCGAGGGCACCGGATCCGAAGTCCACATACCCTCTCCAGTTAAAGGGATGGTAGATAGGCTTCTTTTTCTCCTCCATGATCCTGGGGTTCAAATAGGGGCGTATGGGAGCGGATCCAATCCAGGATTCCCAGTCGAGGTAGTCGGGCACCGGGTCATTTCCCTCCGGACGGTCTTCTCCCTGCGGCCAGATTGGGCGATTGGTCCAGGTGTGAAACTCGGTTATCTCACCAACCGCACCAGCCTTGATGAACTCATAGGCGCGCCGCCACCCCTTCATGGCATGCGTGCTGCGTAGAGGAAGGATTTAAGAACTGGCGGGTTCCTGTTTTTCTGTCAATCCGTGGTGGGTGCGGAAGTGATGGTAGCCATCGTTGCCCATGAAGCGGCCCAGGAGTTTGGGGTCGGAGGTGCGCAGGTCGAGGAGCATGAGGCCGTCGAGAACATTGGAGAAATCGGGATCAACATTGAAGCTGAGGATGCGAGCGTTCATTTTCAGGTAATGCTTGAGAAGGACGGGGACTCCCTTGCTGTCTTTCTCCAGGAAGGAGACCATGGCGGAGACATCTTCGACACTGGCCATACAGGAGCTGATGTCGCCCAGGTGCATGCCCATGAGGTGGGGTTGGCGGGGGGGTGATTTGGCTTTGACGAGGCGGGCAATTTTTTTGTTAGAAAGGTTTTTTTTCAGGAAGCGGATCATGAGGCGCTGGGAGATCGGATGGTAATCAGCCGTGATGCTGACCGGGCCGAAGACATGATAGTATTCCGGATGCCGGGCGATCCAATGTCCGATGCCTAGCCAGAGGAGCATGAGCCCGTTATAGGACCTCTGGTATTCGGAAACGATGAAGGAACGTCCCAGTTCAATGGCCGGGCCCAGGTGCTTGAGGAATTTCGGTTTGAATTTAAAGAGGCTAGCGGAGTAGATGCCCGCGACTCCCTCCCGCTGGAGGATTTCATCGACTTTTCCCAGCCGGTAGGCACCGACGACTTGATCCGCACTTTCATCCCAGAGGAATACGTGCAGGTAGTGGTAGTCGTAGTGATCCAGATCCGAACTCTGTCCGGTGCCTTCCCCGACTTCCCGGAAGGTCAGCTCACGCAGGCGTCCGATTTCCGCCAGGACATGGGGGATTTCATGCGCCTGCGCGGCATAGACGGAAAACGGGTCGGAATGGTAGAGGAGGTTATCGGGCCCGAGTTTCTGGATATCCGCCCGGAGGGCCTCGACGGCCTGACCGGGCAGGATCGGATGCTGAAATTTTTCGCTCACTTCAGCTTGTCGGAGTGGCTTGCGGTAGGTTCGGGTTTTAAGAAAGTAGGTGGCGGAGCGGAGGTAGCGAATCATCTCCTCATCCGTTGAGTGCCGTTTCAGGGTGGTGTAGGCGATCGGCCTGCCGATAAACGCGCGAATGGGCAGGGTGCGCCGCGCCTCCAGCTCGCGGGCCAGGAGCAGAGTGCGCACGCGGGCGTGAACCAGTCCCGAGACCTGAAAAAAAATACTGTTGCGCCCGGCAAAAAAAATCGGCAGCACGGTGGTTCCGGTCTTGCGGGCCAGAGCGGCTACATGCGGGCTCCAGGCTGGATCTTCAATCCGTCCGCCATGCCAGTGAAAGTGCGACACCTCCCCGGCCGGAAAAACAGCTAGCAGCCCCCCGGACTTCAACCATTCCATCGACTTCCTCATCGACTGGATATTCTTCCGCGGCGAGCTGTCGCGTCCGAAGGGATCGACCGGGATAAACCAGTCCCGTGTCTCCGGCATTTTATCGAGGAGAAAGTTGGCCATCATTTTCACATCGCTCCGTACCTGGGTGAGGAGCAGACCCAGCGCGATGGCATCGAGTCCTCCGAAGGGATGGTTGGCCACTACGATCAGGGGCCCGGACTTGGGAATTCGCTCGAGGTCGCCGGGGGGGATATGGCAGTCGAGCCGGAACGCCTCTGCCGCAGCCCGGAAGAAGTTGGGGTCCTTCTGATACTGTATCCGGGTTTCTTCATAAAGGCGGTTGACGGCCCTGAAAGAGAGGATCGATTCCACCGGCTTGCCAAAGAGGTGGACCAGGTTTTTCAGAACGGGCTGATGCACCGAAGCCTCGATGTCGATGAGCTTTCCGGGCTGGTCAGGTGCGGGCGGTGATGGATCTTGAGCCATTCGAGCGGTAGGTCTTTAATTAGAAACCATAGCAATTTTCCCGGGGAATCGAACTTTATCTCGGTATATTTTCCCACCAGTTACAGAGCGCATCGAAGTAGGCCTCCTGGTGTTTAAAGATCCGCACCGTGACTGGAGGGGCGGTTTCATCCCGGCGTTGCAAGGTCAGTTCATCGTAAAAAATCCGGTTCTGAGGAGTCAGCTTGAGAGCGAAGGCTTTTTCGATCCAGACAAAGCGTTTCCGGGGAACGACGAGGGCGATTTCCACCTTGTAGCCAGGCGGGGCGGCTTCCGGAGCGAGGGCGACAAGGTATCCCTGATGATGTCCGGGAGGCTTTCTTCCGGGCCCGGTCAGGACCGGCACCACCCAGATCAGGCGGAAGGGCTCCGGGTAAGTCCTGGCCAGAAGATCGCCGGCCTGCTCCGGCAATTGCGTGGGCAGGAGGTCCGGGTCAATCGCTTCCGTGCGGGCGGCGATGAGCTTGGAATGCAACATCCGGGCGCGAATCCAGAGGCGACGTAGCAGGGGCGGGCCAGAGCGAAAAAAAACAACCACCACCACCAGGAGCAGGACACCGGCCACCCAGGGAACCAAGTGGATGAGCACCAGCCCCCCCGCCACTACCAGATCTTCGAGCACACTGACCACGGTATTGCTCACCGGCTCAGGAGAGGTATTGATGAAAAGCCGCGCCCCGGACTTAGTCAGGTGCGTAAGCATAGCCACCCCCCCACAAAGCAGTGCCGCCACCACCGCCAACGTCGGGTCGAGTTCACCGAGCGCCCCCAAAGCCAAAAAGGTGGCTCCGAGCGGACGCACAATCGTATGGACCGCATCCCAGAGGGAATCGACCCAGGGAATTTTATCGGCAAAAAATTCCACCACCAGCAGGAGTCCCGCCGTCAGCAGGATGGCCGGGCTCGAGAGGACGTTGAGCGCTTGCAGTTCCGGATCCAGCTCGATCCACTGAAGGCGCACCGACAAGCCGACCAGAAAAACAGTCAGGTAAAGATTCATCCCCGCCAGGGTGCTGATACCCAGGGCAATGATGAGCAACTCAATGGTTTGCATCCCGCCAGCTTACGCTTTCCGGCCCTTTCGTCACCGCGAATTTTTAGACAACCTCTCAGGAATCGGAGTCATTCAAGGACAGATCCATCCACATGGTTGCATTTTAAATGAACCCGGCGTAGCTTTCTAACGTGAGTGATACCCCTCAACTTGACGCTGTCCTCGATGGAAATGCCGATGACATCGTCCTCAGCAGCCGTGTCCGTCTGGCGCGAAACATCGAGAATCAGCCCTTCCCTGGGTGGATGAAGCGCAATGAACGTGAACTAATGCTCCGTGATATCCTCGAAGCCATCGAGGGACTCAGTAATATGACCTCCCCCTCGATGAAGCACTCGATGGATGACCTCTCTCCTCTCGACAAGCAAATCCTGGTCGAGCGCCACCTCATCAGCCGCGAACACGCGGCCAAGAATGCCGGAAGCGGACTGATTGTGGATCCGAAAAAAGAAATCAGTTGCATGATCAATGAGGAGGACCACCTCCGCCTTCAGGCTATTCTCCCCGGCTTCTCGATGGCCGAAGTCTGGAGCCTGGCCACCAAGGCCGACAGCGCTCTGGAAAAATCCCTGGATTTCGCTTTTTCCCCCACCCTCGGATACCTGACCGCCTGCCCGACCAACGTCGGAACCGGGATGAGAGCCTCTGCTATGCTGCATCTTCCCGGATTGGTCCTCAGTGACCAGATCAATAAGGTGGTGAAGTCTGTCAACCAGATCGGGCTCGCTGTGCGCGGCCTCTACGGGGAAGGCACCGAGGCCCTCGGCAACCTCTTCCAGATTTCTAACCAGATGACCCTGGGAGAAAGCGAGCAGCAAATCCTCGACCGCCTCAGTAAAGTGGTCGGAAAAATTGTCGAAAGTGAAATCAACGCCCGCAACAAGCTCCTCCAGGACAAGCGGCGCATGGTCGCCGATTTACTCGGACGCTCCTACGGCACCTTGCAAAATGCCTATTCCATTTCCTCCAAGGAGGCACTCAACCACCTCTCACGCATTATTCTGGGCATCGACCTGCACATTATCCCGCGCGAATTAAAGGATGAAATCGATTCGCTCTTCATTAAAACCCAACCCGCTCACCTGCAACAGGCGGCCGGAAAGAAGTTGAACGCCGAAGCCCGCGACGGTTTCCGCGCCGATCTCCTCCGTGACCACCTGAAAAATTGTGCTGCACCCCAAATCGAAAAGTTGAAAACCTGACCACTTCGGTCCATACTACTTATATGAACAATTTTACTCCGCGCGCCCAACAAGTCCTCGCCCTCGCACGAAAAGAAGCCGACCGCTTCAATCATAACTACGTCGGAACCGAACACTTGCTCCTCGGGCTGATCAAACTCGGACAGGGTGTGGCCGTCAATGTGCTCCAGAAAATGGGCCTCGACCTCGAAACCGTCCGCATGGAAGTGGAAAAACAGGTCGGCTCCGGTCCCGATACAAAAATTTCCGGTAACATCCCCTACACCCCCCGTGTGAAAAAGGTTCTAGCCCTCGCCGGTAAAGAAGCCAAGGCACTCAGCCACAGCTATGTCGGCACCGAGCACATCCTCCTTGGCCTGCTCCGGGAAGGTGACGGCGTCGCCGCCCGCGTTCTCAAAAGCCTGGATATCGATCTCGACCGCGCCCGCAATGAGGTGCTGCGCGAACTCGATCCCAACTTCGAGGGAGACGAGGAGGAATTCCACGGTGTGGACGATGAGTCCGAATCGGGTAGCGGTAAGAAGGATATCAAGACACCTGCCCTTAAAGCCTTCGGGCGTGATCTGACCGCTCTGGCCAGAGAAAATGAACTCGACCCCGTCATCGGACGAGCCCGCGAAATCGAGCGTGTCATCCAAATCCTCTGCCGCCGCACGAAAAATAACCCGGTCCTCATCGGAGAAGCCGGGGTCGGGAAAACTGCTATTGTCGAAGGACTGGCCCAGGAAATAAACGCCGGTAATGTGCCGGAACTGCTGCGTGACAAACGCGTCATCACCCTCGACCTGGCCCTAATGGTCGCAGGCACCAAATACCGCGGACAATTTGAGGAACGCATCAAAGCCGTGATGGAGGAAATCCGGAAGTCCAAGAACGTTATCCTCTTCATCGATGAGATGCACACCATCGTCGGAGCCGGATCCGCCGAGGGCGCCATGGACGCATCGAACATCATCAAGCCCGCCCTCTCACGCGCTGAACTCCAATGTGTCGGCGCCACCACCCTCAATGAATATCGCAAATACATCGAGAAGGATTCCGCCCTCGAACGCCGCTTCCAAAGTATCAAAGTTGAAGCTCCCAGTGTCGAGGACACGATCAAAATCCTCGAAGGCCTGCGCCCGAAATACGAGCAGCATCACCGTGCCGAATACACGCCGGAAGCCTTGCAATCCGCCGCCAAACTCTCCGACCGCTACCTGACCGGACGTTTCCTCCCGGATAAGGCCATCGATGTTATCGATGAGGCTGGCGCCCGGAGCCGGATCAAGGCCACGATGATCCCTGAGCACTTTAAGACTGACGAAGCGGATATCGAAAAAATTAAAAACGATAAAGAAGCCGCCATCAAGGAACAGGACTTCGAAAAAGCCGCCGCTCTCCGGGATAAGGAAAAAGTCGAACGGGACGCCTACGAAACCCGCATGACCCAGTGGCGTAAGGAACGGGATGAAACCCTCGTCACCATCAACGAGGACGACGTCCTGCACATCATTTCCAACTGGACCGGCATCCCGCTCCAGCGCATGGCTAAGGAGGATATGGAACGCCTCATGACCATCAGCGAGGAGTTGCACGGAAAAGTCGTGGGGCAGAACGAGGCGGTCGAAGCACTGGCCAAGGCCCTCCGCCGCTCTCGTGCCGACCTGAAAGATCCCAACCGCCCGATTGGTTCGTTCGTCTTCCTCGGCCCGACCGGAGTCGGGAAAACCCACCTCGCCAAGCAATTGGCCAATCACGTCTTTGGCGATCAGGACTCCCTCATTCAGATCGATATGTCGGAATACATGGAAAAGTTCAATGTCTCACGGCTGGTCGGTTCCCCTCCCGGCTATGTCGGCTATGAAGAAGGCGGACAATTGACCGAGAAAGTGCGCCGCCGCCCCTACTCCGTGGTGCTTTTTGACGAAATCGAAAAAGCGCACCCAGACATCTGGAATATTCTCCTTCAGATCCTCGAAGATGGTCAGATCACCGACAGCCTGGGACGGAAAATCGATTTCCGGAACACGATCATTATCATGACCTCCAATGTCGGCGCGGAATATATTAAGAAAAACAGCGTCGTCGGGTTTGGTGCCACCAGTGAAGAACCGGACTATGAGCAGATTAAATCCCAGCTCCTCGGTCAGGCCAAGAAGGTCTTCAAACCGGAATTCCTCAACCGCCTCACCGACATCATCGTCTTCCATTCCCTCAACCGCGAGCACCTCGCCGAGATCGTCAACCTCGAAATTGCCAACGTGCAGAAGCGGATCGAAGAACGCGGCATTACCCTCAAGCTGACCAAGAAGGCTACCGAGTTTCTCATCGAGAAGGGCCATGATCCCGCTTACGGAGCACGTCCCCTGCGCCGTGCCGTTGAAAAATATCTCGAAGATGCGATTGCCGAAGAAATTATCAAAGGCGCCATCACCGAGTCGGCCACCGTCCAGGTTGATCATAAACAGGGTGAGGGTGCGCTTAAATTCCGCATCCCCAAGACCAAGTCCTCCG
>CAYTLD010000076.1:1687-9316 GCA_964438585.1 uncultured Blastochloridaceae bacterium | reverse complement strand
GGAATTCCCTCACTGTCCCTTATTTAGGGGGTTTGGGGCCGGGTTTGCCGCGTCTCAGGATTTTGCCGGTTTCTTTTTCCAGTTCATCTATGAAGGCATCGTTTCCATAAGGTAGGCCGGACTGGATGCAGGCCTCCTGCTGCCGCTTTTCGATTTCCCAATTCAAACTGCTGATATTTTTGAGGGTTTCCAAAGCTTTTTTGTCGAGCGGCTTCCTGACCAGAGGATCTTGGTTTCGGCACCCGAATTGAAATGCAGCAGATGACCAGGGGTAATCAACGGATCGTTTAACAAGTCCGGCCTCGACGGGATTCATGAGCACGTAGCGTAAAGCCCGGAATAGATGGGAATTATCCATGACACAGGAATAAAATCGACTCTGCCAGAGGGCGCCAAAACCATCGTACTTACGGTTAAAGTAGCGTGCATAGGTAGCATTGGCATCGCGAAACAAGCTGCCAAGTCCCACATCTGTTTCCGGTGTTACCACAAGGTGAATGTGGTTGGTCATCAGGCACCAGGCGTGAACGTTGACCTGGTTTTTTGCTGAAAGGCTTTGGAAAATTTCCAGTAACGTATTCCGGTCTTCATCATCCCGAAAAATATCCATTCCCCGCACGCCGCGCTGAACAGCATGATGAGGTCGATAGGGAACAACTGTTCTCGCCCTCCGTGACATAACCTAATTAAGGGACAGTGAGGGAATTCCACAAGGGAATTCCCTCACTGTCCCTTAATTAAGGCATCGAGGGATTCGGTGAGGTCTTCGATTTGGTTTTGCCAGTATTCCCGGGTGTTGAAGAAGGGGAAGGTGCGGGGGAAGGCGGGGTCGTCCCAGCGTTTTTTCATCCAGGCGGCGAAGCGGACGTAGCGCATGGCGCGGAGGGGTTCGATGAGGCGGAGTTCCTGACGGTCGAATTCCCGGAGCCACTGATATTCTTTCAGGAGGATGCGGAGTTGCCTCTGGGCGTCCTGATCGCGACCGGGGGCGAGGAGCCAGAGGTCCTGGATGGCGGGGCCGTTAACCATGTCGTCGAAATCGACCCAGAAGGGGCCAGTGTCTGACCAGAGGAGGTTGCCGAGGTGGGCGTCACCATGCAGCCGGAGGATGTCGGCCTGGTCGAACCAGGGGAGGCTGGTTTCGCAGATGTCTTCCACGAGGTCGCAGTAGTGGTCTTCGAGATCTTCGGGGATGGTCTCGGTTTCAATGAGGTAATCGAGTCCGGAGAGGGCGGTGGTTTCGGGATCGAGCGGCAGGCGTGAGGGGGCGGAGCGACGGGCTCCAATGCTGTGCATCCGGGCCATGAGGCGTCCGATGTGGCGGAGCTGAGAGGGGTGGAGTTCGTCGGGGTTACGTCCTCCGGCTTTGGGGTAGGCGGTGTAGAGGATGCCGGATTCGGGCAGTTGAAAGCAGGTCTCCCCATGGAAGGATTCCGGGGTGATGACGGGGATTTCCTCCTCTGCCAACTCGGCGGTGAACTGGTGTTCTTCGAGGATCTGGTCGCGGGACCAGCGTCCGGGGCGGTAGAATTTCAGGATGCGGAAGCGTTCGGATTCCGACTGGACCTCGCTTCCCGGCGGGAGGATTTCGACTTCGAAGACGCGGTTTTCCATGCTGTTGAGGGGCATGACCCGGCCGGTGGGATGGTAGCCGAGGGCTTCGATGCCGGAGAGGATGATCTCCGGGGTCAGATCATAGAAGTAGCGGGTGGGGCCGGATCCCCATCCGGCGGTGGACTCCCCAGTCACTTCGGATCGGTGCCGGTGGCCAGCCTGCGGGCGGCGAAGAGGGTGTTTTGCATGAGCATGGCGATGGTCATGGGGCCGACCCCGCCGGGGTTGGGGGTGACGTGTCCGGCGACTTCACAGACATCGGCGTAAGCGATATCTCCGACCAGGCGGTAGCCTTTCGGGGCGGACGGATCATCGACGCGGTTGACTCCGACATCGATGACCACGGCACCGGGTTGAATCATGTCCGCTTGGACGAATTCGGCCTGACCCATGGCGGCGATGATGATGTCGGCCCGGCGGCAGTGCTCCGCGATGTTCCGGCTCCGGGAGTGGAGGAGGGTGACGGTGGCATTGGCGTGCGCGGCCTTCTGGCAGAGGATGGCAGCCATGGGCTTGCCGACGATGTTGCCGCGCCCGAGGATGGCGACTTCTTTGCCCGAGGTTTCCAGGCCGGAGCGGATGAGGAGTTCCTGAACTCCAGCGGGGGTGCAGGGGCGAAAGCCGTCGGTGGCTCCGATGAGCAATTTCCCGACATTGACAGGGTGGAAGCCATCGACGTCTTTGTCCGGATGGACGCTGGAGAAGACCGTGGCTTCGGAAATGTGGGCGGGGAGGGGGGCTTGGACGAGGATGCCGTGCACCGTCGCATCCGCATTGAGTTTACGGATCAATGCCAGAAGCTCCTCTTCCGTAGCAGAGTCATCGAGGATGTGGGTGTGGGTTTTGATCCCGAGGGCGGCGGCGCGCTTGTCTTTCATACCCACGTAGGCGCGAGAGGCTGGATCTTCTCCGACCCGGATGAAGACGATACGCGGCTCGATTCCCTGTTGCTTGAGGTCGGCTACTTCCGATTGCGTCTGCTGGTGGACGTCCTCGGCAATGGTTTTTCCGTCGATGATTTGGGCGGGCATGGGCTGGTTAGTTCTCCGGTGGTTAATTTCAGTATTTCAATTTAATGGAATCCGGGTTCCAGGTTCCGGGATGATGGCTTTCATCTTTGGTGCCTGATCGAGGAGTTGATCCCGGAACCATTCGGCGGCTTCCGGGTCACCGTGGACGAGGGCACAGACGCGCGGGTTGATCCGGAGGATGAACTCGAGCATGTCCTCGCGCAGGGCGTGGGCGGTGAAGTCGAAGTGCCGGACTTCGCAGCGGACGGCCTGGGGCCCGTCGTCCCGGCTGAGCAGGACTTCATCGCCCGGTGCGGTGGCGCGGAGGTGGCCGGCGGGTGAGTCGGGGTCGGTGTAGCCGACGAAGAAGATGCTGTGCCGCTCATCGTTGAGGAAGTGTTTGGCGACACGATGGGAGGTGGTATTCCGGGTCATCATGCCGGAGGGGAGCAGATAGACCTTGCCGCGCTCAGGTTTGAAGTGGTCGGCTTTTTTCCAGTCGAGGATTTGCGGACGGATGTCCTCGAAGATGCTCAGATCCGGGAGGGCGCGGATACTGCGGGAGGCGAGGCGGTCATAGACCTGGGAGAATACCTTGCCGAGGCCACCGATGTGAATGGGCTGATCGGGGATTTCACCCCGCCGCTGAGAGCGGTGAAGGACGGCGAGGAGTTCCTGAGTTTTTCCCATGGCAAAGATCGGGATCATGACCGAACCGCCGCGCTCGAAGGTGTTCTGAATGGCCTGGATTAATTCGGATTCCATCACGGAGCGTTTATAGCCCTCGGGCGTGGGTGCCGCGCCGCGGGTGGTTTCCATGATCAGGAGATCGACCGGATCTTCGGGAATTTCTGCCGAGGTCATGATCGTCTGGTCTTTCAGATTGAGGTCTCCGCTGTAGAGGACCTTAAAGCCGTCGAGGTTGAGGCGGATGGCGGCGGATCCGAGGATGTGGCCGGCGTGGTGGAGGCGGAAGGTATGGGGTTCGCGGTCATGTCCGGAGAGCGGGTAGCCCCGGAGGGACCAGTCGGTCTCAAAGTGGCAGGCCCGCCAGCGCTTGACCGCACTCTGGATGTCACGGTGCGAGTAGAGGGGGTATTCGGTGATGCCGGCCTCGATCCGCTGGCGCTTCATGACATTGGCGGAATTATGCAGGAGGGGATCGGTCAGGAAGTAGGTCGCCTCACTCATGAAGACCGGAGTGTCGAGGTGGCGTTCCATAAGCAGGGGCAGGGCTCCGGTGTGGTCGTGATGGGCGTGGGTGATGAAAATTCCATCCACCGGGAGATCATCGAGGGCGGTCAGATCGGGCAGGGCGGCGAAGCCGTCGAGCTTCGGATGCATCCCCGCATCCAGGACCACGCCGGTGTCCTGGTGGTTGACATAGTAGCAGTTGGCACCGATTTCGTTTCGGCGGGTCAGGTTGAGGAGGTAGGCCATGATTCAGGAACCTGCATTGAGCAGCCCTTCGGGCAGTTCGGTTCCGGGTGTATCCATAAGGTCACCGATCCAGGCGTCCAGGAGCATGCGTTGGTTCCGGGCTTCGAGCTGGGAGCGGATCTGCGCTTGATTAGCTTCCACCATTTCCGCTGAGGGGGTGTCCCGGCTCTCGAGATGGAAGAAGGCCACGCCGGTGGGAGTGGGGACGGGGCGGCTGAGTTCGCCGACCTGCAGGCGGGAGCCATAGGATCGGGCCTGATTGGCGAGGGGGCCTTCAGGCGGGTTCGAGTCACCGGCGGGGATGAAAGGCTTCAGACGGGTCACTTGGTAGGAGGTTCCCTCAAGCGCGTCGGTGAGAGAGCGGCCCGCACTGAGAGCATCGAGGAGCTGGTTGTTTAACTCAATCGCGGCCTCCTGAAGTTTCCGGTTGCTGTTCTCTTCGATCCACATCGAGCGGACATCCTCTTTGACCTGGGCATAGGGCTTGGCTTCCGGCGGGCGAACCTCCTTGAGGCGAAAGACCAGATACCCGTCCTCGGTGCGGAGGTAATCGCTGGTGACGGGAGCCTCCGGGGTTAGTTTGAAAATTTCCCGGAGGATGGAGGGGAGATAGTCCTTGGAGTTGGGGGTGAGCCAATCGGTTTCTGTCGCCTGGATGCCGGCGGTTTGCACGGTCGCCTGCCAGTCGGGATAGGGCTGGTTCTGATTGCGCGCGTTGTAGAAGGGTTCGGTAAAGGCATAGGCCTTTTCTCCGAGGGCGGCGAGGGCCTCCTGCCGGGCGTCTTCTTCCAGTTTCTTTTCCTCATCGGAGAGGGTGAAGGAGACGACCTCGAATTGACGTGCTTCTGGAACCATGAACCGGTTGGTGTTGGCTTCATAAAATGCGGATAGATCTGCTTCTTCCGGATTCAGTGAGGACCCCAGGCTCTGCCGGTCGATTTCCACCGCCTGCAATGAGACCATCCCGTATTGCATCCGGGTGGCGCGCTCCACATCTTCAGGCAGCACCACGGTAGTGCTGCGCACCAGAGAGACCGCTTCATCCTGGAGAAGCATATCCCGGACGGCTCTTTCAAACCGTTCATCCCGTATCCCCTGGGGGTTGAGAAAGAGGTTGTAAAATTGTCCGAAGGCGGCGGGATCGAATTCCCCGTCCTTCTGGAAGGATGGATGGGTGTGCAGGAATTCGAGGTATTGCTCATTGGTGGTCTCCAGTCCCATCGACTTCATGAAGCCGGTGATGAGCATCCGCTGCCAGGTGGTGGATTGCAGCATTGCCGAGGCCTGTGGTAAGCTGTCGGGGGATTGCCCGGTGCGCAGAAAGAAGAGCATGGAGGAGTCGGCCCCGGCCGCTTGGAATTCCTTGGCCGTGACCGGATCACCGGCCACCTTCATGACCACCGGGTTAGCCTGGGTTCCTCCACCCGATGACCAGTCCCCGAAGAAAACAAATGAGATGCCCAGAATGGCGAGTGCCACGAGCAGGAATACACGAAAACGCTGATTTAAGAATCGGATCATTCAACTTTTTTAGTTGCGATTTTCTAATGATCAATGCAGAAAGATAAACAGACATGATTCAAAAGTTGTTTTTATTGGCTTCACTTTTGCTGGTTTTTGCCGGGATAACTCCTTCGTTACACTCAGAGACATCACCGCCTAAGGATATTATCATCCAAAAGGACGGCACCCTACGCGAAGGGGAGATTCTTGAAATCACCCAAAACGGCACCAGAAAAATGGTCAACTTCAAGTTCTCCGGCGGTCAATTTCCAATTCCGATGGACAACATCCGCTCGATGACCCTCGGAGTGCGCCCGGAATTTACCGAAGGTGCTAAAACCTACCGCGATGGAGATTACAATAAAACCATCGCTCTTCTGCGGCCACTGGTTGATAAGTTTACTGGATTTGATGATTCATGGATCGGGGAGGCCATCGGGATGCTGACCGATTCCTTCATCCGGCAGGGGAAAACTTTTGAGGCCAGAGAGTACAGCAAGAAACTCGAAGAAAGCTTTCCCGACTCACCCTTACGCTTCAAATCCAACGTCATCCAGGCCCGCACCATGCTCGAACCGGATAAAGTCGATCAGGCCATCCAGCTTCTAACCGAAACCGAATCCAAGCTGCCCAAGTCCGCCGTGCCGGAGTCCGTGGTTATGAGTGTCTTCAGTGACCTGCACATGACCTTGGGTGACGCTTACCTTATCAAGGGCGATAAACAAAAGGCATTGGAAAATTTTCTCCTGGTAGCAACCGTTTACCATCAACCGGAGAATCAGGCAAAACTCGCCCTGAAAAAGGCGAATCAATTACGTAATAACACAGATGAGACTGTGGCAGTGAAGTAAAAATTCTATGAAGAAAATCCGAAAAATTCAAAATTCATTATGGAAAGGCGTTCACTTGCTGGTCGTCTTTCTGCTCATGGCTGGCACACTTTCTGCTCAGGAAGAGGATGCGGCACAGGAAGTGGCTGATAAAACATTGATCGATGTTTATTTCTCCGGGGGATTCGTGATGCATTTCCTCCTCTTTCTCTCGATCCTCGTCATCACCTTCACGGTGGAGAACTTTCTCAAGTTTCGTCGTAGCAAGCTGGCCCCGGAAGCGGTGGTGGCCATGCTTCAGGACGCCATGACCCAGGGCAATTACCAGCAGGCCATTCAGGTCTGCGCCTCCAATCCCTGCTTCCTGACCCGCACGGTGCAGGCCGGATTAACACGATTGGGACAGGGCAAGGAAGTCGTCGAAACCGCCATCGCGGATACGGCGGCGGCGGAATCCATCAAGCTCAAGGCCAGTATGAGCTATCTCTCGGTCATCGGAGCCACTTCACCGATGTTCGGGCTTTTCGGCACCACCCTCGGGATTATCGGGGCCTTTGACACCCTGGCGAAGACCGGAGCGGCGGATATTGCCTCACTCTCTGGCAACATCTCCGTGGCTCTGATCACGACTGCTGGCGGCCTGGTTGTCGCTATTCCCGCCTACATGCTTTACTATGTGGTCAAGAACCAGGCCGCCAAGCTGCTCAGCCTGATCGATCTCGATATTACTGTCCTGATGGAGGGTGTGCCCTATGAGCAGTTGGCCGGGTATGACTTCTCATCCGTAGGAACTCAATAAGTCTGATTATACTGATGAGCAGCCAATGGCAGCGGATAACTCGTGAAAATGTTCTGAAATGAAACGGAAATTTATCACGCACGAAGACGAGACACTTGAGTTTCAGGTCACCTCGATGTGTGACATCCTCACGACTCTGCTCCTCTTCTTTATCGCCACTGCCAATGAGGAAGTAGCGACCCAATTGGCCGATGTCGAATTACCGGCAGCTCCACAAGCCGCAGAAGGGGACCAAGTCGGCACCCTCACAGTTAATATCGAACAGTTGGGTGCTATAAAGATCATCGATCAGGTCATTCCTGTTGAAGGACTGAAAGCTGAAATTGAGAAACGCAAGAAGGCCTATGATCTCAACCCGTTGACCAATCCGAACGAGCCCTTCCGTATTATCATCCGTGCTGATAAAGATGTCACCTATGAGAAAGTCAGGGAG
>CAYTLD010000076.1:0-1587 GCA_964438585.1 uncultured Blastochloridaceae bacterium | reverse complement strand
CAAAAAGAATTGCAACTGGGCATCAAAGTGCCGGGTAAGGCGACAGAGCAAGAGCCAACAACGCCACCGGAAATTCCGCTCGAAGTTGTCATCAAAGAAGACGGAACCATTCTCTACAACCGCTCTCCGATTGATGTGGACGGGGGATCGGATCTCCCTCAACTCAAGTCACGCCTGAAAAAAGCGACCGAACTCTACGGCGCCCAGCCAGTCATCGTCCGTCCGCAATTAAAAGCCCGTCACGAGCGTGTCGTTGACGTCCTCAACGCCTGCAGCTTTGCCAACGTCAAAAGCCTCACCTTCGGCGAGGCCCGTTAACGGACGTTTTACAGAACAGCTCGTTTTCCTCCGCCGCCCAAGGGCTTGGAACTTCATTGAGAGCTTCGACCCCCTGGGGTGCGGACAGATAAAAGCGATAACTCCGAACACTCAGGCCCACCACGTTATATCGCATAATTTCCATATTATCCTGGGATCGTTCGGAGTGACGGCTTTAGCCGTTCTGCTTCTGTCCTTACGGGCTCGCCTTCCGCCGCCGCCCAAGGGCTATGGCGGACACAGAAAGGCGAGAACTCCGAACGCTCCTCCGCACACGCATTATCCTTTAATAGTATGGAGTGACGGCTTTTCTGTCCGCCGAAGCCTTGGCGAAGGAGGGAGCCGTTTCTACCCTTAATATGGAATCACGCGCCAGCGATGTAGGGACGTCTCTAAAAAACATCAGTGCATCCCGGCTGAATTCCGTTTAATATAGTCTTATGAGGATTCTGTGTTTACTGGGCACATTAATGATGACCGGTTCCATCCTGGCCAATAGCGAGTTACAACCATCGCTAGGGATTGCTTTTCCTCTGGATATTGCCAACGGGAAGGTGATATGCGGCGAGGATGTTCTGCTGAACCGGAGCACGTATTTGCCCGAGGGGACGATTTTATTGACAGCATTTATTCCGCCCAAGCCGGATGATAAGGATGTGAAGCGAAAGAATGCCAAGGTCGATCTGGAAAAGACGTATTCGCGCAAGAAACCGGATGTGACCAATTCGGATGATAACGCCATGGAACGGGCCATGCTCAGTGTGGCCCGTGAGCGGGCCTTGCGCATTCAATGGGATGACCCCGATATTTTCCGGGGCTGGTTCCATAAGCAGCCTGCGGACGACTACTACCTCGTCTACCAGATGGATTCGGAATCCGAACCCCGCTATGCCCAGGTCGAATTCCTTGACGGCATGTTTCTGGTGGCTCGCGAGGGCAGGGCCACCATAGCCGGGATTCTGCCCGGCTCACGGGCGGCGGAAGGAGGCCTGAAGGCGGGGGATCAAATTGTTTCCCTGAACGGCATGCCGTTTAACCAGCACCTGCGCGAATTTTTTAAGTTCTATCTCCTGCTAGAACGCCAACTGGGAAAGGAAGGCAAAGCATTGAATATCCGGGTGGTGGATTCCGGATCAGGAGAAGAACGGCAGGTGACTCTGGCCGCACCCTATTCCCTGCACACCAATCCTTTTGAATGATTGATCAGGGAGGGCTGAGTTGATTGACGGGATTGATGAAGGAACCGAATCCTCCGCCATTGTAGTTGTG
>CAYTLD010000075.1:0-9340 GCA_964438585.1 uncultured Blastochloridaceae bacterium | reverse complement strand
TTGGGGACGGCCCCGTTGGCCGTCTTCTTTTAAGCGTTATTAAGCGGTTTGAGCGCAGCGATCCGCATTCTTTATTGCATTCAAAATCACCCAAGGATTGAATGAAGTAATGGATACAAAAAACACACAATATCTTGGCAATGAGGGCTATGCGCTGATGGGAGCTGCTTTTGAAGTTTACCGGGAAATGGGAGGCGGACTTAGTGAGGAGATTTACCAGGAAAGCCTGGAATGGGAGCTTGGTCTCCGGGAAATTCCATTTACCTCAAAAGCCGAACTAGCCGTCTTTTATAAAGGTCACCGACTGAAGAAGACCTATATTCCTGATCTCTATGTTCACTCAGAAATTGTCGCCGAACTCAAAGCAGTCAAAGCTCTGCTCCCTGAACACGAGAGCCAATTGCTAAACTACATGCGAGTCACTAGAAAACCGATTGGCTATTTGATTAATTTCCGTCCCCGGGAATCCGTTGAGTGGAAGCGCTATGTGCTGCAAGAGTACATCCCGGAGCAAACCGCAGAATAACAAAAAACTGCCGTTTTTAACCGATTACCCACGCTTAAAAAGATCCGCCATCAGGCTTCGCTAAAGCTACGCCCTGACAAGACAGGTCGGATCAATCCTTAAAAAATACTGTCTCGGACGGCCCCGTTGGCCGTCCTTTCGTAAGCGTTTTTAAGCGGTTTAAGCGAAGCGACTTTTTTTGTTCCCGTGATTCCGTGAACCAAGCTCAATCCTACTTCGAGGAAAGGTCGAACCACCCAGAGGACTCCTGGACGGTGCTTGTCTTCGCGCCTTTTTCCAGAGTCAATCGTCCCGTCACGCGCGGTCCGTTCTGCAGGGCGTGCTGCGAAATGCGAACAATCTCTCTGGGCTTATTTTTCGGGCCGCGGTGCGGATGATCTCCGATATAGCCGCCATCGTATTCGACATCGAATTCCAGAAGTTCAAGAGTCAGCGTTTCATCGGTCACCACGCCCCGGAGATAATTGACATCGGGCTGCGTTCCCCAGAGCGCGCCATGCACGACCTGCCAGATACCGTCTTTCTCGAGCACGGTGATGCGATGGTGTTCCCCGCAGAGATAGACATCCACGGCGTGTTTCACCATAAGCTTCCAGAGCGCTGAGCCAGTGCCTTCTTCCAACATGCTGGCACTGGAGTTTTTACTGTTGACCGGCCCCAGAATCGGCAGGTGTCCCTGAATAATGACAAAGTCCGCATCCGCATGATCAATCAGGGTTTGGTCCAGCCATTCGACTTGGGCATCCCCCACGGTGTAACCGAAAGGCTTCCCCTCGCCGCGATCGACAAAAGTATCGAGTGTGACGACGAGCAGGTTGCCCTCGCGCACCCAGAAGGCCCGACCCTTGTTTTCATCAGGACCATTCTCCGGCATACCCATCAGGGCCGAAAACTGCTCACCGAAAGCGCGGGCAATTTTGTCCAACTTCAAACCGTCATCATCGCCGTATTCGTGGTCGCCGGGCGCAACGTATAATTTCATGCCGTGCTTCTCGTAACGCTTGAGAAAGCCGGTCCAATATTCCTCGGTCTTGACCTTGACCTGCTCGGGACTATCCCACCAGCGGGCGTCCATGATGTCGCCGGCGTTGAGGTGAAAGTCCGGCCCCTCCTTCTTGAGTCGGGTAAAATACCAGTCCAGCGCTTTCTCCCAGCCGGGCTGCGGATTACTGATGTTCCAGTTGAAAATATCCGGGGCACTGGTGAAGCGAATCGCCGCCTCTTTCGGCTCTTCGCCGATCAGGTTGCATCCGGTAAAAATACTGAACGATAAAATGAAAAGAGCAGAAATGCTCTTGATTCGTGGGGTGCGATGGAAGTTGTGCATAAGAAGTGGTGGATTTTTTTAATAACTATGAAGACCTACAATTCACATCCATTCGAATTCGAGTCAAGCTTTCCTGGTATCAGGGTCGCTGCACTTAAAACGCTTACGAAGATCCGCCAGCGGGGCGGAGTGACCATTATGCGACCAGACCTTGATGCCCTTGGGGTTGTTATCCCAGTTGTAAGTAGATACGGATTCTGTTTTCGCTTACGGCTATGACAGCGCGGCGTAATTTGCAAAAAAAATCCCCGCAGTGTCGTCGGGGGGTGATCTTTCTACCCTAAAGGTATAAAAGAGACGCCGCCTGTCCGTTCCGCCTTCCAGTTAAGGCTTGGCGTACATGAACGGTCGGAAGGCCTCTGGCTTGATTAACATCGGTTGAAAGGATAACCGCCCTATAAACGTGCACCGCAGGGAAAGTTTTTTCCCGCTGATTGAGAAAGAGCTTAAATGAATCCTTCAGCTTTAGCGTAGGCGGCCCTTGAGTTCAGACTCGACGGCACCGATAATTTTACGCTCCCACTCGGAAACATCTTTATCCTGTAATGTTCTCTGAGAGGACCGGTAAGTCAAGGCGTAGGCGACTGATTTTTGATCCGAAGGTAATTTTTCCCCGCTGTCGTCTGTGTAAACATCAAAGCAGGTGACCGACTCGAGTTCGCCGATCCCGACCCCCCGGATGACAGACTCGATCTGCTGGTGGCTGACTTTCCGGGAGACCACCAGAGCCAGATCCCGTTTGACGGCCGGATACATGGGTAAATCACGACTCAAGACCGGGGCGGCGGGGGCCGTCCAATCGGGAAGATCCCATTCCGCCGCCCAGACGGTTGATTTGATTTCATGCGCTTTGAGCCGTCCTGCATCGACGGGGGCGATTTCAGCTGGCATCACCATCCCCGGTGTCTGCCGGATAAGATGCTCAATCGCCCCCTTGAGGGAAAAGTATCCGGCTTCTTCCGGACTCCATTTCCAATGAAGACCGGCATCGAGTCCGCAGGCGACCATGACGATCCGAAGACTTTCCCCGGAACCGCTCTTACCTCCCTTTTCTTCTTTTTCTTCTTTTTCTTCCTTCCGGTAAACAGTTCCGATTTCGAAGAGCCGGATAGATGGTGCCCCCTGGCCCAGATTGCGGCGCACGCAGGGAAGCACGGTCTCGATCAGACTCCTCCGCAAGTGGGTGGACTCCTCATTGAGCGGATTAATCAGGTTTAAGTAATCCGGATGGTCAGCTTCCGGCGATACCAGGCTGGTGGTCAGGACTTCGTGGAAGCCCAGTCCGGCCAGGCGGTGCCTCAATTGTGAGAGCTGCTCGTCTTTGTAGTCCGCTGGCGAACGTCCGGCCGCACCGGGCGGCAAGGAACCGGTCACACGTTCGAGCCCTTCGATCCGGGCGACCTCTTCGAGTAAATCTACCTCACGCTGCAAGTCGCGACGGTAGGTCGGAACGATCCAACTGTGGCCTTCCGACTTGCTGAGTCCGAGTCCGGTGAGAATTTCGCCGGTGCGCTGATCGGAGACCTGATAGCCGAGAAGACGTTCGATCGAGGCGGGTCTGAGTTCCACCTCCTGGCACACTTCCCGCCAAGACGTCGATTCCACCATCCCCTGATCCTGAGCCCCGGCATACTCCTCCAGTAAATCGAGCGCCCGCTGACGCGCCAGATCAACACCCGCCGGATCTACCCCGCGCTCAAACCGGTAGGATGAATCGGAATGCAGGCCCAGACGCCGTGCCCCCGCCCGCACCACCGGGCCGGCAAATTCCGCACTTTCGAGAATCAGATCGGTTGTCGCTTCCGTCACTCCAGAAAACTCCCCGCCCATGACCCCGGCAATCGCCACCGGCCCGGAACCATCGGCAATGACCAGGTTTTCAGGATCGAGCAGATAAGACTTCCCGTCCAGGGCCAGAATCGATTCTCCCGCCGCTGCCCGCCGGATCCGGATATCCCCCTGCAACTTGCCCGCATCGAAGGCATGTAGCGGCTGCCCGGTCTCCATCAGCACGTAGTTGGTGATATCGACGACCACGTTGATAGGTCGCAAGCCCTGGGCCTCCAGTCGCCTTTTCATCCAGTCCGGGCTCTCGCCTACCTGAACCCCTCCCACCCGGCAGGCGGTGTAGCGAGGGCACGCGATTTCATCCTCGACCGCTATCTGCCAGTCCGGGTCGATGGTGGTCTTCCTGTCCCGGAAAGGCAGCGGTCTGGCGACTGCCCCGAGGGCTGTCAGTTCACGGGCCAGTCCGCGGTAGGAGAGCAGATCCGGGCGATTGGGGGTCACCTCAATTTCCAGCACCACTTCCGGCTGGAATATTTCATCGATGCGGGTGCCCGGTTCAATGCAGGCATCGAGGATCAGCAATCCGTCATCCTTATCCGGCAAGCCCAATTCCTCCGCCGCACACATCATCCCCTCAGAGGTTTCCCCGCGCAGTTTGGATTTCTTGATCGCAAATCCCGCTGGCATGACCGCGCCGGGCAGGGCCAGGGGCACGATGTCCCCAGCTTGGAAATTAGTCGCCCCGCAGACGATCTGGCGTGTCCCTGATCCATCCTCCACCTGGCAGAGTCGGAGCCGGTCCGCATTGGGATGCTTTGCAAAGGACACCACCCGGGCGGCCCGGAAATATTCTCCGGAAACTCCCTTTTCCTGGATGTTCTCGACCTCCACCCCGGCCATGGTCAATTTCTCAACCAATTCTCCCGTGGTCCAGGTCCAGTCACAATATTCCCGAAGCCAGCTTAGTACAACATTCATGAAGCGCGTCAGTTCACCAAGTCACACGCCCTTTGGCAACTCCGAAAAGTTTTCCGCAAGCCAGTGCCTAGCTCAGGGAAAAATCAGCGGCCCGTCAGATTGGGTAACCTCAGCATAGGCTTCCATGAAGGCGCGCGTTGTTTTCCCCACTGAGCCGTCACCGATGACCCGCCCATCGACCTTGACCACCGGAATGACTTCCGCTCCGGTTCCGGTCAGGAATATTTCATCCGCCACGAATAAATCATAGCGGGTCATGGGCTGCTCCAGGAAAGGCACTCCCACTGATTCGGTGAGTTCGATAATCGTCTGCCGGGTAATTCCGCCCAACGCCCCCATATAAATAGGCGGCGTCCGTATCTGGCCCTTCTTGACGACAAAAATATTATCTCCCGAGCACTCAGCTACCAGGCCCTCGGAATTGAGCATCACCACCTCATGCACACCCGCGAGGGCTCCCTCAACCTTGGCCATGACATTGTTAAGGTAATTCAATGACTTGACGGCCGGATTAAGAGCCGCCGGGCTGGTACGCGTGGTGGGAACCGTGATGACCTCGAGTCCATTTTGGTAGTATTCCGCCGGGTAGAGTTCGAGGGCAGCGGCGATGATAAAGACGGTGGGGGTCTTACAATGGGAGGGTGAGAGGCCCAGATTGCCCTTGCCGCGCGTTACTACCAGGCGGATGTAGCCCTCCCGCATCTCATTTTGGCGGCAGGTCTCGAGGACCGCCTCGGCCAATTCCTCCCGCTGGTAAGGAATCTCGAGCAAGATGGCCTTGGCGGAATCATAGAGCCGATCGATGTGTTCCTGCAACTTGAAGACCCGGCCATTGTAGGCCCGGATGCCCTCAAAAATACCATCCCCGTAAAGAAGCCCGTGGTCGAAAACCGAGATTTTCGCTTCCTCTTCCGCGTAAAATGTTCCGTCGATATAAATTTTCATAGGTCAGATTCAATGCGCCCGTCCACGATCGACACCTGCCGGTCTGTCATCCGGGCCACGGAGGCATCGTGCGTAACGAGCACCAGAGCCTTCTTACTTTCGCGTGTTAAATCAAGCAGTAATTTAAGAATCCGATCCGTGTTTTCGGAGTCCAGATTCCCGGTGGGTTCGTCGGCTAGAATGAGGTCGGGATTATTAATCAAAGCCCGGGCGATGACGACCCGCTGCTGCTCCCCGCCGGACAGCTCGAAGGGCCGGTGATCGAGGCGATGGCTGAGTCCGACCGCTTCCAGCAGTTCCTTCGCCTCACGGCTCCGGTTCCGGCGCGCCAGGGAGGCGGGCAGTAGGGCGTTTTCCAGAACGGTTAATTCATCGAGCAAGTGATAGGTCTGAAAAATGTAGCCGATGCGGCTGGCGCGCCAGCGGGCCAGGTTCCCCAGCGACTTCCCCTGCCAGGAGGTGCCATCCCAGAGGATCTGCCCCCCGTCCGCACAATCGAGCCCCCCGATCAGGTTCAGCAGCGTCGTCTTACCGGATCCGGAGGCTCCCGTAATCGAGAGGCAATCTCTTCCGCCGATTTCCAAATCGACCCCCCTGAGCACGTCCACTTTCCGCGGACCATGGTGATAGGCCTTGACCACTCCCTGAAGAACAATTTTATCCATGGCTCAAGGCCTCCGCCGGCTGCACCCGGGCCGCCACCCAGGCCGGAACCATCCCCGAGGCCACACTCAGGAGGATCCCGAAGGCCAGCACCCAGAAGACCGTCTCCCATTCCCAGACCGCCGGAATTCCAGTAAAATGGTAAATGTCTGGCGGGAAGACATCCAGCTCAAAGGTCTCCGCCATCCAATTGCTAAAGGCATCCCTCTGAGAAAGTAAGAAAGCACCGGCCACCAGCCCCAACAGACACCCGGACATGCCGATCACCAGCCCGTAGAAAGTGACGATCATCAGCAGCTGCCAGGGGTGCGCTCCCAGCGCCATCAATAACCCGAACTCACGCGTCTTCTGAACCGCCACCGTCAGGTTCGTGCTCATGAGCGCAAAGGCCGCCACCAGCATAACAACAAAAAAGAGGATACTCATCGTCCGCCGCTCGGTCTGGACGGCGGCAAAAAGCGATTTATTCAAATCCACCCAGGTCAGCACATAGATCCCGGCGTCCAGTGACTCCTTTAATTTTTCGCCGTAGGCAAAAGCCTGCATCGGATCCTCCAGCCGGATGGCCAGCCCGTGGGATGCCCCGTACATATTGTAGAGCCGCTGGGCCTCGGATAATTCCACCATCATGTAACCGATGTCATACTCATAGAAATCAGTCCGGAAAATACCGGAAATAGTGTACTCACTGGGCAGATAATAACTGGTCGGCTCACTATCATTCCTCTTTTCATTCGGGTTCTGCTTTATCAGCGCGATGTTGCGGGGCGAATGGATCAGGAGGGTATCCCCCACCCAGGCCTGGTTGCGCTTGGCCCACTCGATTCCAACCACCACGGTCTCCGGCCCCTCAAGCCATTCGCCTTCCACCAGACTCTCCCGCAAGGGAATGACATCACTTTCCGCCTCCTGAAGTGGCACCGCCTTGATCTGGGGCGTGCTGATTTTTCCATGACACTCCGCCAGAACCGGGCCGATGATAAAAGGCGACATCGCGGCAACCGGAATCGCTTCCCGGATACGGGCCCCCACTGCATCGTAATTTTCCAGAATCCCGTAATTGGTCACCGTCAGGTGGGGATTGAACCCCAGCACCTTTTCCCGCAGGCGCAGTTCGAACCCGCGCATGACCGATAAAACCACGATCAGAACCATCACCCCCAGAGCCACCCCCAGCAGGGAAATAACCGTAATCACAGAGAGGTAATGACGCTTCGGCTTGAGGAATTTCAGGGCCAACACCAGTTCAATACATCGCGACATGACGGAACATCATGCCCTAAGAATCCCCCACCTCAACTGCAAACGTCCAATCTCCGAGAAAGTTAAGGAAGAGGGAAAAGAAAAAATGAATAAGAATTCCGGTTTCCCTATTAATCTGCATCGTACGTTTATGGAACTATCTCAACTCGATATTCTGATTGTTCGGGCCTCATCCGTGCCGCCATTCTCTGGGCTGGGTTGAGTGTGTTGATCGCCGGGGTGCTCATACTGACCCTGTTTATCTTTTCACTGGTTTCATGGCATCCGGCCGCCTCGCTGCTTGCCGTGCTCTTCTGCCTCAGGGACATATACCTCTCCCTGAGAGCCTTGGAAGCAGAGATCCGTTTCGCCCGCAGCACTTGATGCACTATACGAACCACGATCAGAACCATCACCCCCAGCAGGGAAATAACCGGTATCACAGAGAGGTCATGACGCCCCGGCAGGCTATCTGCGTTCCGTACTTCGCCCTAAAACAGGCAGATATAATGAAAATGCGTGTGCATTCGCGCCCATTCGTGGTTTATTTTTCACATGACCCAGTCCGAATCCCTCTTTCATCAGTGCCTCCAATTCATCCCCGGCGGAGTCAACTCACCGGTGCGCGCCTTCCGTGCCGTCGGAGGCACCCCCTTCTTCGCCCGCGCGGCCCGGGGCAGCCGCCTCATCGATGTCGATGACCAGGAATACATCGACTACGTCTGCACCTGGGGACCGGCCATTCTCGGACATGCCCCGGAGCAAGTCACCACCGCCCTCAAGAAAGCCATCGATCAGGGCACCAGTTTCGGCGTCCCCGGCCCCCTCGAACTGGACATGGCCATGAAAATTTGTCACTGGCTGCCCTCCGTCGATAAAGTCCGCATGTGCAACAGCGGCACCGAGGCCACCATGTCCTGCGTGCGCCTCGCCCGCGGGGTCACCGGACGCCAGAAAATTATCAAATTTGAGGGCTGCTACCATGGTCATGTTGACTCCCTCCTCGTCCGGGCCGGATCAGGAGCGCTCACCCTCGGCCAGCCAGACAGTGCCGGCATCCCCCCCGCCCTCGCGGCCGAAACCATCACCCTACCCTTTAATGACATCCCTGCCCTCAAAACCGCTCTCAAGACCTATGGCGCTGAGCTGGCCGGGATTATCCTGGAACCGATTCCCGCCAACGCCGGCCTCATCCTTCCTGATCCGGCCTTCCTTGAGGCCCTGCGACGCGGCACCGAAGCCTGCGGAGCCCTCCTCATCTTTGACGAAGTCATGACCGGATTCCGCCTTGGAAAAGATGGTGCCCAGGGAACTTTGGGCATCCAGCCTGACCTCTCCGCCTTCGGGAAAGTAATCGGCGGCGGACTGCCCGTCGGCGCCTTCGGCGGACGAAAGGATATCATGGATCAGTTGGCACCCGATGGCCCCGTCTATCAAGCCGGCACCCTCTCCGGCAACCCCCTGGCCATGACCGCCGGACTCGCCCAGCTCCACGCCCTCGAAAACGACTCGGCCTATCAAATCCTGGAAGATCGCGGTGCCCAACTGGAAGCCGGTGTCCGGACCATCTTAAAAGCCCACCCTGAGATTCCGGCCCGCTTCTACCGTCGCGGCTCCATGTTCGCCCTCTTCTTCACCGGCCAGGAAGTCACCGACCTCGAGACCGCCAAATCCTCCCACCTCGACCGCTTCAAAGCCTACTTCCACCACCTCCTGGAGGCTGGCATCTACATCCCCCCCTCCCAATTCGAAACCAACTTCATCTCCGCCGCCCACACCCCCGAAGACATCGAAACCACCCTCCACGCCATCCAGACCTTCTTCGAAAAGCGAATACCGTAGAGGCAAATCATCGGACAGAAATCTACCAG
>CAYTLD010000074.1:6699-9372 GCA_964438585.1 uncultured Blastochloridaceae bacterium | reverse complement strand
CTTATTTTTCAGCCATTGGGGGGCCATGCTTTCGCGCGAGAAACACTTTATTCTTCCTCCACCACTCGGGGCCAGGCACCGCGGATGGTTCCGAAGTGGGGGGTTAAGCTCCGCCAGTTTTCGGACGTCGGGGTCATAGGATCACCGCTCTGATTGAGAAAAAAACACCCGTAGGGTGCATCCTGCAATGTATCGGCGCAGAGCACACGTGCTTGTTGGATGGCATCCAGCCAGACTGCCTTAGCTGCTTTTCGATCAAATGGTCTGGAAAAGGTGACTTCATCATAGGCAATGGCCGGGTAGCGTTGCGTGCGCACCATCTCCTCGATAATAAATGTAGGCGATAAGCCATCATCTTTACCTGCTGCAGCCCAGACCAGTGCTCCCAGAGATAGTCGGGTCTGATGAATTTCAACCAGGTCAATGTAATCCCGGATCACGTTTCTGAATGCGGCAGCGAGCACTTTATTGGTGGCTGCATCCCAATAATTAAGCCGGTAGCCTAAATTCTCATCCGGTTCGACGGGGAAAAATCGAAACGATGAATCACGGACCCATTCCAATTTGGTTTGCATTTCTCCTTTGGAAACATGCGCTCTTTTGAACGTTTCCTGATCCATAAGCACCTTCAGAGAATATCCATTATCGCGTAGCATTTTCTGGTCAGCTTTAAATGCGCATTCGATGGCCTCGGCCGTGTCATGAAAGATATCGATATCCTGGGAACTGCGTGGCGATTCGTCCGATTGATTGAGAACCGTTGCCCCGCCAATGTGACTCTCTGGATTCCTGTTTTGAGCCAACAGGCGTAGCACCTCCCTTTCTATTTTTCCGAGGGGCATGCCGGATCTCCGTTATACAATCGTTTAATCCGTCTGGCTTTTTCAAAAGCAGCTCGATTTCCCTCATTCATGAGTCCTTTGATAACAAATGGCACTCCTTCTTCCTCAATGAGTAATCCATCCGGAGAATACCAGAAATACTCATGCCGGTGACGGTCAAAGGCCTTCTGGGCCTCGCGCACTGCGACCATGCGACGAGCCTGCTCCTTGGTCAGCGTGCGGCGGCTCTTTTTACCGCCTCGACTTCCAATCCGGGCCATGAATTGCTTAACCGACTCTTGCATATTCTACGATTATATCGTAAGCGGCTTATGATGTCTATCTGGCATATCATTAGTGCCTGGCGGCTTATTGCCTCTCGTATTCACCGGTGCCGATTTTCCGGTAAACGGAAAATCCCGCATTTTTGGCTTCGGAGGTGCTGACCGGTTTCATGACGGAGGGGGTGTAGAATCCGGAAATGACCTTACGCACTTTTTTCCGGCAGAGGGGGCAGCACTCGAGAGGAGGTGCTGAGACAGGCCGGTGCAGATCGAAGCCCTTGCCACAGCGGGCGCAGGGTTCCTCACCCTCGCAAAGCTCATAGGCGTAAATCGGCATGTCTTCCGATCTACTCAGACCAGGGACTTAATCTGATCCCGGAGTTTGGCCGCTTCCTCGAAGCGCTCCTCTTTGACCGCATCGTCCAGTGCCTCTTCGAGGCGCCTGCGCCGGAGGCTGACCATGGCCGATGGCACCTTTCCTGTATGCCGGGGGCCTTTCTGGCAGTCTTTGATCACATCGCTGAGCATCTCCTCAAAAACATCGTAGCACTTGGGACAGCCCAGTCGCCCGATTTTGCGGAGATCCTCGCTCGAAAACCCGCAGGCCGGGCAGGTCAGGGAGCCACCGGTGGCATCCATGAGCAGGGACTTGGCGGAAATTTCCTCGACTGGAGGTGGTTCCAGTCCGTGCATGGGATCCGGCATGCCCTTTTCCGCCGCCAGCTTGGAAACTGCCTCCCAGATATCAAAGTCTGCCAGGTCATTCTCCTTAATTTCGGGAATGCACTTTTCACAAACATGCACTTCGATGAGCTTTCCATTCACCACCTTGGTCAGGTGGCAGGTCGCAGACTGACCGGTACAAAAACTACACTGATGTTCCATCTATATTAGTATTAGGATCGTTGATCTAAATGTCAATGACCCCGCCCACATCCTCCGGGTTTAGTGCATGTTTTTGCCCTTGTTGAGGTGCTCGGGATCGACTTCGGGGACTAGATATTGTTTGCGCAGGCGGGTGAGTTCGGTGTGCATTTCTTTTTGCACATCCGCGAACGCTGGGTCGTTGTAGAAGTTTTTTGTCTCCAGTGGGTCAACTTCAAGATCGATCAATTCCCAGATTTTTTCTCCGGTCTGCTCATCGTAGAAGCAGATGGTAGCCTGCCTGCTGGAGGAGCTTCGGGAAGGTTTTCTGATTGGTCGCGTCAAAGCGGTTATTGTTGCGCCAGAAACCATTGAGATGGGAATAGGTGCCTGTTTGTATGACCGCTCGCATCGGGCCACAGATTGAGTTGGTCACCAGACAGCGGTCGAATACCATGCCCTGGCTGGCCAGTTTATCGAGTGGTGGTATTCGCACCACATTTTTGAAAATGCTTTCGTATGCACCGAGCGCCTGAGTGGCGTGGTCATCCGAGAAAATAAAGACGATGTTAGGGCGTTCTTTCGTTTCGCAAAATACGACGGCTGCCGCCAGCAGCATGGTTAGGAGAGGGATCAGGAGCCTATTCATTAAAATATTTTGTAGCAAATACGCCCTCAGGCAACCGGAAACCGGGTGGGCTTAC
>CAYTLD010000074.1:0-6599 GCA_964438585.1 uncultured Blastochloridaceae bacterium | reverse complement strand
GTTTATCGCTTGGATGGCCCGGGCGGCGCGTTCGGAGGCTCCCGGCTCACCGAGGGATATCGCAATGGTATTGAGCTTCTGTCGAATGGCCTGACGGGCTTCCGGATTATCGATCAAGGTGGCTGCCGCTTCCGTGAGCAGGTCTGGATGGGCCTTGTCCTGCAGGAATTCGGGCACGACTTTTTCCTGGGCGAGAATGTTCACGATGCTGAGGTAGGGCAGTTTAACCAGTTTTCTACCTACCCAGTAGGTCAGTGGATGGGCCTTATAGATGACCATCATAGGCACAGCGGCGAGGGCGCATTCCAGGGTGGCAGTGCCCGAGGCCACCAGGGCGAGGTGGCTGTGGCTGAGGTGGGTTAACTGGTATCCGGTAACGACTTCCAGCCCGGTAAGGTGACGCGCCGATATCGCCCGGCGGATCCGGTCGGCAGCGGCATCATCGGATGCGAGCAGGGAAATCTTCAAGCCGGGGTATCTCATTCTCAAATTTTCAGCGACAGGCAGGAGAACGGGCAGGTGGGCCTCCAACTCGCGGCGGCGGCTGCCCGGCATGATGGCTAACTCGTAGGGCGGACCGGCTCCCGGAGGCTGAATCCTGCCGGGCTCCCAGCGGTCAAGGGTCGGATGCCCCACCCACTCGACGTCCAGCCGGGGGGCATACTCGCGAAACCAGTCGGCCTCGAAGGGAAAAATGACCAGGAGCTTATCGATCCAGAGTTCCATTTTCTTTGCCCGCCCTTTTTTCCAGGCCCAGACTTGCGGACTGATATAGAAGACAATTTTTACACCCTTCATGCGGGCGCGGATTTGCCGGGCCAGGCGCAAGTTCATTCCCGGATAATCGATGAGGACGAGGATGTCCGGCCGGCGCTCCTCGACATCTTCGAGGATGCGGTGAAAGAGGCGACGGAATTTGAAGTAGTTCTTTAAAACATCGGTCAAGCCGACGACGGCGTGCTCCGCGAGGTCAAACAATTGGTCCTGACCCGCCGCCAGCATCTGGGGCCCACCCACCCCGCTGCAAGTGACTTCCGGGTTCTGTTCCCTAAGGGCGTGGATAAGCGCGGCACCGTGACGGTCTCCACTGGCCTCCCCGCCGACCAGATAAATTTCCGTCGCTTTCCGGTCGCTGCGCCCGGCCCCGGTTCGGGTTGATTTTTTCTGCGCCATAATGGCTAAGCTGTCTCAATTTCAGGAGCGGAAATCGGATCGATTTTAGCGCAAATCGCGGAGGCCAACTGTAAGGCTTCGGCACCATGAACACCGGAGACGACCGGGTCTCCTTCCCGTGCGATGCAATTGAGGAATGAGGCTAACTGGCTTTTCAGGGGTTCTTCCTTCTCCACTTGAATTTTATCCCGGCTGATACTCCCTCCGGATTTCCGGTAGATTTCACCCGCTTGTTTCTGGTAGTCGAGCGATAGGTAAGCGTCATCCTGAAAGACACGGATCTTCCGCATTTTCTCCGGGCTGATGCGGCTGGTGGTCACGTTGGCGACACAGCCATTTTCAAATCGGATCCGGGCGTTGGCGATATCCTCGCTCTTACTCAAAACCGAAACTCCAACCGCATCGATGGAGAGGATCGGGGATTTGACCAGGTGGAGAATAATTTCGAGATCATGAATCATCAGATCCATGACCACGCTGATATCGAGACTGCGTCCGGGGTAGGGCGACAGACGGTGGGCTTCAATAAAGCGCACCCGAGTCAAATGTTCTTCGAGAATACTCATGACCGGGTTGAACCGCTCGATGTGGCCGACCTGGAGAACCTTGTTGCGCTTGGTGGCTTCCGCGACCAACTGGGTGGCCTCGGCGGTGGACTCGGTGATCGGCTTCTCCACCAGCACGTGGGTGTCTGCTTCTAATGCTCTGGTGGCGATGGAATAATGCTCGCAAGTCGGCGCCGCGATCGAGACGGCGTCCACGGCATGGACCAGCGCTTCCACCGAATCAAAGGTCTGGCATCCGTGCTGGTGGCTGACCCGCCGCGCCGCATCAGTGTCGAGATCATAAATACCGACGAATTCCGCTTCCTCCAGGGACGCGTAAATGCGCGCATGGTTCTTGCCCATGCTTCCAACCCCGATCACTCCTACTTTAATTTTTGACATGCCTTTGATTTTCCCGGTCCTGGTTTATTCCTCCGGAGATGAAAAACCCCAGAGGCTGATTTGTTTATCTTGAGATAGTTGTCTTAAGGTTTCGACTTCCAAGAGCAATGTTTTTTTTGCCTCACAAATGATGACATCCACTCCCGCCGCCGCACACACTTCCAGGGTGCGGGTGCCGATGACCGGGACATCAAAGCGCATATCCTGGCCGGGTTTGGACACTTTAATCAGTGTCGACCCTCCACCGCCCAGTTCACCGCCCCGTTGGATGGTCGCGTCTGTTCCGTCGTATCCCTCGACGGCGAGAACTGTTCCGCGCTTAACCACCATCGACTGCCCGATGTCGAGGGCGCTGACTTGCTTGGCCAGGTGCCAGCCGAATTCGAAGTCCCGTGAGACCCGCCGCTTCCGTTCCGGTCCGGCCAGGCAGCCGGTTCCGGCAAGGTAGTCCTCCATGAAGGTCGTGGCCGGCAGCAGGCGCACCCCCGCCTCCTCGATGGCGTCCGCGACCGCTCCGAATAGAGTCTCGGCATTCCGCTTCCGAAGCCGGGCTAGCAGCATCAATGCTTTCATGTCCGGACGGAGGTCGAAGAGACGACCGGGCGTGATCTGTCCGGCCATGAGAGCGGCATCAACCTGCTCCTGTCTGAAAAAGCGCAACATCTTCCCCAGTTGCCCGACCCGGAACCATTCCACCGCATCCGCCTTTCCCACCCAATCCGGATCTGTTTCGCCTTCGAAGGCGGCCACCACCACCCGCTGGATTCCACGCTCCGGCCGCATTGCCTGCTCCATCACCATCTGCGGGTATCCGCCCTTTCCGGCAATCAGACCGAGTGTTCTTGGGAAATTCATTAATTTTTTCAGGAGGTTCTTGACCGTAACTCAATTTCCTTTAACATTTTAGCTGCGGATGACAAGCGTAGTGTTGCTTGAGTGGAAGCCCACAAGGTTTCCGCTTTTTTTTATACTACGCCCGCTAACATAAAAATTAAACAGAAGATATTATGAGCCAGGAATTTTTAGCCGTTCTCGACTACATGGAGAAAGAAAAGGGCATCGACCGCGAGGTGATGATCGCTGCCATCGAATCCGCCCTCCTCTCCGCCTCCCGCAAATCACTCGGGCCCGCCAATGAGATGCGGGTGGAAATGAACAAGACCAACGGGCAGATCAAAGCCTACGCCACCCTCCGAGCCGTGGAAAAAGTGACTAAACCTTATGAAGAGGTCTCCCTCAACCAGGCCCGGCGCTTCGATATCAACGCCAATCTAGGCTCCCTGGTCGAGGTCGAAGTCACTCCCAAGGATTTCGGACGCATCGCCGCCCAGGTCTTTAAGCAAACAATCAACCAGAATATCCGGAACATCGAAAAAACCATGGTATTCGATGAATACAAGGACCGCGTCGGAGAAGTCATCTCCGGGACGATTCGCCGCTTCGAACGCTCTGATGTCGTTGTCGATCTGGGGAAATTCGAGGGATACATGCCCACACGCGAGCGTGTCCCGACCGAGGACTACACGCCCGGCGAACGGATCCGGGCCCTCGTCCTCAATGTGGACAACACCATCCGGGGCCCAAAAATCATCCTCAGCCGGAGCCATCCGGATTTTGTGCGCAAACTTTTTGAAATGGAGGTCAATGAACTCCATGACGGGAGCATCGAAATCCGCGGACTGGCCCGTGAGGCCGGATACCGGACCAAAATTGCCGTCTGGTCAGCAGATCCGAAAATCGATCCGGTCGGTGCCTGTGTCGGCTTGCGCGGTGCGCGGGTGAAAAATATCGTCCGCGAATTGAGTAACGAGAAAATCGACCTGTTCCGCTGGTCGGATGATATCCGGGAATTGACCATCGAAGCTCTGAAACCGGCCAAGCTCAAGCGCATCGAGATTGATGAGGAAAAGCAACACGTCCGCGTCTTTGTCGATGAAGAGAATCTCTCCCTCGCCATCGGAAGGCGCGGACAAAACGCCCGCTTAACCGCCAAACTAACCGGATGGGAAGTGGATGTGGAAAAAGAAGAGGTTCAGGTTGTCGGGTTCGAGGAAAAACTTCAGCAGGCGATTTCCAAGCTCTCTCAGAGCCTTGAACTCGATCCGGAAATGGCCGAGCAAGTCGCCACCACCGGCTTCGTCTCGATTGAGGGAATCGCGGAATCGTCTCTGGAGGATCTCAAGGAAGCACTGCCGGATATCGAACCAGAGCTGATTGAACAGATGCACAACAAAGCGAAAGAATTCGAAGGTAGTGCCTGATCGCAGGCCCCTCGCTTAGATAGAATTTTAAGAGTTACCTATGGCAGAAAAGAAATCATCCGCAAAACCCAAGCCCAAAGCCGCACCCAAAGCAAAGGCCAAGCCGAAACCCAAGGCGAAACCTAAAGCCAAAGCTAAAGCAAAGCCGAAAGCCAAGCCTAAACCTGATAGTCCCTCTGCCTCCGCCAAGCCATCCGCGCCGAAGCCTCAGCCCGTTGCCAAGGAAATACCCCCCGCTCACGAGGAAGACAAAAGCGCAGCTGGACCCACTCCCGCCCCGGCCCCCATAGCCAGCGCACCGCCACAGCCCGGCGACTCATCCTCCCGCAACTCAGAAGCCACCAAGCCCACCGTTACACCTGAAAAGGCCGATAATGAGCCTGGCTCCGAAGTGAAAGACTCTCCGGCCCCGCCCGCAGAGGCTCCCTCCCCGGAACCGGCGAAAGTCATCATCATGAAGCCCCCCATCGTGGTCAAGGAACTGGCCACAGAACTGGGCTTGAAGCCCTTCCAGGTGGTTCATGAACTGATGGAGATGAACGTCTTCGCCACCCTCAATCAGACCATCGACGAAGAGACCGCCCGCAAGGTGTGTGAGAAAAAGGGCGTCTCCTTCGAAATGGAACGTCGGGAAAAAGGCGGCGGCTTTCATAAGGTCGAAGAAGTGATCGAGGAACCTCCCGCTCCCAAAGTTGAGGAAGTCGATAACGAAAATCTCGCACCCCGTCCTCCGGTCATCACTTTCATGGGCCATGTCGATCATGGCAAGACATCCCTCCTCGACCACATCCGCCACAGCCGCGTCACCGCCGGAGAAGCGGGAGGCATCACCCAGCACATCGGTGCCTACCAGATCGAACACAAGGGACAGAAAATTACCTTTCTCGACACCCCCGGCCACGCCGCTTTTACCTCCATGCGCGCCCGGGGTGCCAATGTAACGGATATCGCGATTATCGTCGTGGCCGCAGACGATGGCCTGATGCCACAAACCCGCGAAGCCATTCAACATGCCCAGGCCGCCGGCGTCACCATCATGGTGGCGATCAATAAGATCGACCTTCCCGGTGCCAACCCGGACCGGGTCAAGACCCAGCTTCAGGAAATCAACCTCAGCCCCGAGGATTGGGGCGGAGATATTGTCTGCTGCGAAGTCTCCGCCACCCAGGGCACCGGCATGGATAACCTTATCGAACTCATGCTCCTGCAGTCTGAAATGATGGAACTGAAAGCGGATCCCATCGCCACCCCCCGGGGCACGATTATCGAAAGCCAGGTCGAAGTCGGACGCGGCCCCAATGCCACCGTCATCGTTCAGCAAGGTGTTCTCAAGCGCGGGGACGCCTTCATTTGCGGAAATTTCTGGGGCAAGGTCAAGGCACTCATCAATGACCGGGGTGAACAAATCAAAGAGGCCGGACCCTCCACCCCGGCTAAAGTGCTTGGATTCAACGGCGCCCCCAAGCCCGGAGAAGAATTCACCATTATGAGCAACGAGCGAGATGCCCGCCGATTGGCCGAGGAGCGCTCAGAGGAATCCCGCCTGAAGGATTTGGGCAATGATGAGCCGGTCACCCTGGAAAGCATATTCAGCTCAATTAAAGAAGGGGAGAAAAAGACACTCAACCTGGTCATCAAAGCCGATGTCCAGGGCTCCGTCGAAGCCATCATCGAATCCCTGAAAAAATTGCCCTCCACCAAGGTCGAACTGAATTTCCTCCTCGCCGGTGTGGGGCCGGTTACTGAAAACGACATCCTCCTGGCCAAGGCCTCCCATGCCGTCGTCATCGGGTTCAGCACCAAGGCCGACAACTCCGCCAACGTTGCCGCCAAACGCGAGGATGTTCAGGTAAAAATCTTCTCCATCATTTATGAACTCATCGACCAGGTCAAAGAGTCGATGCAGGGCATGCTCGATCCCGAAGTGCGGGAAAGTAAAATCGGGCAGGCTGAGGTCAAGAAGGTCATCAAACTTTCCAAATTTCCGGTCGCCGGCTGTGTCGTCGAATCCGGACGCCTCCTCCGCTCCGCCCGTGCCCGGGTCCTCCGCCGTAACCAGTCGGTCTATGACGGTGGCTTTGCCACCCTCAAGCGCTTCCAGGACGAAGTGGCCGAGGTTCGCGCCGGCATGGAATGCGGTGTCCGCCTCGGTAAATTCGACGAGTATGCCGAGGGCGATATCATCGAGTGTTACGAGTTGGAAAAAGTCGCGCAGCAG
>CAYTLD010000073.1:0-9406 GCA_964438585.1 uncultured Blastochloridaceae bacterium | reverse complement strand
TATTCAGCTCATGATTCCGTGCAGTTGGATGCGGGCGGCTTTCCAGCTTTCTGTTTCCTCGGGGTAGTAGTTGGAGAGTTCGAAGGTGCGCTTGATGAGATCGCGGCCTTCCTGGAGGGACTTCAGGCTGCCATCGGCGAGGAGTTGGGCGAGGATGTTTCCGGCGGCGGTGCCTTCGGTGGGGCCGGTGACCACTTTTCGTCCGGTGGCGTTGGCGGTCATTTGATTGAGCAGGGTATTCCGGGAGCCGCCGCCGACGATGTGGAGGGTGGTAATGGGGCTGCCTTGGAGGGATTCGAGATCTTCGAGGACACGCGCGTACTTGAGGGCCAGGCCTTCGGTGGCGATGCGGATGATTTGCCCGTGGTCTGTGGCATCCGGCACTTCCTGTCCGGTCTCTTTCAGGAAATTGATAATTTTTCCGGGCATTCCTCCCACTTCCATCAGGGGCGCGTAATCCACATCGAGGAGGGCATGGAAAGGGCTGGCTTTACCGGCCATTTGCTTGAGGGTTTCGTAATCGTAGTCGTGCCCCTCTTCTGCCCAGGTGCGGCGGCATTCCTGGATGATCCAGAGGCCGACGATATTTTGCAGGACACGGAAGGTGCCTTCGAGTCCCCACTCGTTGGTGAATTTCGCATCCGGATGGATGAGCGGTCGGTCAGATTCGATGCCCAGGAGCGACCAGGTTCCGGAACTGAGGTAGGCGGATGACTTGGGATCGTCAAAGGGGACGGCAGCCACAGCGGAGGCGGTATCGTGCCCGGCGACAGCCACGACCTTGAGTCCATCACATCCGGTCTCCCGAGCGACTTCCGGAGTTAAGGCACCGAGGGTGGAAGCGGGGGGGGTCAGTTCTTCGAAGAGATGGCGTGGGATGTCGAAGGCCGCGAGCAACTCGTCGTCCCAGGTGCGCTCCTGGGCGTTGAGCAGCTGGGCGGTACTCGCGATGGTGGATTCATTGATCGCTTTCCCGCATAACCAGTAGGAAATCAAATCCGGGGTAAAGAGAAGCTGTTTCGCATTGCGGAGTTTTTCTGAATCCTCCGCCATGAGCTGGAAAATGGTGTTCAATTCCATGAACTGGATTCCGGTGCGACCGTAGATATCCGCACGAGGGATTTTCCGGAAGGCTTGATCCATCATCCCCCTGGTGCGCTCATCACGGTAGTGGAACGGGACATTGAGGAGTCTGCCTTCTGCATCGAGGAGCCCGTAATCCACACCCCAGGTATCGACTCCGACCGAGACGAGTGCCTCGCCGTATTTTTCCCGGGCCAATTTCAGCCCTTTCTTGATGTCGTCGAAAAGCCTGAGGGTGTCCCAGTGAAGATGACCGTCCTCGCCTTGAGTGGCTCCATTGGGGAACTTATTGATTTCCTGGAGGTCGAGTTTTCCACCCTGGATAGTGCCTGCGATGACGCGACCGCTCTCGGCCCCGAGGTCCACTGCCAGATAGGTTTTCCCTTCCTTCATGCGACTTTAGGCTTTTTCCACTTTAGAGATATTATCTTTCAGGACGCGGGCGGAATTTTGCAGGGCAGTCAACTCGCGGGGAGTCAATTCCAGTTCGATATGCTCGAGTATACCGTCCCGCCCGACCACCGTCGGGACACTGAGGCAGACGTCCTTGATGCCGTAGGCACCCTGGATGAGGCTGGAGACGGGGAGGATTTGTTTACTGTTCAGTTGGACCGCTTTGATGACCTCGTTGATGGTCACTCCGACCGCCCAACCGGCTCCACCTTTGCGCTTGATAACCTCGGCTCCGCTGGTTTTGGTGCGCTCGAAAATTTCCGACTGGAATTGCGGAGTGCAGCCTTTGAATTTAGTGAGAGGGAATCCGTCCACAGTTGCCGACGACCAGACCGGGAACATCGAATCTCCGTGTTCGCCGAGGATCATGGCCCGAACCTGGGTGGCGGGCAATATCAGGCTGCTGGCGATGAAGGAGCAGAAGCGTGAGGTGTCGAGCATGGTGCCCAGCCCATAGACTTGTCTGGCGGGCAGGCCGCTGGCCTCAATGGCCAGGTAAGTGAGAACATCGACCGGGTTGGAGACGACGAAAATCTGAGCGTCCTTGCGCAGGTCGTTGTTGACGAGATCTTTGATAATCCCGAGGAAGATTGAGACGTTCCGATTCATCAGATCGAGCCGGCTTTCATCGGGACGGCGGCGGGATCCGGCGGTGATGACAATAACATCACACTGGGCGCAGCATCGGTAACTGGCTCGGCGGATGACCTGGTTGGCACTGTAGGCGGCACCGTGCAGGAGGTCGAGGGCCTCACCCTCGGCGGCATCTTCATTGGCATCCAATAGTAAAATTTCCGAGACCAGTCCGGTCACCTGCATACAATAGGCGGCGCAGGCACCGACCCGTCCCCCTCCTCCAATGACTGCTACTTTCATATCTGTTCGCCTCTCGTTTTTTGCGATTTCATATCTGATTATTTTCCGGGGTAGGGCGCAGACTCCAGACAAGCCGTAGCGCTAAGCTCTGCGCGGCTTGTCTGGAGACTGCGCCCTACCTTTGCTTTCATTTGCAATGCTACCTGTTTGATTATTTATTAAATCCCTGCATGACCTGGTCGGTAATGCGCTGGACCATGGCTTCGAGTTCGGCATTGGAAGCCTCGACGCTGCCGGACTGCGCCCCCGAACCTTCGCGCTCCGTAGTGCAGGAGCAGGGGGACTTCCCTCCCCGCAGGCTATCCCACGGATCCACCTCGCAGAGTTGAACAGGGGTCAAGCCCTCCCGATCATCCGGCAAACCCAATGTCTTTTTCATATCGAGCAGCTTGGCAATTTCATCTCCGGGGATGGTGGTGTTACGCGACGGCAAGTGCGAGGCGATGACGAGCGTGCGGCAGTAGGCATCGACGATTTCCATTTTCCAGTAGGCGTCCTCGACACTGGTGCCCCAGGTGATGATCCCGTGGTTGCCCATCAGGATAGCCTGGTGTTTCGCGGCCAGGGGTTGGATGATCTCGGCCATTTGCGGGCTGCCAGGTGTTCTATAGGGGGCAACTGGTACCCTTCCGACGAAGACTTCCTGCTCGGGGATCAGGCATTGCGGGGGTTCGTAGCCGGCCATGGCGAAGGCGGTGGCGTGGACCGGGTGGGCATGCGTCACGGCCTTGGCCTGGTTGCAGCCCTTGTAAATGGCGAGGTGGGTGGTGACCTCACTGGTGCGTTTCCAGGTTCCCGCCAATTGGTTGCCTTCCAGATCTACCATGCAGATCATATCCGGGGTCATGAATCCCTTGCTGACCAGGGTCGGTGTGCAGAGCACTTGATTGACACCGATCCGGTAGGACATGTTTCCCCCGTTTCCGTCCACATAATCGCGCTGCCAGATTCGCTTTCCGATGTCGCAGATTTCCTGCTTCACCCGCCGCGCTTCCGCGCAGTTAAAGAGCTTATCGATATCGGCAGGTGATGGCTTGGTGCCAACCTTGGGGGTATCCGTCTCCTGTGTCTCCGAGTTGAGTGCTGAGGAGCCGGCGGCAGCAGGGGCGGACGTGGCAGGTTCTCCCGGTGTAAAGGTGACCTTGATCCCCGCCTCCCTGAGCAGATCCCGCGCGGCCGGGGTGACCTGGGTGCTGCGGTCGTGACGGAATTCCGTCGCTCCAGATTGGATGAATTGTTGGGCTTCGTTAGTGGCAAAGACACTCATAGTTTGGATTCCTTTTTATTGTTAGGTATGTAAATTTCATCGATCAAAGCTGCGCAGTAGGCGTCGCAGGGAGTGCGTTTCTCGAAGGGGGCGGCGGCTTCCGCTCCTTCGGTGATGGCAATTGTCTGCCCCGGCCCGGCACCGAGTTGATCGTAAACCACGATGGAAAAATCGAGGTTGTCCCGCTTCCCGTTTCCGGCACTAGCACTGGCGACGGTTTGCGATGTCCAGGGCATGGTCAGCATCAGGCGCCCACCGATAAGCGATGGATGTTGAGCCGAGAGGGTGACCCGCCCGATGACTTCTCCCAGCCTCATAGGTTCAAAGCTCCTTCCGGATCGACGATTCCCATGATAATCCAGCGGGCCGGACTGTTCATACAGCCGACGTATTCCCGCGCTTCCTTGCCATCGCTGGTCATCATAACACGCTGACCGATTCCGGCTCCGAACGGATCCAGCACCACCTGAGGTGATCCGGCCTCTGCACCGTCCTCATTGACCGGCTGGGCAATCAGGAGGCGCTGCCCGTTAAAGCAGGAATGCCTCACAGTCGCCGTCACATTGCCTTTAATTTCCGCCAGTCTCATTTTTTTATTGTTCTTGGTTCTTGGTTCTTTGTTTCAGGTTTCAGGTTTCAGCCTTCAGGTTTCTAAAAGAGGTTTAGGTTTTCGACCATGACACAGCGGCGTGAGCGGGTGAAGGTCATGGGGGTGGTGACTCCTTCTCCGGTGGGGGTGGCGACACTGAAGCTGAGGAAGCCTTCGCCGCCCAGTCCGAGTCCGGTCATGCAGGGGCCGTTCTTGATGAAAAGGGTGGTATCCACTTCCTGGGCCATGGTGGTCAGGTTGGAAATATTCTGGGAGTGCATGAGGGCGGTGTGCTTATAGCCGTGCTCCGCTTCAATGGAGGCATCGATGGCCGCGCGGACATCACGCACCCGAACGATGGGAATGAAGGGCATCATTTGTTCCTCGATCACGAAGGGGTGATCCTTATCCGTCTCACCGAAGAGCAATTCCGTCTTGGCCGGCACCGATTTCCCGATTTGTTCCGCCAGCCAGGTGGCATCCTTTCCGATGTAATCCTTGTTGACGACAGGATGCGGGCATCCGGCTCCCTCGCCTTCCTTAAAAGTGAAGGCCTTGCGGGTGAGTTGATCGGTTTCGGAGGCGTTCAGTTGAACCGCCCCGGCCTTGCCCAATGCCTGCATGAGCGCGTTTGCCACCGATTCGACCACAAAGACTTCCTTTTCCCCGATGCAGAGCAGGTTGTTGTCATAGGCCGCGCCCTGAATAATACAACGGGCCGCGCTTTCGAGATCGGCGGTTTCATCGACGACTACCGGCGGATTCCCCGGACCGGCGCAGACGGCGCGTTTACCGATTTTCATGGCCGCATCCACCACCGCCGGTCCACCGGTGACGCAGAGGAGCTTGACGTGCGGGTGAGTACACATTTGATTGAAAGACTCAAGGGTCGGCTTGGTTACGGTGCAGAGAAGATCGGAAATGCCGGTTTCCTTGAAGATGGCCTGATTGTAAGCGCGAATGGCCACCGCCGCGCATTGGCTGGCGGCCGGGTGGGTGTTGAAGACCACCGAATTTCCGGACGCGAGCATGTTGATGACATTTCCGGTCAGGGTGGGGACACTGTGGGTGGAAGGAGTAATGGCTCCGATGACACCCCAGGGGGCGAAGTCGATAACGGTCAGCCCGAAATCTCCGCTGAAGGCCATCCGCTCAAGGAACTCAACTCCCGGCACCAGGTCACCGCAGATTTTCAGCTTTTCGATTTTGTGATCCAGTCGCCCGATTTTTGTTTCCTGAAATTCGATCGTGCCCCAGGCGGTGGCGTTCTCGACACAGAGTCGGCGGACGCACTGGATCGCCTGCTTACGGGCCGTGACTCCCGCTTTCTGGAGTTTGAGGAAGGACTGGTGGGCGGCCTCGACGGCCTGCCCCATATCATCGTAAACCCCGAATCCGGTCGCACCGGAGACGACGGGAGCCTGCTGGGCTTCCAGTTTCTTGAGAACGTCTTTGACGACGCTGGCTATCAGTTGTTCATCCATAATGGTGGGGTCTGGTTATTTCGCTTTGTAGAGAATTTCCTTACCGACATCGACCGTATCCACGATGCCGATGACGACGGCATCGACAGGGAGGTTCGAGTCACCGGCGAGGCGGGCAGAGCTGCCTTGGACAATGAGGACGAGTTCCCCCTCCCCGGCTCCCATAGGATCCGTGGCGACCAGGGTTTGGCTCCCTTCAACCAGTTCCTTGCTCTTTGCGTCTTTGACCAGAATCGGGCGAACGATCAGGAATTTGCTTCCTGTCATCTTGTCGCTCTTTTTGGTCGCGACGACATTTCCCTCCACACGTGCGAGAATCATTTATCCTTTCCGGCGTCCGCCTACTGAGGCAGGACGACGCTGAGTTCCTTGTCCGGGCGGGCGATGACACTGATCGATACCACTTCTCCGAGGGCTTCGGCGGCGGCGCGTCCGGATTCAGTGGCCGACTTGACGGCGGCTACATCCCCGGTGACCACAGCAGTGACCATGGCGTTACCGACTTGAACCATCGGTCCGACCAGTTCGACGTTGGCGGATTTGAGCATTGCATCCGTGGCTTCCACGAGCGCGACCAATCCGCGGGTTTCAATCATACCAATTGCTTGTTGTGACATATTATTTTCTCCAGTTTATTGTTTGTTACGTAATTTAAAATTATTATGCGGGCACGTGGACATTAGCCCGTTCTTCATCTTCATGCTTCGATCTCTCACCTTCCAGCAACGCCCAGGCGTTGCGAGCGATGATGATTTCCTCATTAGTCGGAATTACCCACACCCGTGTCTTCGAATCCGGCGTGGAAATGCAGGCTTCCTGACCGCGCAGGTTTTCATTGGCCTGTACATCTAGGTGGATTCCAGCGAAGTCGAGATCCTTAAGAACATCGGCGCGGAGGTCGGGATTGTTTTCGCCGATGCCGGCGGTGAAGACGATGGCGTCGGCCCCGTTCATTTCGACCAGGAACTGGCCGATGAATTTCCGGATTGAGGCCACAAAGACGGCCAGGGCTTCAGCGGCACGTTCATTGCCGGCGGCGGCAGCTTCCTTGAGGTCGCGTATGTCCCCCGATTCGAGTCCAGACATGCCTTTGAGACCGGATTCTGATCCGAGGGCCTTTTCGATTTTTTCCAGGGTCATGCCATCCTGTTTGAGGAGGTAGATCAGGGCAAAGACATCCATGTCCCCCACCCGGTTGCTTTGCGGCAAGCCACTCTGCGCAGTCATTCCCCAACTGGAATTGATGGCTTGACCGTCTCGCACGGCGGCGATCGATGAACTGCCCCCGAGGTGGCAGGAGATAATCCGGGCTCCGGGTTGCTTGATGTGCTCCGCCACCCGCTCGCTCACGTAGCGATGGCTGGCTCCATGGAATCCGGTCCGCTCGATGCCATATTTTTCCTCCCAGGCCAATGGCACCGGGAAACGCCGGTTGTGGGCTGGAAGTCCGGTGTAGAAGGCGGTCTCGAAAGTTCCGATACATGGAATGGCCGGGTAGGCGCTGTTGAATGCCCGCACCGCATTAATATAAGGGGGGTTGTGGGCCGGCATCAGGGTGATCAGATCCTCCATGGCCTTGAGCACGGTTTCATCCATGATCCGGGTGCCGGAGACATTCTTCGCCATTACCGGCTTGAACCCGAAGGCCGCCAAATCCGCAAAGCTGTCGATCACTTTACCCGACAACTGCGATTCCACCGCCCGGATGGCATCCGCGTAGTCCGGGAAGCAAGCCGTGCCCTCCACCTTTTCCTCGCCAACCGTAAAGGAATAGGCCGATTCCGGTGACCCGATCCTCTCCACCGTTCCGCGAGCAAGCACACGTTCATCTGGCATCCCGATCAAGCGGAACTTGAACGAGGTGCTGCCAATATTGGCGACCAGGATGATGTTGGCACTGCCCACGATCTGCGTACTCCTTTTTCCCTATTTCCTTTTTTTACCGACAATTATTTCTTCGCAGCCGCAGTCGATCCACCCAGATACTTACCGAGCTTCTGCAGATCATCGTGCGGGCGCGGGATGACGTGAACCGCGACCACTTCTCCAACGGTGGCAGCAGCAGTGGCACCGGCTTCGACCGCCGCTTTTACCGCCGCGACATCACCGCGCACAAACGTTGCGCAGAGTCCGGATCCGACTTTTTCCCAGCCAATGGGTTCCACACTGGCCGCTTTCAACATGGCATCCGTGCCTTCAAATAAAGACACCAGCCCCTTACACTCGAGCATTCCTATTGCTTGTCCTGACATAAGTTTCTCCTTTTAAAATTTTTACCTTTTCATTCTCTATCTGTTCGGCGGCTTCAACGGGAAGACCGCTGAGACGTTAACCGGCAAAGAACTTCAAGAGTTCCGGTGCCGGGCGGGCGATCCAGTGGGCGGAAACCAGGTTTCCGACACGGCTACACGCTTCACGTCCGGCATCAACGGCTGCCTTGACACTGCCGACGTCACCTCGAACGACCGTGGTCACCAGGCCACCGCCGATTTGGATGCGTTTGACCAACTCAACGTTGGCCGCCTTCACCATGGCATCGCTAGCCTCGACCAGGCCCGCGTATCCCTTGGTTTCAATCAGTCCGATTGCTTCATTCATGTTTTCTTTCTCCAGTTGGGGGTTTGGGTTAATAAATTATTTAATCAGTTCGACCTTAGTGGCGGCATGGAGCCCGCAGGCATTGGCCTCATCGGTATCGATATGCACTTCCAGTTTAAAAGACTCATCCACCCGGGCCAGCATGTCCTCGAAGACAATGGTATTGGCCGGTGAGGTCACTTTGAGCTTCATCATCTCCTTGTGCTTGACGCCGTAAAAGTCCGCATCCCGCGGGTGCAGGTGCACATGTCGGGCCGCCCGGATGATGCCGTTTTTCATTTCCAGCATCCCCGCCGGTCCCATCACGTAGCCTCCCGGTGTTCCCTCGATATCACCGGACATACGCACCGGAATGTCGATTCCTAGCTGGATTGAATCCGTGTAAGCCAGCTCGATCTGAGTGATGTCGCGGCAGGGGCCTAAGATGCGCAAGTTGGGAATGATCCGCCTCCGTGGTCCCACCAACGTCACTGTCTGCTTGGCGGCAAATTGACCTTCTTGATACAGCCACTTATGCACTTCCAATTCCGCGCCGGGCCCGAAGAGCACCTCAAGATTTTCCGGAGAAATATGCATGTGTCGTGCCGAGCTGTTAACCAGCAGTGGAGAAGGTCCATCCGCTGGCGCCTGACGACCGAACTGACTGTAAATCGACTCGCGAACGAGGCGCTGTACCAATTCACGGCTGGGGGCTATTGTTGTGCTGGCCATAACTTAAAACTCTATATGACTGAGTTCGATCATATAAATATCAGGCGGATTTTACCTGTCAACGGAATTTTGAGATTTTTTTAAGGCAGGAGAGATACAACATCTGAATGAAGCCCTGCCATTGCCGAATCGATAGTTAACACCTTGCCTCCATACCTCCTGGCACACTCTGCCAGGCGGGCATCCGTCACTTGTTTCGCGCCCTGCAAATGATGGTGAGTAGTTACCGTCCAGAAGCCACTGCATTAACCCATTCTTTCGATTTGATAGACATCTTCTGAACTAACCGGCCTTCTACCCTTCACAACGGGTAATTGGCCAGATTGTGATGCCCTCTTGTTTAAG
>CAYTLD010000072.1:6718-9620 GCA_964438585.1 uncultured Blastochloridaceae bacterium | reverse complement strand
AGTTCGGGAGATGACACTTTAGTTTATACCTGAGTCTGAGGCTGAGTTTCTTGACCGTATCACAGCTCGCATCGACGCTCCCGGGGAGTTCCAGAAACTGTCTAGTAACGATACTGATCCGTCTTGTAGGGGCCGCCGACGGGCACGCCAATGTAATCGGCTTGATCTTTCGAGAGGGTGGTAATCCGGGCGCCGATTTTTTCGAGGTGGAGTCGGGCGACTTCTTCGTCCAGATGTTTCGGCAGCACGGTGACTCCGGGGGTATAGCTTTCCCGGTTTTCCCAGAGATCGATTTGGGCGAGCACCTGGTTGGTGAAGCTGTTGCTCATGACAAAGCTCGGGTGGCCGGTGGCGCAGCCGAGGTTGACGAGTCGGCCTTGGGCCAGCATGTAGATACAATGACCATCTTTGAAAGTGTATCTATCGACGGCTCCTTCGCTCTCCGGCTTGACGGATAGGACTTGGATTCCATCCAGCTTGTTCAATTTGTCCACCTGGATCTCGTTATCAAAGTGCCCGATGTTACAGACGATGGCCTGGTCGGCCATCTTCTCCATGTGCTCGACCGTGATGATGTCCTTGTTACCGGTGGTGGTGACGTAGATATTTGCCCAGCCGAGGGTGTCCTCGATGGCCATAACCCGGAAGCCTTCCATGGCGGCCTGCAAGGCGCAGATCGGATCGATTTCCGTGACCACGACTTGGGCACCCATGGCCTTGAGGGCCTGGGCGCAGCCTTTACCGACATCGCCATAGCCGCAGACGACACCGACTTTGCCGGCGATCATGACATCAGTGGCACGTTTGATGCCGTCGATGAGGGATTCGCGACATCCGTAGAGGTTATCGAACTTCGACTTGGTGACTGAGTCGTTAACATTGATGGCGGGAACGAGGAGCGTGTTATTGCGCGCCATTTCGTAGAGGCGGTGAACTCCGGTGGTGGTTTCTTCCGAGACCCCGAGCCAGTCCTTGGCCACATTATGCCAGTGTTGTTTATCACTGGCGTGAATTTCCTTAAGCTTGGCCTTGATGATCTTCTCTTCTTCACTGCCGGACTCTGAGTCAACCCAGTTGCTGCCGTCTTCCAATTCGTATCCCTTATGGATCAGGAGGGTGGCGTCGCCACCGTCATCGACGATCAATTGAGGGCCTTTTCCATCCGGCCAGGTCAGGGCCTGGTAGGTGCACCACCAGTATTCCTCGAGGCTCTCCCCTTTCCAGGCAAAGACGGGAATTCCACGGGCGGCGATCGCCGAGGCGGCGTGATCCTGGGTGGAGAAAATGTTACACGAGGCCCAACGAACATCCGCGCCCAGCTCGATCAATGTTTCGATCAAGGCCGCTGTCTGGATGGTCATGTGCAGTGACCCGGCGATCCGGACCCCTTTCAGGGGTTGAGACTGGCCGTGTTTCTCGCGCAGGGCCATCAGGCCCGGCATTTCGCTCTCGGCAATATCCAATTCTTTGCGACCGAATTCTGCCAGAGCTAAATCTTTGACTTTAAAATCTTCATTATCCAGCACTTGCTGGCTGACTACTTCCTTACTCATAAACTTTTTTCCTTTTCCGTATTTATTTGATTTTTAATTAACTGAGACCTGCTGCCTTTTTCAGGGCGGCAGCTTTATCGGTCACTTCCCAGGGAATATCTTTCGATCCGCTCCGGCGACCAAAATGCCCATAGTTGTTTGATTTACCGTAAATGGGCCGCATCAGATCCAATTGGCGGACGATGTCCGCTGGTTTGAAGCTGAATACTTGATTGACGGCTTTCTCGATGATTTCTTCTTTAACCTTGCCGGTGCCAAAGGTATCGATAGCCACAGAAACCGGGTTTGGATACCCGATGGCATAGGCGAACTGGATTTCCACACGCTCGGCCAGTTTGGCGGCCACGATGTTCTTGGCCACGTAGCGGCCCATATAGGCGGCACTGCGATCCACCTTGCTCGGATCTTTCCCGCTGAAGGCGCCGCCGCCGTGGCGTCCCATGCCACCGTAGGTGTCCACGATGATCTTGCGCCCGGTCAGACCGCAATCCCCCGCCGGTCCACCGACGATAAATTGCCCGGTCGGGTTGACCAGAAAGGAGGTGCGGCGGTCGATCAATTTGGCGGGCAGCACTTTTTTAATCAGGTTTTCGATGATGAATTTCTCAATTTCCCGGTGACTGACCTCGGCGGAGTGCTGAGTGGAGACCACCACTGCACTGATGCGTTTGATCAGGCCGTCCTGGTACTCAACAGAAACCTGGGTCTTGGCATCCGGACGCAGCCATTTGACCTTGCCGGAGTGGCGGATTTTTGAGAGTTCACGACCGAGCCGATGCGAAAACATAATCGGCGCCGGCATCAGTTCCGGGGTCTCGTCGCAGGCAAACCCGAACATCAGGCCCTGGTCACCGGCTCCCTGCTCGGCTGTTTTCTTGCCAGCTGCCTTGCGGGCATCTACTCCCTGCGCGATATCCGGGCTTTGTTCCGTGAGCGCGTTGGTGATAAAAACACGGTCGGCATGAAAAACATCATCGTCATGCACGTATCCGATCCGGCGGATGGCCTCACGGACCACTTTTTCGTAATCAAATTTGGCCCGGGTGGTGATTTCCCCGGCCAGTACCACCAGGTTGCTCTTGACCAGTGTTTCACAGGCCACGCGGCTTTTACGGTCTTGTGCCAGACAAGCGTCCAGCACGGCATCTGAAATGCCGTCCGAAACTTTATCCGGATGGCCTTCCCCAACAGATTCTGATGAAAATATAGTAGTTTTTCTTGCCATAAGTTCCGACACTAACGCATTCGGAAATCGTGGCAAGATAATATTTACATATTAAAATCTGTTGATGCGTATTTTACTGGTTGCCCCAATTGGTTACCCAATTGAGATAGACAGCGTGCTCATC
>CAYTLD010000072.1:0-6618 GCA_964438585.1 uncultured Blastochloridaceae bacterium | reverse complement strand
GGATAATCCCCATTATCGATTTTATAACGTTCGAGGGCGGCTTCGAAGGCGGCGACTTCGACCTTGGCCCGGTTGCGGGCGGCGGATTTCTGGACGTTACCGGCGATGCCGATTACCAGCCCGACGAGGATGATGATGATGGCCATAACGGCCAGCAACTCGATCAAGGTGAATCCACGCTTCATGGCTTACCAGCTCTTGGGATCTTTGGCCGACTGGAACGCCTCATCTTTTCCATCACTCCAAACAATGACATTGGTGCGGATTACCGTTTGAGAGGAGCCGCCGGGCGCGTCTATTTTATTATCATAATCATGATCCACTTGGACGTTATAAGGAAAGCCCCAGGGATCGAGAAAGCCCTGAGTTGCATCGGTCCTGTCCACTAAAGAATCGTCGTCAAATTCCATGAAGACAATTTGGCGAGGATTCGGGTTGGGATCTTCGGTGGATTCTCCCAGGAGCAATTGCACGAAAACGGGATTATCGGATAAAATAGGATCTTCTGTATTTAGCACACCCTGCCAGGCACCGTATTCGGTCAGGTAGCTCGAGAGTGCGGTTTTAAGCTGGGTGCAGACGGCGGTGGCTTCCGCTTTTTTAGCCGCCTCCAGTGCAGTTCCAATGGCCGGAACAGCCAGCCCGGCCAGAATGGCGATGATCGTGACCACGACCAGTAGTTCGATCAGCGTAAAAGCATTTTTGCGTTTCATTTCACTTACACCTTATTCTCCTGTATCAATCTTGGCAATAGATTCCTTTCGCGGGGGACTAATTAAGGGACAGTGAGCGAATTTCTACATTACCATCGTCATCTGACATAAGTGTTGGAATTCGCTCACTGTCCCTTAATTAGTCCGACTTCTGGCTGAGTTCTTTTTCCAGGCGCTCGGCGACCCATTGTTTGAGCATGCTCTGGTAGTTGAGGTAGCGTTGACCGGCCAGTCGCTTGAGGCGGGCCAGCATACGCGGGTCAATGCGGACGGTGATGGTGGTCGATTCCAGTCCGCTGCTCTGCATGCAGGCAGAGTGCATCAGCTCGGTGGAGAGTTGGTGTCCGCCCCAGAACTGGCGTTCCTCTGCGGTGGACTGAAAGGCGGGAACATCCTCCCATTTTTCGATTGTCTTCACATTGATTGCCTCATCCGGCGTGTGTAGTAGTAGTCTTCTTCATCGGTCATCGGTCGCCCGGCGATAACGGTGATGACTTTTCCGGTCGAGCGATAGACGGTAAAGATACCTTTGCCCCCAATGGATTTTCCCAGAGAGAAGAATCGGCTCTGGTCGGCAATGGTCCCGGAGTCCGGGAGGAATTTCAGAGAAAACGGATCTTCGATGCTTTCGGCAATCTCATCCTGGGAGACATCTTCTGTCTTGAATAAAGTCCAATCGAAATCCATTTATGCAGCTTTTTCGTTCAGCGGCAGGCTTTGGGACTGTTCCGTCTTAATACCCAACCCGCTGTATGCAGCATAACCGAATCCTGCCATGAACAAGATAAAAATGGGGACTGAGGCCCACTCGGCAATGGAAAACGCCCGCAGGAACAGCCCCAGGTAAAAAACAAAGAAGAAGCATTCCAGCCAGAAGACACGGTCCATGACCGCCGCCGAAGATACCTTGTTTGCACGGAGACCTCCCCCGGTCTTGGGCGTGCGGACAAACGGTGAGCGCTTATGGAGGAGGGCCTCGATGACAGCGCGGGCATTGTTAATGGCCAGGCTGACTCCGATGATGATCAAACCCGGGATGTAAAGAAGTGATTTCCAGAGCGGGATGCCGGAAAGACGCAGGACATAGACGAAGTAGCCAAAATGGCAGACCGCCGCCAGGCCCAGAATCCACTCCAGCGTCCGGTGCCAGAGCGCATCCTTCGGGTATTCCGGCATCGCGGGCATGAGCAGAAAGGCCAGTAGCATGATGAGCAGGTAGGCTGAATTACTGAGCAGGTGCATGGTACTTTCCGACTTGACGCGCCAGGGCTGGGCGCTGGTCAGGAGGCTGGGGAGTTGGAGGATACTGGTTTCGATGGCACCCTTGGCCCAGCGGTACTGTTGACTCTTAAACGAGCGCATATCGGACGGGAGTTCGGAGGGCACCCCGACATCCCCCCGATAGACCAGCTTCCAGCCCGCACGCTGAGCCCGGTAACTGAGGTCGAGATCCTCGGTCAGGGTATCGGCCCGCCAACCCCCGGCTTCATCAATGCATCGGCGACGCCAAATCCCGGCGGTGCCGTTAAAATTGCCGAAGAGGCCCGCAGCATTTCGAGCCGCCTGTTCAATCAGGAAATGCCCGTCGAGCAGAACCGCCTGGAGGCGGGTGAGAAAATTATCCTCCCGGTTCAGGTAGGTCCAGCGGGCCTGAACAATGCCCGCTTGTGGGTCGGCGAAGGACGGCATCATGCGCTCGAGGAAATCCTCATCCGGTATAAAATCCGCATCGAAAATGGCAATGAATTCGCCGGTAGCGGATTCGAGGCCAGCCTGGAGAGCGCCTGCCTTGAAGCCGGATCGATCTTCCCGGTGGAGATGACTAATCCGAATACCCTCCTCCTGAAGTTCCTTCACCACCGCGCGGGCCACCTCAACGGTCTCATCAGTGGAATCATCGAGCACCTGAATCTGTAGCCGGTCCGATGGATAGCGTGTGCTGGCCACCGCCCGGATCAGTCGCTCCACCACCAATGGCTCATTGTAAACCGGAAGCTGGATGGTGACGGAGGGTGAAGAGTCCCGCCCGACAGCGGAGATGGCAACCGGAGCCTCCCGCTTTCTCAAGCGCTGGATGAGAGAAACCCGATGGAGGCCAAAAAGCAGAATACCAACCGCCACCGGTAGCATGGTAAAAAACCACAGATCATAAAATTCAATACTCATTGGTTAATGTATTAATAATGCAGATGGACGGATTAAACGAGTCAATCTGTCCATGCCACTAAAATTTTTCCGTGCGCGACTTTGCGCTATCTACTCCGCATTCAATGTGCGATAACTAACGATCATGATTATTCCGTTTAATTCACTGGCAGGCTGGAGGGAGGAGGAACGGGCCGCCGGACGCCGGATCGTGGCCACCAACGGATGTTTTGACCTCCTGCATGTAGGCCACCTGCGCTACCTGTGCGCCGCCGCCGAACTGGGCCAAACTCTGATCGTGGGCATCAATGATGACGAAGGCGTCCGTGAACTGAAAGGCCCCAAGCGCCCCATCAACACCGCACCGGACCGGGCGGAACTCCTCGATGCCCTGAAAATAGTCTCGGCTGTGACCATCTTTCCCGGCTCGCGCGCAGTCGAATTCCTCGACCACCTCAAGCCCGATATTTACGTCAAAGGCGGTGATTACTCGATCGATACCCTCTATCCTCCAGAGCGGGAAGTGCTGGAAAAACATGGCACCGAGATCCGGCTTCTGCCCCTGATTCCGGGAAAATCCTCCACCCACCTGATCAAAGCGATGGAAGGAGAAAAAGAGGAGAGTGGGAAAAAAGGGGAAAAAGGGGAACCGGAATCATGAAGCCGCCCATCCGGCTAGGTATCCTGGGCTCCGGGCGCGGGTCGAATTTTCTGGCTATTGCCGATGCCATCGAAAAAAAGACCCTGGAGGCCGAGATCGTCCTCGTGGCCTCTGATCTCGGTGAGGCGCCGATCCTCACCTCCGCCTGCCAGCGTGGACTGGCCACCTACAGTTGCCCGGCCTCCCGGTTTAAAACTAAATTAGAGCCGGAAATCGAGGCCGCCCTGGCCGACTGCCTGAAAGCCCATCGGGCTGACTACATCGTCCTGGCGGGATTTATGCGAGTGGTGAAGACTCCCCTCCTCGATGCATTTCCGGGCCGCATCCTCAATATCCACCCCTCCCTCCTGCCCGCCTTTAAGGGACTGGAGGCTTGGAAACAGGCTCTCGAAGCCGGGGTGCCGGAAACCGGCTGCACGGTTCACTGGGTTGACGACAGCCTCGATGGCGGACCCATCATCGATCAACGTCGCGTCCCCATCCTCCCGGAGGACACCCCGGATTCCCTCCACGCTCGCATCCAGGCCGCCGAGCATGCACTTTATCCCGACGTGCTCAGGCACCTGCAGGCAGATACGTAAAAACAACAGGGCTGGAGCAATTAAGGGACAGTGAGCGAATTCCGACGTGAAAAGTGTCATCTTAGCAGGTGGCGGAATTCGCTCACTGTCCCTTAATTGCGGTGCCTAGTCTTTATGCTCTAATAAAAAACAAGTTGCATCCTGGGGGAAACATTATTTATTGTAGGCAGCCCATTGTCCCATGGTGTAATGGTAGCACAGCAGATTTTGATTCTGCTTGTCTAGGTTCGAATCCTAGTGGGACAACCACAAACGGCATGCCACAAATTCCCCCTCCTCATCTGATATGAAAATAATTATTTCCGGTATTGGTGAAGTCGGCTCCCATCTGGCCGCACTCCTGGTTGAAAAAGGTCACGAACTGTTTCTCATCGATCCCCAGCCCGAGAGTGTTTCCTCTCTGGAAGAACATCTGGAGGCCCGGATTCTGATCGGGTCGGCCACCTCCGCCACCCTCCTGAAAGAAGCCGGGGTGGAAAATGCCGACCTCTTTCTCAGTCTGACATCCAACGATGAAGTCAACCTCGTCGCCTGCTCGCTGGCCAAGGCCCTGGGCGCTAAAGAAGTCGTCGCCCGCTACCACGCCCCGGCCCGCAAGGATCACCAGGTCATCTCCTACTCCCGACACTTCGGCATCGATTACCTGGTCAGCCCGGAGCGGTTGGCCGCCTCCACCCTGGCACGGGAAATCCGCAGCCCCCTCACCCCGGTCCTCGATCAGTTCGCCCGCGGCAGCATCGAAGTCGCTCAGCTCGTCCTCGACGATCAATCGGCGTTACTCGGCATCCCACTCCAGGATCTCAAATTACCGTCCCGCGTCCGCATCGGGATCATTCAACGCGGTGACCAGATTCACATACCCAGCGCGCGCGAAGTGCTTCAATCCGGCGACCAGATTATCATCATCGGCAGCCCTCAGGGATTGACGGATACCGCCCACCTCTTTGAAGGCTCCAGTCATCGGAAGAAGCAACGCATCGTTCTCTATGGCGCCGGTGATATCGGAACAGCGCTCATCGAAAATTTCACGCCCCATGATGTGCAAATCAAATTGATCGAGCCCGACCGCCAGTGCTGTGAACAGATCAGCGAACGCTATCCCTGGGTCGATGTCGTGCAGGGGGAGGCCATCCAGAGCCAGTTCATGATTCGGGAAAATGTCATGGAGGCGGACGTCTTCATCGCTGCCACCCGTGATGATGAGAATAATGTCATGTCCTGCCTCCAGGCCGCCAAGCTGGGCATCCGTCCCTGCCTGCTGGTCATCCATCGCCCCGACTACGCCGGGGTCATGGCCGATATTGGCGACATTCTCGGGATCCAGCAGACCGTCAGCCCCCGCCTGGTCACCGGACGGGAACTACTCCGATACGTGACCGAAGAGCCCTTCATGGTGCTCTGGGAAATGCCCGGCAAGAAGGCGCAAATTATCCGGGTTCGCCTCCAAGCGGAGGATTCCCCGATCTATCGGCAGCACGTCCGCGAGTTGTCCTGGCCTCCCGGCACCATGCTGCTCGGGATCGAGCGTTCCGACGGCACCACCGTCCCGACCGCCGAAGATCGCTTCCATCCCCATGATGCCCTCCTATTGCTAACCCGATTAGACCAGCGCGACGCCCTTATCGACCTCTTCCGTTCGGCCTTTACCTCCTGAACGCTTCCCCATGAATTACCGCTTCATCTATTCCACCCTCGGGGGGATCAGCATCATCAACAGCCTGATGGTCCTCCTCTGCCTGCTTTATGCCGTCGTCCATGAGGTCGGGGAATCCAATCTGGTCACGATCTGGATTCTCTGCCTCTGCATCAACCTGGCCTCCGGCACCCTCTTCTTCTATCTCGGGCGGGGCATGGATAAAAAGCGCATCTTCCGGAGGGAAGCTCTGGCGGTGGTGGGCATCGGCTGGATCTACTGTGGAATTTTCTCCGCCCTGCCGTTTCTCTTTTCTGGCTTCCCGGTTTGGGACGCGCTCTTCGAAAGCTACTCTGGACTGACCACCACCGGGGCCACGATTATCACCGATATCGAAGCCCTGCCCCGCAGCCTCGTCCTCTGGCGGAGCGTAACCCAGTGGATGGGCGGACTGGGAGTGGTGATCTTGTTTGTCGCCCTGCTAGGATTCATCGGCGTGGGCACCAAGGCGCTCTTCAGCCGGGAGAGCAGTGCTGTGGCCCAGTCAGATATCATCCCCAAGGTTCAATCCCTAACCCTCCGCTATCTCTATATCTATCTCGGATTTACGCTGGCCGGCATCGTGGGCCTCCTCCTTCTGGGCCTGTCATTTTTTGACGCCTCCTGCCACTCGCTCTCCGCCATCTCGACCGGGGGCTTCAGCCCGTACAATGATTCGGTCGGGCACTTCGGAAACCATGCCATCACCCTCTGGATTACCTTTTTGATGTTTGTCGGTGGCATCGCCTTCCCGGTGCACTACCTGGTCCTGATCCAGAAACGATGGGGGATACTGAAATCGAACGAGGAAGTGCGCACCTATTTCACCCTCCTCCTCTTTGCCGC
>CAYTLD010000071.1:5917-10012 GCA_964438585.1 uncultured Blastochloridaceae bacterium | reverse complement strand
ATCCTCCGCCCGAACGCGGCAGAGACGGAGCTCTGCCCTCCACCGTTTGGAGTGACGGCTTTAGCCGTTTTCCTCTCGAATCCTGTAGCTATCACCGGAGGCAGAGGGGCCTGCCTCCCTACCCACAAAATTGTCCCACCCCTACGAAGTCACGTTTTATGCTGGAAGTTCTAGGCTGGCTCTGGCAGTTCATAAAGATGCGTATTTTGACGGGTATCCAGCCTTCCGGCATTCCTCACCTCGGAAACTATTTCGGGATGATGCGTCCAGCCATCGCGTGGCAGGAGAAGGGGGAGGCGTTTTACTTCATCGCGGACTACCATGCTCTGACCACGGTGCAGGATGCGGACCGGCTGCGGGCCAACGTGCGGGAAAGTGTGCTGGCCTTCCTGGCCTGCGGACTGGATCCGGAGCGCACTGTTCTCTTCCGTCAGAGCGCGGTCCCGGAGGTGCATGAATTAAGCTGGTATTTATCGACACTGGCTCCGATGGGGTTGCTGGAGCGCTGCCATAGTTACAAGGATAAGATCAATCGGGGATTTAAACCCACCCACGGGCTGTTCGCCTACCCGGTCTTGATGGCAGCGGATATTCTTCTCTATGGCACGGAGGTGGTGCCGGTCGGGAAAGACCAGAAGCAGCATGTCGAGGTGGCCCGTGACCTGGCTGGAAAGTTCAACGAGGCCTACGGCGACATCCTTACCATGCCCCGCCCGGAAATTCAACAGGAGGTGGCCACTGTCCCGGGCGTGGATGGTCAGAAAATGTCCAAGTCCTACGATAATACTATCGAGTTGTTCTCTGAGGAAAAACCGTTCCGGAAGCGGATCATGTCATTGGTGACGGATTCAACTCCGGTGGAAGAGCCCAAGCCGACAGAGGGCTCGGTCCTGATCGGCTTAGCAGAGGCCTCCGGGGATGCGGACTTTGCCTCTGAATTGCGGCGCCAGATGGAGGCCGGGGGTGTCGGCTATGGTGATTTAAAGAAACAATTGGCCGAGCATCTCTGGAACCTTCTCGAACCGATCCGTGAACGACGGGCGCATTGGCTGGCCCATGAAGATGATATGTGGCAGGTGCTGGCCACCGGTGAGGAGCGTGCCCGGGCCACCGCAGCGGACATGATCCGGAAGGTGAGAGGGGCCGTGGGAATTTCAAAACCATTATGACCGAAGATATGAAAGATCCGATGCGGGTCGCGCTCCCGGTTTTCGAGGGTCCTCTGGATCTCCTGCTCTACCTGATCAAGCGTGAAGAAGTGGATATTTACGAGATCGAGCTGGGCACCATCGCGGATCAGTATCTGGAAATGCTGGAGAAAATGGAGCAGATGGATCTCGAACTGGCCGGAGAATTTCTCGTCGTGGCCGCCCACCTCATTTACATCAAAAGCCGGAGCCTCCTGCCCGTCGATCAGCAGATGCCGGATGACGATGAGGATGAGGACGATCCACGCTGGGAGTTGATCCGCCAACTGGTGGAATATAAAAAGTTCAAGGAAGCCGCCGAGACCCTCCAGCACCGGGCCGAGGAAGAAGACCGCGTTTACTACCACACGCCCGACTCCGGGAGTCGCCGTGCGGTTCCTCCCCAGGGACCGGGAAAAATCGATATGATCGATCTGGTCAAGGCCTTCCAGCAAGTCTTGCAGACGGCCTCCGAACGATACGGCTTCCGTGAAATCAAGGAAGACCGCTTCACCGTCAGCGATAAGATTGAAATGCTGGTCGAACGGCTGCAATCCGAGGACAGCTTCGAATTCCACTCCCTCTTCCCGCCGCTGGCCACCCGCGGGGAAATCGTCGTTACCTTTCTGGCCATCCTGGAATTGATCCGCCTCAAACGCCTGCGGGCCGTTCAGGACACCGTCTTTGGCGGGATCCACCTGGAGCGAGTTGACTCATGAAGCAATCCCTGGAAAATATTCTCTGCGCGATGATCTTTGCCTCGGGCAAGGCGGTCTCAATTGATGAGATGCAGCGCAGCCTTAAACGTGCCGCCGAGGCTGACTCCACGGTGGAAATCGATGGTGAGCAACTGAAGGAAGCCACCATCCGCGAGGCACTCGAACGGTTGAAAATACAATTCGAGGCGTCATCACTCCAACTGAAAGAAATCAGCGGTGGATACCGCCTGGCCACCCGCCCGGACTATGAAGCCTTTGTTGCCCCACTGACGGATGCGGCCAAAGGGAGGGCCTCGAAGCTGAGCCAGCCCGCCCTCGAGACACTGGCCATCATCGCCTATCGCCAGCCGATCAGCCGCGCTGAAATCGAGGCCGTTCGCGGAGTCGCTGTCGGCGGGGTCATCGAAACCCTGACCGACCGCGGATTGGTGCGGGTCGCGGGCCGCGCTGAAGTCCCCGGACGCCCGCTGCTCTATGAGTCCACGCCGCTTTTCCTGGAGCATTTCGGGCTTTCCGATCTGAACTCACTCCCTAATGTAGAGGAATTAAGGCGGGTGCCATTACCAGAGCCCCCGGATCAGAATTCCCCCCGGCAGGAGGAATTGCTGGAAGCGGACTCTGGGATGGCGGATTCCGGTTCAGCATCGTGAAATTACAGGATATTCGAAAAAAAATTGATGAGATCGACAGCAAGCTCTTGCAGTTGTTGAATCAGCGTGTCCATTTGGCCGAGGAAGTCTGGGCGATCAAACAAAAAAATGGATCTTCCGTCTTCGCTCCCGACCGTGAAGAGGCGCTGCTTCGTCGCTTGAGTCGTGATAACGATGGCCCGCTCACCGGTGAAGCCCTCCACGGGATCTACCGGGAAATTCTCTCCGCCTCCCGTCAGCGTCAGAAAACCCTCGAAGTCGGCTACCTCGGGCCGGAGGGCACACATTCTCACCACGCCGCACTCAAGCGGTTCGGAAGTTGCGACCACCTTACCCCCTGCGCCACCATTCAGGAAATCTTTCAACGGATTGAAAGAGGGGATGTGGATACCGGAGTCGTGCCCATTGAAAATTCCATCGAGGGAGGTGTCAATGCCGCCCACGACGCCCTCGTCGCCAGCGACGTTTCTATTTGCGGAGAAATTTACCTGCGCATCCAGCATGTCCTGGCCGTCGGAGATCCGGAGCAGCCCATCCAGCAGGTTTACTCGCATACCCAGGCTCTGGGGCAGTGCCGGAATTTCCTCGCTCAACACCTTCCGGAAGTCAGGTTGGTCGAAGTGGCCAGCACCGCTGAAGGCGCAAAAATAGCCGCCACCCAGCCCGGCGCAGCCGCGATTTGCAGTGAATTTTCCGCTACTTTATACGGCCTGACCGTGCAGGAAAAGCATGTCCAGGACGCGGAGCGCAACCTGACCCGCTTTCTCATCATCGGTCGTGAAATGCCCGCCGCGACTGGAAAGGACAAGACCAGCCTGATCTTTTCCGTCAACCACGAGGTCGGGGCTCTTAGTAAGATTTTAGATATATTTGCTGATAATGAAATAAATTTGCATAATATTGAATCCAGGCCGGTGATAAAGAAACCGTGGGAATACTTGTTTTTTGTTGATGTCTCCGGCCATTGCCACCAGAATAAATTAGCTAAAGCATTGGAACTGATACAGAACCACACTCTTTTACTTAGAATACTAGGATCATATCCTCAGGCTAACACGAATGTCTAAAAATAAAGACATACCAAAGGCAACCGACACTGCTCCGTCAGTGGATCGCCAGGAAAAGCAGGAAGAGAAGAAAAAGCCTTCGGGACTCTTCCAGAAGCTTAAGTCGGTCTTCAGCAAAGGCCCGGCAGAGGTGTCTCCACCACCTGCACGCAAAAAAACCGCGCCTACTAAGAAGGGGAGCACCTCGTTCATGCAATCCTTCAAAGTGCGTGAAGTCGGACGGGAGCGTGAAGAACCCGGATCCGTTCCCCCGTCCGGGAAAAGCCAGCCAGAGTGGGCCGATGAAATGGATCAGCCCTCGCCGACGAAAGAAATCAAGGTTCAGCGATCTACCGGACGCCTCACCGGTTCGGTCAGTGCCACCAGCACGATCCTAAGACCAGATGAAGAAGGGGAATCCGCAACCCCGGAAGAAGCGAAAAATCTTACCCCGCCGCAGCCGCCGACTGCGCCCGCGGCCAAGCCAACGGAA
>CAYTLD010000071.1:0-5817 GCA_964438585.1 uncultured Blastochloridaceae bacterium | reverse complement strand
GAAAAATCTTACCCCGCCGCAGCCGCCGACTGCGCCCGCGGCCAAGCCAACGGAAGAGGCCAAACCCGAATCTGCTACCGGCCCGATAGTCCCGAAGAGTTACATCATCAAGCCGGACACGGATAAACTGAAGACGTCGCAGCGTCTATTAAGCGAGACCTCGAAGAAGCCACCTACCGGAAAGCTGGTTCCGCACAGCACAGTTTTAATTCCGGACGAGGACGGGGACGGGGAATCTGCAACCCCCGAAGACGCAAAAAATCTGACTCCGCCGCAGCCGCCGACTGCGTCCGCTGCCAAGCCAACGGAAAAGGCCAAACCCGAATCCCTAACCGGCCCGATTGTTCCGAAAAGCTACATCGTCAAGCCGGACACAGGAAAAATCCCTCCGGATCCGATCCCCGCCATGCCGCCCGGCAAGCAAACGCATAAAATAACGGCTCCAAGTGCTGCTTCATTGCAAGAACCGACAGCTTCTGCAAAGAAAGAGCCAGTGCCCTCGGCAAAAAAACTTTCCAAACCGCCGACCGGGCCGGTCAAACCGCAAAGTATCCTCCTCTCCCCGGATACGGACAAACTCAAGAAGGCGGAAATAACCAAGAAATCCACCCTCAATCTCACCAAGAAGCAGACCAGTGCTATCCCCGCTCCGCAAATCGAGAAGGTAAGCAAAGAGGAAAAAGCGGAAAAAGCGGAAAAAGAGCTAAAAGTAGAGAAAGCGGAAAAAGCAGAAAAATTCGCCAAGCCACCAACCGGACGGGTGAAACCCCAGAGCATTCTACTCTCCCCGGACACAGACGAGATTAAGCCCCCGGCTGAGTCCGGCAAGAAAACTCAACGGAACCTGAAAAAGGAAACGATTCGCGGTCTCATTCCGCTCCCCACCCTGCCGAGTGACAGTAAGCCCCGGGGACTTTTAACCAAGCCGAAGCCGCCCCAAACTGTTCCCACTCCGCCGGAGAAATCACGCGATACCAGCGTTCTGGCCAAAGGTTCCTTGACCGGGAAAATAAAACTTGAAGGAATGGCACCGCCGCCGCCGCCTCCCGTGATCAGCAAGCCGGCCACCCAGCCCATGAAGCCCACTATCGAGGCGGGTAAGGGAGTGGCCAAGTCATTGACGGGACGGATCGATCCGCAGAGCATCATCATCCGGCCTGACACCGATAAATTATCTTCGACCCGGAAAGAGTCCGCTTCAGAATCCACAGCGGAAACACGTAAACCGAAAACCGGGCCTATCCAGCCGCAGAGCACCGTCCTGGAGCCGGAAGAGGCCGACCGTCACGAACGCACTCCCGTAATGCCCACGGTCACAGGCAAGGTGGAGGCGAAAGCAGTCTCACAGGAAGCTCCGACGAGTAAGCCTTCCACCGGTCCCGTCCGACCTCAGAGTATCGTAATCTCCCCGGATACCGGGGAAATCAAGGATGTGCCTAAAGAAGCGGCCATTACTGACACACTTCGCACCCGGATCGAGATCGCAGGAATCGAACCGCCCCCGCCCCCCGCCCCCACTGTTCCTCAGCCCAAGCCGATGGAACCCGCCTTAAAAGATATCCCGAAGCGCAAGCCCGATACCGGCCCGGTCACTCCGCAAAGCATTGTCATCCGTCCGGATACAACGGCCCTGCGTCTGAGAAAGCCGGAAGAAGTGCCGTCCGACACAATAGAAAGCGAACTTACCAAGCCCCCTGCCGCGCCGGTCCCCCTGCCAAGTGCACTCAAGGACAAGGAAAAGGACACCGCCAAACCAATGGCCACCAAGCCCGCGCCAGTGGTGGCGGCCAAACTCCCTGCCAAGCCCAAGCCTGCACCGCAGGTCAAGCCCGTCACCCAGGCCAAGCCCAAGCCTGCACAGCAGGCCAGGGTCAAACCCAAAGCTCAGGCCCAGCCCAAGCCCAAGCCCCAAGCCACTCCCAAACCCTCCGCCGTGGCCGCCGCGCTCTCACAACGGGCTGCGGAAAGAAAGAAACAACCCAAAGCCGTAGTGGCGGAACCATCAGGCCGCCGTCGCCGTTCGTTGGCCTGGAAAGGCGGACTCATCGCTCTGCTTCTGCTCCTGCTCGGGTTGGGAATTTACTTCTTGAGAGGCTATCAGGACACCCAACTGATCGTCCAGATCCAGGAGGGAGACCGGGTGGTCGATCCGCAAGTTCACATCGTCCTCAACATCGCCGGGAAACTGGAAATCATCCGTCAGGAATACCAGCGCCGCCTCAGGCCAATCGAGGCGGAAATTGCGGAATTACAGCAATACATGTCCAGCGCTAAAGCAGATCTGGCCGGGAAAACAGAAAGACTCAACCTCCTCCAGGAGCAACTGGATAAAAACCGGAACGACATCCCGAAATTCCTGCAGGAATCAAAGAATAAACTCGACGACTTATGGTCCGGCCCCGGCGCCGCACTCGACCGCGCCTACGCGGATAAGAAGCAGGCCCTGCTCGATGCTATTGCCGAACGCGCCGGGCTCCTGCAAATCCCCTACGTTAAAAATCCCGAGATGGAGGCTATCCCCGTCGCGGTCAACGCCTACCGCCTGGCCCTCTACGGTCAGGCCGGAGGAATCGATACCTCTGGCGAGCGCCGCTGGGCGGAATCCATTCTCAGAGACTGGGACAGCTACCAGGAGGAATGGCGGCAGGCACAATTGGATTTAAAAAAGACCGCCCTGAAAATTAAAAAAGAACCATCGGGAAAAATAGGCAGTGCCGAGCAGCAGGTGGACCTGCTCCTGCGTGAAATGTCGGCCGTGCAGATGGATTTACGCATGCTCAGCACAGAGGTGACCCGCTATGAGGAATTGCTCGCAGACGCCAAGTTGAGACGTGTCCAGGCGGTTCCGCCCTTCCTCGAAGAAATCGGAAGAATTCCCGGCGACTTCGAAGTGGCCCAGTTCCCGCTCCAGGCCGACGGCAATCTCACCGCCCGCAACCTCCAGGAGTCGGAGCAATTGCAAGAAGGTAACTATTACGTCCTCGTCCAGGCCCGAAAGGGAGATGAGCTGAGTTGGGCGGTCAAGGCCGTCACCATTATCCCCAATGAAATCAACAGCATCCTCATCGAGTCCGGTGATTTCCGCTCCTTCGATCAAATCCTGGAAGGAAACGCCGACATCCTTCTCACCCTGACCGGGTCTCCTGACAGCCCCTAGTCCCCGCGCCATGTCTTCCATCCGGGTATGGCGCCGATTGATTCCCACCCGCCTGACACAGGAATGGCAGGAACGCCTGCTCTGGGCCGGACCGGAAAAAACCGCCTGGCATGAACTCGCCGGTGCTAAATCAACCCGAGTCGAAATCTACGACCTCTCCACCGCCACCGCCGAAAAATTAAAAACCCACTTCGGCGGGGAAATTCGACTGCTGAAATCTAAGCAGTGGATACGCCCCCAGGTGCGCGACTTTTTTCTGCCCCTGCCTCCCCACCTCTGCCTGCTGGCACCCGATGTCAAACCGCCGACTTCATACCGGCACCTGCCCCGGTTAGTCATTCCCGCCAGCATCGCCTTCGGCACCGGAGAACACCCCACCACCCGGCTCTGTCTCAGACACTCGCTCCGACTGGCCGGAGCCCCCGGAAAAGTGGTCGCCGACCTCGGCACCGGAAGCGGCATCCTCGCCCTCGCCCTCAGCCTCGCCGGACACCAGGTCGAGGCCATCGACTTCGACCCGGAATCCATCCGCGAAGCACGCTCCAACGCCGCCCTCAACCCGCGCATACCCGAAGTCCAGTGGTCCGTCCAGCCCGTCGCGGAATGGCAGCCCGCCCGCCCCCTCGACCTCATCGTCGCCAACCTCTTCGCTGAAATCCTCGTCCAGTCCATGCACACCATCGCCCGCCCACTCAAACCCGGCGGCACCCTCATACTCTCCGGAATCCTCAGAGAAAAAGCCGACGACGTCACCCAATCACTAAAGCAAAACAACCTCCTCCTGACCAAACAACTCCGCGTCGGAAAATGGACCGCCCTCATCGCCAAAAAAGGGTGACCCCATTTCACAGCCTTTTACCCGGCGACGGCCAGTTCCTGTTTCTCTTTCCGCCGGGCGGAGTAGTTGGAGGCTTGCATTCGGCCTTCGGAGCATTCACGTCCGTAGGTGATGAGGTGGTGGGCGACCATGGCGACCTGGAAGATGGTTTCGAGGTTCCCCTGGACCACTTGCTGTCGAGCCATTTTCCAGAAATGATGCCGATAGTCCGATTGAATGCCGACATGCTGGACGAGGCGCTTGAGGATGATTGAGGCGCGGCGCAGGTTGGCCGGGGTGGCCTGACGCCAGGGTTGGGTGGCGCGCATCCGGTGGGGATAGACATGTTGCGACTGATAGGCATACCTCTGGTAGAGGGCGGACGGATCGTAAATGTTCCGGATGACACGCTGCCAGTCCTCCACCACAGTCTCGTAGGGGCGCAGGAAGTCGACATTGCTCTCCCGGTCGGTGGCTTCGGTTAAGCGTCCGGCTTTTTCCAGGCGATCATAAAGTGGAGTTTTGGGCAGGGCGTAGAGGAGGTTGACGGTCATGATGGGGATGTTGGATTCAGTGGCGAACTCGATGATGGCATCCGCCGTCTGATCGTTGTCCGTGTCCAGGCCCATGATGATGCCCGAGGCCACTTCCATTCCGTATTGATTGATGGTGTGAACGGAGTCGAGGATGGGGGCTCTGAGGTTCTGGCGTTTCTTCATCGCAGCCAGGGCTTCTTTCTGCGGGGTTTCGATGCCGATGAAAATATTGGTGAAGAAGGCTTCCCGCATTTGTTCGAGGATGTCGGGATACTTGGTGATGTTGAGAGTGGCTTCACAGGAGAGGCGGACGGAGTAGTCCCGCTTTTTCTGCCAGCGGACCAGGTGGGGCAGGAGTTCGCGCGCGGCGTGGGGATTGCCGACAAAGTTATCATCGACAAAGTAAATCGAGGGCGTTCCGCCGTCTGCGAGGAGGTCGAGTTCACGGACGATTTGCTCCGGGTTCTTAAGCCGGGGATTGCGACCGTAGAGGGCGGGGATATCGCAGAATTCACAGGTGAACGGGCAGCCGGAGGAGAATTGCACACTCCCGAGCAGGTATTTCATGATCTCAAGCCTGGCGTAATCCGGGGAGGGCATTTGCTCCATGGGCAGCCGTTCGTCGGTGCGGAATATTTTCTGCTCTTTCAGAGGTGAAACCGACCGGTCCAACTGCTCGAAAAGAGCCAGGGTGGCATCGCCCACTTCCCCGCAATGCAGGAAGTCGGCATGTGGATACCATTCCGGGGCCGAAGAAACCGAGGGGCCGCCCAGAACTGTTACTTTTCCCGCCCGCCGGCCTCGCGCCAGAATGTCGTTGATAGCCTGGCGCTGGATATGCATTCCGGAACAGAAAACCGCATCCGCCCAGTTGAAATCCTCCGGCGTGGCCGACTGGATATTCTCATCGATGAAGCGGACTTCCCACTCGTCAGGCAGCAGGGAGACGATGACCAGAATCCCCTGGGGCGGCATAAAGCCGCAGACATCTCCCATCAACGGGTAGGCATGGTCGAAGGTGCCAAAAGATTTTGCATACTTAGGAAAGACAGAGAGGATGCGCCGCCGGTTCCGGGGCCGGTATTGCAGCAGAGGATGAAGCGGATCAGGCATGATTTTTCGTTTTGGGTTTTCCGTTTGGGTTAATTTAGATTGTATCACACCCACTGTGCAAGTGCATCTTCAAGGCAGCCTCTTACACGTATATGTGTATCCAATGCAAAAAGGGGGCCGACCCCATCAGTTGCTCGCGGGCTGAATGTCATTGCGGGGAGGGGCATATCGGTTAGGTTGCCTGGATGCGAGTT
>CAYTLD010000070.1:0-10167 GCA_964438585.1 uncultured Blastochloridaceae bacterium | reverse complement strand
ATGCGGCCTGTCCGCCGAAGCCTTGGCGTAGGAGGAAGATCCTCCCTCCACGTGGGAGGGAAAAAAGACGTGGAGGGATGTGCTCCGCCACATCCGGGAACGGGCGGAGGATACGGAGATCCTCCCTCCACGTGGGAGGGGGAAAAGACGTGGAGGGATGTGCTCCGCCACATCCGGGTTCGTGCGGAGGATACGGAGATCCTCCCTCCACGTGGGAGAGGGAAAAGACGCGGAGGGATGTGCTCCGCCACATCCGGGAATGGGCGGAGGATACGGAGATCCTCCCTCCACGTGGGAGAGAGAAAGGACGTGGAGGGATGTGCTCCGCCACATCCGGGTTCGGGTGGAGGATACGGAGATCCTCCCTCCACGCGGGAGGGGGAAAAGACGTGGAGGGCAGAGCGCCCCTGGCGCGGCGAAGTCCGCTCCCAGCGAGACGAAGACGGCGTCTCTGCCGGGTTCGGGCGGAGGATACGGCCTGTCCGCCGAAGCCTTGGCGTAGGAGGAAGATCCTCCCTCCACGCGGTAGATAGAAAAGACGTGAGTCTCTGCCGGATCCGTGCCAACGACGACAGATAACTTGCTAAATCCCACGGGATCAACGATTTTACATCTAGTGAATGGCAGTAAAAATCATTGCAGGGATAGAGGGCGTTTCCGACATCGAGTCGTTCGATTAGGCTTCAAACTGTGTCAGATACAACCACATTGATGAAGATAGCTGCCAGGGGGGAGGCACTGCGGCTGGGCGTGCTTGTCCTGGTGCTGGCGGGCTTTACGTTAGCCGGGATAGTTCTCCGACTCGGCGACCTGGGAGATCGCCCGCTTCATGCGGATGAGGCGACAGGGGCACGGTTGGTGGCGGATCGTCTGGAGAAGAGTGATTATCAATTTGATCCCACTCACTACCACGGGCCGATGCTGACAGCGGCGGCGGCGGTTTGGTCAGGCTGGTGGAACCAGAACGACTGGAGATCATTGGAAGTCGGCACCCTCAGGCAGGTGGTGGGCTGGAGTGGGGTCGGGGTGGTGATGCTGGCGGGCGGACTGGTCGGTTTCGGCTGGCGGCGATTGGTGGCCATGGCACTGGTCTCGACCTCGCCCTTCCTGGTTTATTACTCACGCATGTTTATTCACGAGCCACTGCTGGTGTTTTTTTCCTCCATCGCGCTGCTCGGGCTGGTGATCGCTTCGTCGTGCAAAGCGTGGAGGGCCTGGGCGGCCCTGCTGGTGGGGGTGGGCGTGGGAGGAATGGCAGTGACCCGTGAAACGTTTGTCGTCAGCCTTCTGGCCTGGTCGGCGGCGGGAACACTCTGGATCTGGCGGTCAGGAGGATTAAATGAAAAAGATCTAAAAGCCAACTCCCGCCTCTGGGCTTTTCCGGCAGTTGGTGCCATTTTCTTATCTGCGGCCATGGTATTCTGGTTTTATTCTTCCGGGGGCAGCCATCCCGCCGGGGTGATCGATTTTTTCCGGACCTATCTGGTCTATGAAACCGGTGCCGGGCACGGGAAGCCGTGGTTTTACTATCTCGAGATGCTGGCCTGGCCCAAGCATCAGGCGGGTGGCTGGTGGAGTGAGGGAGGACTGCTCCTGATCGCATTGACACTGTATTGGCCGGGGTGCGGAAAGAATCCACTCAGCCGCCGACTCCGTTTTTTCCTCGAAGCGGGGCTCATGCACCTGGCGATTTTTTCTCTGCTCTCCTACAAGACTCCCTGGCTGGCCATGCTGGGGTGGTTTCACATCTGCCTGGCTGCCGCCGGGGCATTGACGCTCTGGCTCGTCCATCTAACTTCCCGACGTATTTTCCCCTTTCTCATCACCGGAGGGGTGCTGCTTTCCCTTCTGGTCTTTCAATACCAGCAGGCGTCACTCGCGGTTGGAAGACTGGCCACGGATTCCCGGAATCCCTACGCCTACGTCCCGACTTCGCGCGATGTGGCATCTATTGCCCCTCTAATACGAGACTTGCAGGTGATCGGGGAGGGCGCGGACGTCGTGCCTGTGGTCGGAACTCAATACTGGCCACTGCCCTGGTATTTGCGTGAATGCGGCACGGTCGGCTATTGGCCGGAGTGGGAGGATGAATTGCAGCAATGGCCCATTCTCATCCTGCTGCCGACGTCACCGGAGGCCGCCAGTGCGATCGAGTCATCTCACGTCCTTCTGCCCAAGGGCCTCAGACACGAGTTTCCGGTCACCATCGCGGTGGAGCAATCTCTCTGGAACCGCTACCTGGAGGATCCTGAATTATGAACGAAACCGAATCCACCCCACCCCACTTTCAGGTGCCGGCCATGAATACCACCTTCGGTCTGCGCATCGATCACCCTGACCGGAAAAAGGCGGAAATCTGGGCGGGCAATGCCATGCGCCTGCTCGAAGAACTCGAAGCCGAACTCAGCCGCTACCGGCCCGACAGTGAGATCAGCCGTATCAACCGGCTGGAACCCGGCCAGTCCACCTTTTTGACCGAGGCTACCGACCGTTGCCTGCGCGCCGCCCTCAACGCCTGCGAACTCACGGCCGGATTATTCGACCCCACCCTGGGCGCGCATACGGCACGGGGGGAAGATCGGGCGGAAGATTCGCCAGAGGGAAAAATATTCCTCGACCCGGAACGACCGCGAATCACCTGTGTCGAGGCCGGGCGGCAGGTGGACCTGGGAGGGATTGGCAAGGGCTTTGCCCTCGATGAAATGGCGGCGATGCTGTTGGATTTGGGAGCGGATTCCTTTTTGCTCTCGTCTGGGGCCAGCACTCACCTGCGTGTGGGGGACCGGGAGTGGAGCTTTGTCCTGCGCGGTTCAGGGAATCGCCGGGACATCCACCTCCAGGATGGAGAGGCCCTGAGTTCCAGCGGAATCGGAGAACTGGGATCGCATGTCATTCATCCCGATATCGGGAAGGCGCCGGACTATGCCTTCCAGCGGGTCTGGGTAATCACCGGGTCGGCGGCCCACGCGGACGCATTCTCGACGGCCTGCCTGCTCATGGATGAGGAGGAAATTCACGCCTTCGGCGAGGCCCTCGATGAAGTCCATGCCCTCTACGCTCTTCCCAGAGAAGGATCCGATATCATCGAAATTAAGCGCGGGAAATAGTTCTATAGGCGGCGCAGGCAGCTAAAACTAATGCTTCCTTGCCATTGTCCAGCGACCTCCTACATTGCTAGTTATGGGCATGCGCGTTGAAGAAATTGCCGTGGAGGCACTCACTCTTCCAATTGAGGCGAGAGCACTTTTAGCCGACCAGCTTGTAGAGAGCCTGGATCCGGCAGAAGACGGATGCATCCATGATTTGTGGAAGGTAGAAGCAAACCGCAGGGTACAGGAATTGCGCACTGGAAATGTGATTTGGATTCCCGGAGAAGAAGCTATCGATAAAATTAGGCAAAAATATGCCTGATGAAATATGATTTCCACCCTGAGGCTCTGTCAGAATTTGAAGCCGCAGCGGATTATTATGCCCTTCCATACATCTTCGGTAGATCTGGCTTAAGCTACCAGCACTTTTGAGGAGTAGGCATTCTGCGAGCCTCAGGTTTTGTCAAGAATGGTGACCCCTTCTTCTCTTCCGCTAATGGGTGACCCTTTTTCTATGACCCCATAGAATAGGCCCTATTGGTGGTAGGCGCGGCTTTTGGCACGGGGGATCGAAGGATAGTGTTTATCCAAGTACTCCCTCATCTCGGCCGCACTCATGTCTTTAATTTTCAGGCCTGCGGCTTCTTTCCACTTGCGGGATTCTTCCACAGCACGAAAGCCCGGAATAGTCGGCGCGTTTTTTAGTTCTTGGCTCAGTTTCATAACTCAAGTTCCTTTGGGGTGACGATCCGCAGTTGCGGATAACCATTCAGCAAGTTTACCGCATTAAAGGCCTCTTCGCGATGGATATTTACCAGATGTTTGAAGTTCCAGCTTGCCAGCAGATTGATCCCTTCCACGGTCGCCACGGCCACATGCAGGGCATCCTGGTAGTAGTTTTCGGTGACAACCTGGTGTTTCAGGTAATCTTGAGCCAACATGCGGGCATCTTCGGTGATCGTCAGGAGTTCGGCAAAAGTGGATTCAAAGAGTGCCCGGACATGCTCGGGTGCATCGATCATTTCACCCTTGGTGACTTCGGAACTGGCAAACTCATATTCTCCGGCTTCGGCCAGTTCCCACAGGCGGCGGGTGGCTTCTTTGAACTCTTCATCGAAGTAGCCGCCGATGACGGAGGTATCCAAGTATACTTTTCTCGGCTTCACTGAGCTAATGAATAGCAGATTTTCCGGTTTTGGTCAGCCTTCATTTTCTCAAGATGGTGAAGCCCATCGGGTTACCTCATATGGGTTTGTCGATCAGGCATTGTATCGCCAGTTGATATTGTGGAAGATGGGGGTTCCGCCACTCGCCCGTCCTGCGCTGAAGCTTCGGAGGGCTTCGTTGTATGTCTGGAGGAAAGGAAGCTTAAGGGTCAAGCGTAATACTTCCAGTTGATATTCTTGAAGATGGGATTTCTCCACTCGCAGTTGTTGAGGAATTCGGTGTCGATGCAATTGCCTTTGATTTGGTCGTAGAGGCGATTGAAGCGGATGAGGTGGTCTTTGGTGCGTTTGACGGCGTAGGGGACCATGGTGCCGGTTTTCATGATGAAGGCCCAGTCGCTGGATTGGGCCAGGAGCAACTCACGGGCGGCTTGCTTCATGGCCTGCTCGGTTAATCCGTAGCAGTCGTGGAATTGGCGGGCCAGTTCGGTCATGCGACCGGCAGCGGCATGGAGGTGGGGATAAATCCAGGTGTTGGATCCCTCGACCCAGACTTCATTGTGGCCGTTGGCTCCCCAGGAGGAGGCGCAGGGTTGGACGAGTTGCTGGGTGGGGAATTTTTCCAGGTATTCCGAGGGGGTGATGGTCTTGAAGACATCCTGGTCACAGGCGATTTTTCGCAGCAGATAGTTGAGGAATTGAGGACCTTCAAACCACCAGTGGCCGAAGAGTTCGGCATCGTAGGGCGAGAGGATGACGGGCTGGTGGCCGAGGACGCCGTGCAGGTGTTCGATCTGTTTTTCCCGGTTGAAGAGGAAATTGCCCGCGTGGTCGGCGGTTAATTGGTCCGCCACCTGGGGGCGATAGGGTTCCTTGTGCGGGGTTTTTCCGGTGATGCGGTAGTATTTAAGTCCGGTAAATTTACGCAGGCCGTTGGGCTGGATATGATGTTTGACGTATTCGAAGTCCAGATCGAACCCGACATCACGGTAAAAATCGCGGTAGTTGCCATCTCCCGGATAGCCTTCTTCGGCACTCCAGACTTGCTTGCTCGACTCGAGGTCGCGCCCGAAGGCGGCGGGGCCGGAGTGGGTGAAGACCGGGGAATAGACACCGTAGCGCGGCTGGGGTTCGGCATACATGACTCCGTGGGTATCGAGGATGAACCATCGGATTTCCGCTTCCTGAAGAAATTTTTCCACACCGGGCACGTAGGCGCATTCCGGGAGCCAGATGCCGCGCGGATCCCGTCCGAAGCACTCGCGGTAATGGTCGCGGGCGACCATGATCTGGGCGCGGACGGCTTCCGGGTGCTCCATCATCATGGGCAGGAATCCGTGGGTGGCACCGCAGGTGATGATTTCCAGTTTTCCGATATCCTGGAATTTTCGGAAGGCGGCGACCAGATCCTTGCCGTATCCGAGGAAGACATCGCGGCAATTTTCGAGGCGGTGGCGGTAAAACCAGGCCAGTTCTTCAAAGACCGGGTCACCTTTGGTGCGTTCGCATTCTTTATGGGTCAGCTCGATGGTGTGGTGCAGGTGTTGAAGGTAGCGGTCTTGCAGGAGTCCGTCGCGGAGCATGCTGCAGAGCGGCGGAGTCATGGACATGGTCAGGTGGAAATCGATCCCGTCTTTGACCAGGCCGTCCATCATGTTAATGAGCGGGATATAGGTTTCCGTAATGGCCTCGAAGAGCCAGTCTTCTTCCAGAAACTGGTCATATTCCGGGTGCCGCACGTAGGGTAAGTGCGCGTGAAGAACGAGTGAGAGGTATCCTTGGGGCATAAGAGAGGGAGGGGGTTTAGGGTGGATTATCGGTCAGTCTTGTTTCCCTGCCGGTCCGGGGCGCAGGGGATCTTGAGGGGTGGATTCGACATTATCGCCCTGTGCGCTGGCCCGTAAAAACGAGAGCATGGCGGAGCGGGTTTCGGCACCATCCGGTGAGGTGGCCTCCACCGGGATGTGGAAGGTGCCGTCGTGAAAATTATAGTGAAAGTGGAAGGTGCCATTTCCCTGAAGCTGGATTTCCTTTCCATCAATGCGGAGGGTCGCGTCCGGGTGGGTGCCTCCGTAGATGATGAGTTCGGCATTGAGGTGCATAAAGAAGTCACGCCCCCCGCCAAAGGGGCTGGAGAGACTGGTGGGCGCCATCCAATGGCTGGAGGGAGGCCAGGCACCGGAGGTGGGCCGGAGATCGAAGCGTTGGCTGAAGAGTTCGATCACTTCTTCTGATCCCCTCCAGGTTCGGCGGATCAACTCAGTCCCGAGGGCTTCGGTGAGTTTTTCCTGCTCCTCAGCCGTCAGTTCCTTTTTTCCTTCAAAGGGAAAAGGGAGCGGGTGCCCCTCCTCCTGGAGGCGGCAGAGGGTGGCGGCAATGTCCTCCCCTTCCAGGCTCAGGCCCTCGACCATTTTCTTTAATTCGCTGAAAGGAATGGTGAAGGGAATGGTGACAAAGCGGGCCTGCGTATTGGATGAGACATCAGCTCGTGGGGTTTGGGCGCGGTTGGAGCGGGCGAGAATTTCAAAGTGACCATCGTGATGGTAGGTGCCGATTTCCGCATAGAAGGTGGTGTCGGGGGAGGGGACATGCAGCATCCATTCACGGGACCAGGGTTGAATCTGGATTTGCTGAACCCGCTCACCGTTTTCCAGGTAGAGTTGCAGGAAAACCTTGCCGTCATGAGCGCGGCGTTCGGCATCGGCGAGGTGGTCGAAGCTCAGATCCCAATAGGAGAAAATCCAATAGGGATCACGGGCGGCCAGGAAGAGCCGGCGGGTTCCGTAATGGGAGGGAAGTTCACCCAAATCCTCATAGGCCGGTCGGGGAGCGTGCGCCGGCTCCGTCGAGGGGGGCTCCAGATCGAATTTATGGGCACTGGTGTCAATGGGGGTGGGCTCGCTTTTCAAGACCGGATCCTGCGGCTCGGCCAGGTGGTCGTCTATTCGAAGCACCTGCCCTTCCCCTGTCGTTTCCTGCTTCTGAGCATTTTCGCTTTCTTCGGGCGCTGGTTGTTCCTTGAATTCGTCGTTTTCTTTCATAAGCCTTGATGTTGTAGTTGAATTTAGTAGGGGCCGCACTTTTTAGAGCTTATTTAATATACTAACCAAGCATCGCGGGGAAAGAGAACAGTTTTTTCAGGAATTATGGATATTGTTTTTTCAATCGTGCAATTTTTCCGCCAGATGCTGTAGTTCCTCTTCCCGATGAATAGACAAAGGAAATCCGAGTAAGATGCTGGCCAAACGAATCATTCCCTGCCTCGATGTGGACGGAGGCCGTGTCGTCAAGGGGGTGCGCTTTGTGGAAATCCGGGATGCCGGTGATCCGGTGGAGGCAGCCTGCGCCTACGACCGTCAGGGGGCGGACGAGCTGGTTTTTCTCGATATCACCGCCTCCAGTGAGGGGCGGGAGACGATGGTCGAGGTCGTGCGCCAGACTGCTGAGCAGGTTTTTATGCCGCTGACCGTGGGCGGAGGAATCCGGGAGGTGGCGGGTATCCGCCGGATGCTCCGGGCCGGGGCGGATAAGGTGAGCCTGAACACCGCCGCCGTCAACCGCCCCGAATTGATCACCGAGGGAGCCTCCGCCTTCGGTTCCCAGTGTATCGTGCTGGCCGTCGATGCCAAAAGGCGGATCGACGGAGGGTGGGAGGTATTCACCCACGGTGGGCGAACCCCGACCGGACGGGACGCGATCGAGTGGATCCGGGAAGGGGTCAGCCGGGGCGCGGGCGAAATCCTCTTGACCAGCATGGATGCGGACGGGACTCGTGAGGGTTACGATCTGGCCCTGAGCCGGGCAGCCTCGGAGGCGGTTCCGGTTCCCATCATTGCCAGCGGGGGTGCGGGACAGATGGACCACTTTGCCCAAGCTTTGAGCCAGGGCGGTGCCGATGCGGTCCTGGCGGCCAGCCTGTTCCATTTTGGAGAAATGACGGTGGCCGAATTGAAATCATATTTGCACCAGCAGGGTATTGCGGTTCGGCCCGCTTTGCGCGATGCTCTCAGTAATGTTACATCCGAATAAAGAGCGCTTCCTGGAAGCGGCGCAGACCGCCAATCTGATCCCGGTCTATCGCGAGGTGATTGCCGACATGATCACACCGATTGGCGCCTATCGTAAATTAGACGGTGCCACCCACCGCTTTCTGCTCGAGTCGGCGGAAAATGCGGAGGTCTTCGGACGTTATTCGTTTGTCGGGGCGGATCCGGCCAGGATTTTTTCTTTTCGGGACGGAGTGGTATCACTGCGGGAATTCAGCGGAGCCGATGCACATGAGGCATCGAGGCAATGGGAGGCGGAGGGTGACCCGCTGGAGGAATTGCAAAAATTGATGGAGCGCTACCGTCCGGCACCTCTCGATGGCCTGCCCTTGTTCTACGGGGGGGCGGTCGGGTTTCTCGCCTATGAAGCGGTGCGCTACTTTGAACCGACTGTTCCCACCACCGGGAATAATGACCTCGATATCCCGGACGCGCTTTTCATCGTGACCCGCTCCCTGCTCATCTTCGATCATCACAAGCGCAAGATACAACTGGTGGCCAATGTGGAGGTGGGAGATGATCCGGAGGCGGCCTATGAGGAAGCGTGCGCAGTCATTGATCGGCTGGCGGATATCTTGAATAGAGGTTCGGAGTCTGAGGGTCTGGCCCCGGTCGAAACCGATCAGGAGCTGGAATCCGAGCCCAACATGACCCGGGATGAATACATCGCCATGACCCGCCGGATGCAGGAATACATCCGTGCCGGAGATATTTTCCAGGTCGTGCCCTCCCAGCGGTTTGCGGTTCCCTATCACCGGAGCGCGATTGATCTCTACCGGGTGCTGCGCTTTATCAATCCCTCCCCCTACATGTTCTGCCTCGAACTCGATGACCTGGCCCTGGTCGGCAGTTCGCCGGAAACCCACGTGCGCTCTGAGGAGGGGCAGGTCGAGGTGCATCCCATCGCCGGCACCCGTCCCCGGCGGGATGACCCCCGGGAAGATGCCGAAATGGAGCGCGACCTGCTGGCCGATCCCAAGGAACGGGCCGAACATGTCATGCTGGTGGATTTGGGACGGAATGATGTGGGGCGGGTCTGTGACTATGACACGGTCAAGGTGACCGAGTTCATGGAAATCGAACGCTACTCCCACGTCATGCACATTGTCTCTCACGTCGTCGGGAGCCTAAAGCCCGGATTGACGGCCTATGATGTCCTCAGGGCGACTTTCCCCGCTGGCACCGTCAGCGGAGCACCCAAGGTGCGGGCGATGCAAATTATTGCCGAAGGCGAACCCACCAACCGAGGGGTCTATTCCGGTGCGGTCGGGTATTTCGGGTTTTCCGGTAACCTGGATTGTTGCATCGCCATCCGCACTATCGTCATCAAAGGCGGTAACGCCTACGTCCAGGCCGGGGGCGGACTGGTGGCGGATTCGACACCGGAAGGCGAATTCGCCGAATCCGTCAACAAGGCCAAGGCAGCCATCCGGGCCCTCTCCCTCTCGCGCGAATTGCCCTGAGTTAGTGACGGCCATCCGACTTTTTGAGAACCTTGATTTTCCTGCAGGTACCGGCATAGTTATGAGTTCATGTTACTGGTCATCGATAACTACGACTCATTTACCTATAACCTGGTGCAATACTTTGGTGAGTTGGGCGTGCAGATTCAGGTGTTCCGGAATGACCGGATTACGGTTGAGGAGGCGGCGGCGCTCAATCCATCGCACCTGGTCATCTCCCCCGGCCCGGGCACACCGGACGATGCGGGAATTTCCAACGACCTGATCCGCAATCTGGGCAGCCGGGTGCCGGTGCTAGGCGTTTGTCTGGGGCATCAGTGTATCTGTCACGTCCATGGAGCGGAGATTGTGCGGGCGGAGGTGCTTATGCATGGGAAGACGTCACAGATGCATCATGACGGGG
>CAYTLD010000069.1:0-10517 GCA_964438585.1 uncultured Blastochloridaceae bacterium | reverse complement strand
CCGCAGGCGGCGTCGATGTCTTTTCCTTTTTCGAGGCGGAGGGTGGTAACGGTATGGCGGGATCGGAGTTCGGAGGCGAAAGCCTGGATGGTGGAGTCTGCGGGGCGTTCCCATTCGAGACCTTCGACGGGGTTGTAGGGGATGAGATTGATTTTGGCCATCAGGGAGGTGGTGAGTTGGGCCAGTTGGCGGGCGTCGGCGGGGGAGTCGTTGACTCCGCGGATGAGGATATATTCGAAGGTCAGTTTCTGCTTCTTGCGTTCGCAATAGTAGCGGCAGGCGGCCATTAACTCAGAGAGCGGGTATTTCCGGTTGATGGGCATGATCCGGTCCCGGACCTCATTGGTGGCTCCGTGGAGGGAGACGGCGAGGCGGATTTGCAGCGGGTCGTCGGCCAGTTGCCGGATCTGCGGGACCAGTCCACTGGTGGAGATGGTGATTTTACGCGCCCCGATGTTCAGGCCCCAGGGGGCGTTGATAATTTCGATGGCGCGGCGGACGTTCTCGTAGTTGGCCATGGGTTCGCCCATACCCATAAAGACGAGGTTATGGATCGGAACGCCTGACTCTCTCTGTGTTTCGATGATTTGGGCGGTAATTTCGGACGGGGCGAGGTGTCTTTTCCAGCCATCGAGGCCGCTGGCACAGAACTTGCAGCCATAGGCACAGCCAACCTGTGAGGAAATGCAGAGGGTATGGCGGTCGGAGCGCTCCCCATAGAGTGCGGGGGAGGCGGGGATGAGGACGCATTCGACGGCATCCCCGGCCGGGAGGCCAAAGAGGAATTTACGGGTGGTGTCCTCTGATCCCTGAGCCTCGCGCAGGTGGAGTATCCGGAGGTCATAGTGTCTATCGAGATAGTCTCTGAGTTCGGCGGGCAGGTTCTGCATGGCACTGAAGTCAGAGACCTGTTGCCGGTAGATCCAGTGAGCAATCTGGTCGCGACGGTAGGCAGGCCAGGGGCCTAGATCCCACTGAGAAGGAGGCAGGTTCAGGAGGTCAGATCGACCGGGAGCGGACATAGGTTATTTCGCTCCGGCTCCGGTCAGGACGACGGGAACCGTTCCGAGCAGGATTTTAAAGTCGAGATAGAGGGACCAGTTATCGATGTATTCGAGGTCGAGGCGCACCCATTCATGGAAATCAGTGACTTGGTTACGTCCCCGGATTTGCCAGAGGCAGGTGAGGCCGGGCTTTACGCTGAGGCGGCGACGTTGCTCGTTTTGTGAAATGGCCAGCGTTTCATAGATGGGCAGGGGGCGCGGTCCTACCAGGCTCATTTCACCGCGCACGATATTGATAAGCTGGGGCAGTTCATCGAGGCTGGTGCGCCGCAGCCAGTGCCCGATGGGTGTGATTCTGGGGTCATGGCTGACCTTGAAGACAGGCCCGCTCATTTCGTTGTAATTTTTTAATTCGTCCAATTTTTGTTCGGCATCGGTGGTCATGGAGCGGAATTTATACATCACGAAGGGCTGCCCGAAGAGGCCGCTGCGTTCCTGGCGGAAAAAGGCGGGCCCGGGGGAGGAGGCGCGGATGAGAAGGCTGATGAGGAGGAATACCGGTGCGAGGCAGATGAGGAGGATGGCGGCTACAACCCGGTCGAACAATTCCTTGACCATTAGGGACCAGGAATCATCCGGAGTCGAAGTAAAAATCAGCAGGGGGGTGTTATCGAAGTAATCGACTTTGGTCTTGGCTAGGCGGGTTTGGATGAAGGTGGTTGAGAACCAGGCTTCGATCCCTTCATCCTCACAGGCACGGATGCCGGCATTGACGGATTCGATTTCGCCCTCGCGGATGTCAAAAATGACGAGGTGGGCGGCGGCCTCATGCAGGGAGTTGATGAAGTGATCGAGATCGAACTGGCGGACATCGATTTCTCTTCCGAGTTTAAATCCGTATTCCGGATGTTCTTCGAGGACTTGAGACCAGCGGGTTTCTCCGGGGTTATCGGTGACGATGAGCAGCTTTTTAAATCCGACACCTTTTTTTGCCAGTTGGTAGCGGTAATACATGCTGATGAGGTGGCGGAAAAAGATCAGGGAAATGAAACAGGGGATAAAGATAATGAAGACGGTCCGGCTCGGGTAGCTGCGGGTCAGAAATTGCAGAACCAGTAATAGTAGAAAAAGGATGATGGCCGCTTGGGCGGCGAGATTAATCACGTAGGCATTCCGTTGAGTCAAAGTCAGTTGATATAAGCGCAGGTGAGTCAGGACGACGGGAGTGACGAGCATGAGGGCGGGAATAAACCAGACAAAATAGCCGAGGTCGGGAATTTCAGGGAGTTCGTAGGACAGCCCTAACGGGGTCAGAATCTTCTCGTCCGAGAGCCATTGCAATGGACCTTCCCGGACTGCATAGGCCAACAGGAGAGCGACCCCAGCCAGCATCCCGTCGATGATCTGATAACTGAGCCGTCTGGCTTTACTGTGCCTTAAGAGCATCCCTAAGACTATCCCCTCGTAGCCATGATGCCGTCAAGCGCCCATGTGCGAAGGTTTACAATGCTACGCATATGTGATCTGACCATCAGTTGTTCATTTGCTTAAACTCCGAGCGATGGTTCGACAGCACAAACCTCGAATTCTCCAAACGGAAGCGGTTCGCGCTTTCTCTGGATGCGAATGAGGGCACCCATACGAGAAATTTTTAATAGTATTTACAGAAGTCTGATAAGATATATATTTGGACTTTATGAAAGTCTCATATGAACAGGTAATTACTGAAAAAATTATGGCCGGAGTGGAGCCATTCCGTGGTTCCCTGACCACACGCGATGCGGCATTTCCACGAATTTCCGGCAAGGCAGTGTGTGTGATCGGGATGAGGCGTGCCGGAAAAACGTACTTTCTGCATCAAGTCCGGAATGAGATGATCTCCAATGGAGCGGCGGAGGAAAGCTTAGTCTATTTTAATTTTGAGGACGAACGCCTGGCCGGAATGGAAACCTCCGATCTTGATCTCATACCCGTCACCTTACAAAGACTTTTTCCGGAGCGGGCTGAGTTGCGAGGCACACTATTTCTGGATGAGATTCAGTCCGTGACGGGATGGGAAGCCTTTGTGCGGCGCATGTTGGATGAGGGATATTATAACATCTTACTTTCCGGATCATCCGCTCGACTCCTCAGCCGGGATCTGGCTACTGCGATGCGCGGTCGTGCCTGGGAGGTCGTCATTCACCCTTTCGGATTTGGAGAATTTCTCCGGCATCATGGCAAACCAGAGCCGGATGATTACCAGAAGATGACGGCACGCAAAAAAGCACCATTTGATGGGTGGTTCATGGATTACCTGAAGGTCGGCGGATTCCCGGAGGCACAGAACCTTGCCCTGACAGACAGGCGACAGCTCATCCAAAGCTACATTGACGCCGTCCTTCTGCGCGACATCGTTGAGCGGCATGACATCACCAACGTGACCGCCCTGCGTTGGATGACACGCCGGTTGCTGGGCAACCCCGGAGGCCTGTTTAGTGTGACAAAATTTGAGGCCGATCTCAAGTCACAGGGCGTGGCAGTCGGGCGTGAAACCCTCTACCAAATTCTGGATCATCTCGAGGACGCATTTCTTCTGCGTGCCATTCCTGTGGCGACCGATTCGGAAAAACGCCGTCAGGTCAACCCACGCAAGATTTATCCGGCCGACCCGGCCATTGGCCCTGTTTTTGATCGCAGCCAGAAACAAAACCTCGGACACGCTCTTGAGGTGGCGGTGCACAATGAATTAATGAGACGCGGAGCGGAATCCGCCTACGTAAAAACGTTCGAGGGCTACGAAGTAGACTTCCTGAGTCGTAACACGGATGGGAGTCAGTGTCTGATCCAAGTAGCCGCTGATCTCGATGATCCGGAGACGCTTCAGCGTGAAATACGGGGGCTGGAAGCAGCTGGAAAAACCATCTCTGTCGACCGTCAATTGATTCTTACATCCCGATCACAAAACCTGGGGATTGAGATCCCGACAGCCATCGAAGTGCTTCCCGCATGGGCCTGGATGCTCGAGTCGGGTTAAGAGGCTGTCTAAGAGCTACCCTCGGTGATCCACTTCCAACTGTCGCCCAGTGATCCGATGACATCACCGGCGGTGATGGAGGGTTCGCCCTGATGATGGGCGAGGTGGTCAGCGGAGGCACCATGCCAGAAGCATCCGAGGCGGGCGGCGTTTTCCGGGGGGGTGCCGGAGGCGGTGAGGCCAGTGATGATGCCGGCGAGGACATCCCCCATCCCGGCGGTCGCCATCCCCGGATTACCGGAGCCGTTCACGGTGACAGCACCCGCAGAGGAGGCGACAAGGGTGCGCTGTCCCTTCAGCACTAAAATAGCAGGCGAGGCGGCGGAGGCGGCCCACTGGAGGGCAGCCTCCATCCGGTCGGCAGGTGCCTCCGGGGCGATTTCACGGAATTCACCCGGATGGGGAGTGAGGATGGGTTGAGCGGAAAGGGAAGCTAGCGCGGAATGAAGGCGGGGCTGGCGGGCGGTGATGCGGAGGGCATCGGCATCGAGAACCAGTTGGCCCGAGTAATCAGAAATGAGCCGGGTCAGGGCTGCTTCGGATTGGGGGTTGATTCCGATTCCCGGTCCGGCCAGGAGGGCATCGGAGTCGAGGGCTTCCGGAGGGAGGTGGCCAGAGGAGTCGAGAGGGTGGGTCATGACTTCCGGAGTGGCTGCTGCCACCAGCGAAAGGATATCCGGGTGGCAAAAGCAGCGCACCAGTCCGGCCCCAGCACGTAGGGCGGCGCGGGAGGAGAGGATGGCGGCCCCGGCCATACCCGGAGATCCGGCCCAGATGGAGACGCGGCCCCGTCTGTGTTTATGGCTGTCGGCCGGGAGGCGTCGAATGAGGTTGCGGGCCATGTTGACATCGAAGAAGTTCAGCGCGGCCTCGGGTCCCGGAGACTCCAGGGAGATGGGGATTCCATACAAGCGTCCGACAAAGGGGGCGGCCCGGTCGGGTAGTAGACCCGTTTTAACGGCGGCGATGCAGAGGGTGGTGTCTGCCTGAATGCAGGGGTCACCGGCAGATCCGGTGGCGGCATCCAGTCCGCTGGGCACATCGACGCTGAGGAGATGATCGCAGGCCCGGCGTTGGGATTCCAGCCAACGGATGATGGAGGCCACCGGCTCGCGGGGATGCCCACCCGCACCGAGGCCAAGCAGGCCATCGATGATGAGACAGGGGCTGCGGGCGAAAAGGTGCGGCGGATGATCCGGCCAGACGGAGGCACCTTCCGACATTTCGCTAATGGGAGAGTCGTCAGGCGGGTTACGTTCGTCAGGCGGGTGAGAGAGGATCACGGAGACCTGGTGCCCGTTCTGTTTCAGGAGATATCCCAGCCAGAGGGCATCATCTCCATTGTGTCCCTTTCCGGCCAGGATGAGAATATTCCGGTGCCGGAAGCGGGACTGGATATAATGAAACATGCCCATGACCGCCTCTTTCATTAGAAGCTGCACCGGGGTTCCGCCGTCGATGGTTCGGGCTTCCCAGGCCTGGATGGTATCTGGAGAGAGAATTTTCATGGGGAGGACTCCGCCCGGACGAGAAGGGCCGAGGCGGCGGCGTAATCATCGGTGTGGGTGAGGCTGACCATGGCGCAGGCCTCGCCTTTTTCATGGGCGAGTTGTTGCGCCTTGCCATGGAGTTTAACGTAGGGAGCACCCAGGTTATCGCGGCAGATTTCCAGATCTTTCCACCCGATCTGGTGGCCGATCCCGGTGCCAAAGGCTTTACTCAGGGCCTCCTTGGCTGCGAAGCGAGCGGCCAGGTGGCGCTCAGGGTATTTCTGCGCCAGGCAATACTTGAGTTCATCCGGCAGAAAAATCCGATTGAGAAACCGGTCTCCGAACCGTTGCATGGACTCGGCAATGCGGCGGCACTCGACCAGATCGAGGCCGGTTCCGATAACGGGAAGATCTGAGCGCATATCCATCATGAGGAGGTGAGCTTATCAGTCTTGGCTTAATTTGTTAAAGCGATTACTTTACCAGCTCTATGGCCCAGCATCTGGAAAAGGTTCTCAAGCATGCGGAAAGCAAGCTGATCCGCCAGGCTCATTTGAAGTCGGGCGATCTGCTGGACTTATACCGCCGCTTTCTCAAGATCGAGGAGCATCGGCTCTGGCTTAATCACAAGGCCGGTGAGGGGGGAGTCGCCCTCGGGCGTAAGCGTTCTGACTTGATAAGCGTTGTTCTCCGGCACCTCTATCAGGGAGCGGTCGAAGGGACGGACCGCTCGCACGCACTTGGAGAAGAATCCGTGCGGATGACTCTGCTGGCAGTCGGTGGATTCGGGCGTGAGGTAATGTCGCCGGAGAGTGACATTGACCTGATGTTCCTGCATGAAGCCTGCTCTCCTAAATCGGTCAAGGCACGCTACATCGCTGACGTGGTCGAACATATCCTCTACATGCTCTGGGATATCGGTCTCAAAGTCGGGCACTCCAGCCGCGACATCAACGAGGCCATCCGGCAGGGCAAGGAGGATTTTCTTAACACCACCGCCATGATCGACGCCCGAACAATCTGCGGGGACGAGGCCCTGGCATCGGAATTCAAGAGGCGGTTTCACCGATTATGCATCAAAGGCAGGGAACAGAAATTTCTCGAGTGGCGAATGAGCGACCAGAGTAGCCGTCATGCCAAATATGAGAATACGGTTTTCCTCCAGGAGCCCCACGTGAAGAATGGCTGCGGCGGACTGCGGGATTATCACCATCTCCTTTGGGTGGCGCAGGTGGCGCAGGGGATAAATTCACCGGTGGAGATGGAAAAGGCCGGATGGCTGTCGGCCAGCGAGTGCAAGGAGGTAGTGCAGGCGGTCGATTTCATCACCCGCGTCCGCAATGCCCTCCATTACCACACCCGCCGCCCGACGGAAATTCTCAGCCTCGGGCTACAGGGGGAAATGGCTCTTATGTTCGGATACCCGCAGGAGGGAATCCTGCGTAAGACCGAAGCCTTGATGAAGGACTACTACGAGCACAGCTTTAACCTCTTTCATCTTTCCAATCTGGCGGCCCGCCGGATGAGCGGACTGGATGAACACCGGAACGGGTTCTTGCAGCATCTGGTTCCCCGGAAGTTGAGAAAAGAGAAGCAATGGGATAATATTATCTTGCGGGATGGGGAACTGAGTGTCACCGAAGAAGACTACCTGGTGGAGGATCCCCGACGGATCGTACGCATCTTTCAACTGGCGCAGCGGCATCAGGCCGGGCTCAGTGCCGAGCTGGAATTGACGATCCGTCATCAGGCGCGTCACCTGAACCGAAGCACCCTCCGTCAGCCTGAATTCCGTGACATGCTGCTGGATATCCTCAGCCATAAAGGAGAAGTGGGGGGGATCATGCGCCTGATGCACCAGACTCGGGTGCTGGGAAAATTGATTCCCGAATTTCAACCCCTGACCTGCCTGGTGCAACATGAATTTTATCACCGTTACACGGCCGATGAACACACCCTCGTCTGCCTTGATCAACTGGACCGGGTGCTCGATACCGATGAGCCACCCTACCGGAGTTATCGCCCGCTTTTGGAAAAATGCGAACAGTCGGATTTGCTCTACCTGGCTCTTATCCTCCACGACACCGGTAAAGCCGCCAATACCTCTAATCATGCGGAGGTGGGCACGCAACTGGCGGTTAAATGTGCGAAGCGGCTAAAACTGCGCGGAGACCGACTCAACACGCTAACCTTTCTGGTCGATCACCACTCCACTCTGACAGAATTCGCCTGCCGCAAGAATCTCGACGATCCGTTTACATCGCGTGAATTTGCCCAGATTGTCGGTGACGCTGAGCGACTAGATCTTCTCATGCTTCTAAGTTTCGCCGATGGGAAAGGCACCGGCGACAGCAACTGGTCTAACTGGAAGGAAGGATTAGTCTGGCAGCTTTATCACCGGACTCTGCAGATATTCTTATCCGGTGAAAAAGAATTCAGTGAGCGTGAGCAGGCGGAGCATCAGAGGGTTCTGAAACAAGTGCGCGCCAATCTGGAAGACTCGGTTACCGATGAGGAATTCGACGCCCACTTTAATCTCCTGCCATCGAGCTATCTCCACTATCGCAATGAGGAACGTATCACCCGGCAGATTGAACTGGTCCATGAATTTATCCGCAACCAGGTCCAGGCCGCGTCCGTCGAGCAATCCCTGGAGCCGGTCATTGGTTGGGAGAACCGCCCCGCGATTGGATGCTCCGAGGTCACGATCGTGACCTGGGATAATGAAAGAGTCTTCTCCAAAATATGCGGTGCCTTTTCCGTGACCGGCCTGATGATTGTCAGCGCAGACATTTGGACGCGGAAGGATAATATCCTCGTCGATACCTTCCGGGTCAGCACGGAGAAATGTGAAGCGGCTTCGAATCCCTACGACCGCGAAAAATTTACCGCGCAATTGAAGCAGGCCCTTATCGATGATGCCTATGATCCGGTCCGTGACATTCCGCGCAGCCGCCGCCGCACTGACTTCATTACACTGGATTCGAATGAAATTCAGCCGGAATTCGGGCTCGATAACGATGGTTCGATCGACCACACCCTGCTGCATGTAAAAGCACCGGATCGGCTCGGTCTGCTTTACCTGGTTTCTACAGTCATCTCGGATCAGGATCTCATCATCCGTTCAGCGCGCATTACCACGGAAAAGGGCATGGCCCTGGACACTTTTTATCTCCAGGAGCCAGACGGATCCCAACTAAAAGACCGGGCACGGGGGAGGAAATTAATCCGGGCCCTCGAGAAAAGTGCCGCCCAGTTTCTGGAAGCTGAATAAAGAATTCCATGAAGGCTCCTTTGGAATCAGGTAACCTCGATCTGCTGTTGGACCCCGAGGCCCTGCTGCGTCATATTCTCACCATTGCCATGGACCAGACCGGAGCCGATTCAGGATCCGTGATGCTGCTTAACCCGAATACCAAGGCACTGGACATTGAGGTGTCGATTGGCCTGGGCAGTTACGCCCGGGGCACCAAACTCAAAATCGGAGAAGGGATCACCGGATGGGTGGCCAGTGTCGGACGTCCGAAGCGGGTCGATGATGTCACTCGCGACCCGCGTTACGTGGCCCTGAATTCCAATACCCGCTCCGAACTGGCGGTTCCGCTTCTTCTTAACGACCAGGTCATTGGCGTGCTTAACCTGGATAGTGTGAAGTGTGCCGCTTTCGGGGAAGCCCATGAGCGCATCGTGAGTGAGCTGGCCGGGATTGCGGTTGATTGGATCCGGATGGCCTGGGACATCGATCAGTTCCGGGCCAAAGGGAGTCAGCTCGAAACCCTGCTGGATATGGGGCAGTTGATTGTCTCTGAGGATGACCTGAATAAAGTGCTCTATCGGATTGCCGAGGCCAGCACCCGCCTGATGAACGTCGCCATCAGCTCGATCATGCTTCTGTCCGAGGATGAGACCGAATTGTCGTTAAAAGCCTGGCACGGTGCCTCTGAAGAATATATTCAACGACCGAACCTGCAGGTTTCCGAGTCTCTGGTGGGGGTGGTGATCAAGCGGCTGAAGCCAATCACCGTACTCAACGTGCAGGCGCAGGCTCAGTATCAGCAAATCGAAATGGCCAGAAAGGAAGGACTGGTCTCCTTGCTGTCGGTGCCGCTCGTCTTTGAAGGGCGGGCCCTCGGGGCGCTGTCGGTTTACACGAAAAAGTTGCACCTCTTCTCCAATGAGGAAATCCGCCTGCTCACCGCGATGGCGGGCTTGTCGGCTGTGGCCATTGCCAAGGCGCAACTGCTCAAGAGGGTTCTTCAGGCGGAGGAAAGCCTCCGGGAAAGCGAGAGGCTCTCGGCCCTGGGCTGGCTGGCGGCGGAAATCGCCCATGAAATCCGCAACCCGCTCGCTGTCATCCAGATGCTTTTTCATTCCATGGTTTCTGAACTCAAACTCGACGGCGCCACCCGCCGGGATGCGGAGCTGATCGAGGAAAAAATGAAACACCTGAACCGTATCCTCGATCAGGTGCTTACCTTTTCACGCTCCGCAGAGCCGGAATTCTCACGTCTCGACGTCCATAAAATGCTCGAAGATCTGGCTCTCCTTCTCCGCGTAAAAGTAGATGAACAGCAGATTCAGTTGAAGAGAAAAGTGGGGACAGCCTCCCTTTCATTTTCCGGAGACCGGACCCAGATCGAGCAGGCGATCCTGAACCTGGTCGTCAATGCCTGTCAGGCGATGGATTCCGGAGGCGAGTTGATATTATCCGCCCGCCCGCACACGGAAGAAAAAAAGGAGTATATCGAAATCAGTGTCCGCGACACCGGGAGGGGAATGACTCCGGAGGAACTGGAGGTTATTTTTGATCCTTTCAGAACCGGCAAGCCCGGAGGCACCGGGATCGGGATGGCGATGGTTAAAAAAATCGTCGATGCCCACGGGGGAATATTGCTGGTCGAGTCGGAGCCAGGTAAGGGAACCTCCGTTATGATGCGTTTTCCATGCAAATAAGAGGTGGAGGGCAGAGCGTCCGCCTTCGCTTAGCTTCGGCGCGACAGGCCGTCT
>CAYTLD010000068.1:5682-10558 GCA_964438585.1 uncultured Blastochloridaceae bacterium | reverse complement strand
AGGCTGCGTGTTTGCTCAAATTAAATTGGATTCAGATCACTTACGCGCCTTGTCCTGGACGAGTTCCAGGCGCAGACGGCCGGTGGCCACCATGTGGAGGACGGAGGCGGCCAGTGTCTGGTAGGGCATGCCCGCCTCCTCCGCACGGTGCTTCAGTCCGGCCAGGGTTTCCCCGGAGAGGCGCACATTGATGCGGGTGTCTTTTGCTATTTTGCGAGAAAGGGGGAGCCCCAGATCGGACATTTCATCTGCGCTTAAACGACGGGAACTTGCGTAGTCCCATCCCGCTTCTTTTGGTTCATCTGTATAAGTGACTTTATTTTTGGTTTTCATATTCTTTCTTTTGTTTCCTCCAATATCCCGCTCCCAACACGCGAATTCTGCCATCTCGCACTGTAAATCGGACGGTCAGTATGCCTCGTCCATCATGGCCGATTCCGAAAAACCGTTGCTCGAGTTCTGTGCTGTGAATGGTATCCACGTTCACAATCAAATGTGGATCAGATAGAGCCGCCTCCACTGTTGAAAAGTCCACCCCATGTTTGGTGAGGTTGGCCGCTTCTTTATCCGGGTCACACTCGAATTCCACGAGCCTATTGTGCGCCTAATGTGCTCACTTGTCAACTTGGCACGGAAGCAAAAAATGATCTACGCGGGGACATGAACGAGGATGGTTTTGATTTGGTCGGGTGGGAGTTTGAAAATTTGGGCGGCGGCGTGGCGGTAGCGGGTCATTTGGTCGTGGTATTTTTCATCGAGGGTGGCGGGATCGGAATCGGTTTTGAAATCGTAGATGGTCACGGCATTGGGGGTGGAGTCATTTCCGATCTGGAGATGAATCCGGTCCCACCGACCCATTCCGTGGTTGTTGGCGGTGGGGTGGATGAAGCTGAGTTCCACGTGTATGACGGTGGTGGGGTGCGGGAAGAAAATTTCCTGCCCGGTCTCGGATTCGATGAGACGGCAGAGGCTTTGCCGTGCCTGTTCCGCAATGGGGTCGGCCTCGGGAGAGCGCTGGAGGAATTTCCGGGCGGCCTCCGGGGAGTGAAGGAGGGCGGCTTGGCGGTGGAATTCGATGCCGAAGTCGGGTGCGGGAGAGAATAAAGCAGGTTCGGAGGTAGCGGTTTCTGATTGCGGTGGTGGAGCCGAGTAGCGCAGGCGGGGAAGTGTGACAGCTGGGACGGCGGATGGCTTAAGCGGATGTTCCTCATGCCATCGGGCTTGACCCACTTGAAAAATCGGGGCGGGGCGGGGTGCGGTCGCGTCCGGTTCTTCTTCCGGAAGGGCGGACTCGATGAGATCGCTAAGGCGGGTGACGGTGGTTTTTTCGTTGGGTTCGGTGAGGAGGTAGAGTCCCTGTTTGGCACGGGTCATGCCGACATAGAGTAGGCACCACTTTTCAAAAGCGTTGTCATCCAGATCAGCCTGATGGATGTCAGACAGCTCGGGGAGGGCGGCGACAATGTCTTTGCCGGGAAATTCGAGAATCCAATCGGGCTGGTAGTGAGAATTCCGGTGGATGAGGGGGCCGTCGCGGCGTTGATGGATGCCGCGGTTGGCGAGATCGAGTCCGGTGAGGATGACGACGTCAAACCCGAGGCCTTTACTGGCATGGATGGTCATGCATTGGATGGCGCCTTTGGATTCAGTGGCGCGGATTTCATAGGATTCCAGAAAATCGAACAGGGTATCCGGGTTGCGGGAGGAACCGCGATCGAACTGGCGGACCGCCCCCAGCAACTGGCGTTTTCTTTCCTCGTAGCCGAAGTAGTCCGGGAGGAGGTGCTCCCAGGTCATCAGCGTCCAGGGCGCAAACCCGTGGTCCTGGATGGATTGCAGGCTGTTCGCTCTCCAGTCCGGGGGCAGTTGGGTGGCCGATGTCTGCAAGCTGTCCAACCATCCGGCGGCGAGGCTGTCTTTCGGATGGGTGAGGTGCCGCAGTGACGCCAGTAGTATCAGCCCGTAGGGGTTATCTCGGGCGATCCATTCCCGCCCCTCCATCACCACGGGCCAGTTCAGTTCCCGGCGGATCATCTCGGCGCAGGCCGCGACATTGGTGCCCCGGGGAGAGAGGATGGCGCAACTGAGCCCGCGAGCCAGCGGATCGATTTTCTCCAGAATATCCCGAACGGTGGCCAGTGGATCGTCTTCCGGCGTGAGGGAGTAAACAGCGGCATGACCGGATTTATCAGTAGCGGATTGGTGGGAGTGCCAGTAGGAGTTCCAACGCCGGGCGACGCTGGGAAGAGCCTCGTTGAGGAGCGGGTTGTCGGTGCAGATCCGGTTGACCAGATCGACGACTGGTTGCGAGCACCTCCAAGTTGTATATAAGTCGAGGGTTTCCAGACGCTGGCCGTAGCGGGCCAGGATTTCATCATAGATGCGGCTGTCGCCACCTCTCCAGCCGTAGAGTGATTGCTTACTGTCGCCGACGCAGAAGAAGGTGCGGCGGTCCTCGGGATCCTGGATGACTTCACCGACGAGGGTGGAGATAGCCTGCCACTGGGCGCGGCTGGTGTCCTGGAATTCGTCGAGCAGCCAGTGGTCGAGATCCTGATCGATCCGGTATTCCATGAACTGGCGGTGATCGGGGGGGATCTGGAGGAGCAGGCGGGTGAGATCGTCATAATCGATCATGCCACTGCGTCGGCATTGCTCCTGAGCGGTCTGGCGGTAAATTCGGTGCAGTTCATGGATGCCCTGGGTCTGGCGGAGGGAATGCGCGAGGGCCCGGCGCGACCAGAGCTGGCAGAGCTGTCCGAACACGAGGGCTTCGGTAGGTTCCCAGCTTATGCGCTTCCCGAGCAGGGGAAACGAGTCGCAGCGTCCGGTGGCGGGATCGAAGGCTCCGAGGATATTTCCGTAAAGGGTGGAGGCCGGTGCTGTCAATTGCGCACGAGGCTGCCATTCCAGGAGCGTATCGACAACCTCCCGCCAGGTCTGCTGCTTACTCTCCTTCAGTCCGGACGACTCCACGACCCGCAGGAGTTCCCGGCGGAGGGCCGGGAGATTCATTTTTGGCTCCGCGTCCACTTCCTGCAGCAGGGACGGCGGCAGGGTCAGGGCGGTGGGAACGGATTCGTAGGCCTGGAAATGGGAGTCCATGAAGGACTCAAGCTGGTATTCGATGTCCTTCGCCTCCGCTCCCCAGGTCGCCTGCTGAAAGGCCTCGACAAACGCGCGACCGACGGCGCTGCGGGGATGGAGGATCGCCTCCATGATCGCCTCCCGGTGGCGCTGTGCCTCAAACGTTCCCATCAACTGAAGCCGGGCGGGCATGCCCAGCTCGAGGCTGAATGAGGAGACCATCCGGTAGAAAAAGCTGTCCAGGGTGCCGAAGCGTATCCGGTCCAATTGATAGAGCAGGGACAGGGTCAATTCCCGGAACCGCTCCACTGGAATTGGTGAAGTCAATTCAAGATCCCGGCTCAGGGCATCCGCCCGCTTCTGGTTTCTCGAAGCATCGGCCAGCTTCTGAAGGACGGCGTCAAAAAATTCGCCGGCGGCATTGCGGGTAAAGGTCAGGGCAATGAGGCTGGAGGGCTCGACCCCGAGGAGAAGGAGATGAATGATCCGGTTACTGAGCTGCCAGGTTTTTCCTGACCCCGCTGAGGCCCGGATGGTCAACCGGGGGATGGGGGGGGTGGTGGGCGTGAGCGGCTTCATGTGGTCTCCTGCCAGTGGATGTCAAAGAGTTCAAAGGCCTTATCCCCCATGAGATGGTGCCAGAGATCCCGGTCATGGTCGGAAAAGAGTTCCGGTTCCGGGTGGGGATGGTGGCGCAGGTTGTCCAGAATTCGGCGACTGCAAGTGAGGGCCTCATCCGCCAGGCCGGGTTCGAAGCTGTCCCAGAGGGAGATGCGAATATCCTGCAGGGATTTGGGCAACTGGATGTAACCGCAGAGGATTTCACTGGCATCGGGATAGAACTCGCGCTGGCTGAGAACGTAAAGCGGGAGCTGGAGGTTGGTCCAGCAATGTTCCTTATCCAGCCACTCAAAGATGGCTTCAGGCGTGGACCGGGTATTGGCCTGCCGTTTTTTCAGGTGGGCTTTGGCGGGATCTTTGGCGGTTTCAGAGGTCTTATAATCCAGCACCCGAATGCGCCCGTCCCGGTCCTGATCCACCCGGTCGATGATTCCGGATATGGTCCAGCCGTCCACAGGAATGGAAATGGGTTTTTCGGTCTCAAGAGTCACCCAGCCCTGTTCACGGGACTGAGCCTCGAGGGCGGCGAAGGCGCGCAGGCGGGCGCGCATGGATTCGAGCTGAAGCTGGAGTCCGATGTGCGGATTCTTTCCGACCCATTTTTCCGCTTCCCGTTCCAGGGTGTCGATGAGTCCGGCGGCGATGACTTCGGGATCGTGCTCCGGCTGATTACGGGTGTGGTCGAAGTAGAGTTCCAGAGCCTTGTGACAGAGGGATCCATAGGCGAGGGGGTCGAGAGAGAGTTGGTTGGTTCCCAGTGTTTCCCAGCCGGAAAGTTTCTGGAGATGGAAATAGAAGGGAGACTCGAGAAAGCGGCTGAAGGCGGTGACGGAGATTTTTTTCTCTGCGGGCACCGGCCCTGCCCGGAGGGTGAGGGGAAGCGGCGGCCCGGGCGGATCGGGAGACGGCTGGGGCGGGGTGGAGAAAAGCGTTTCAATCCGGTCGGCCAACTGGTCCTCGGGGGCGATGGCGAGGAGTGGGGACGGCAGCAGGGGATTGCCATCCCCGTCCGACCGGCTGACGACGTAATCGATCCGGCTCGGCTCCCGACGGGATTGGATCAATGCGGTCAGCGCGTAGGCATCCCGCGCGTGCAGGCTGCGGGCATCAGGCAGGCCGAGCGATGTCCCGGCACTGCGAGGAAGGAAAAGGTGATGGGGTGGTGATT
>CAYTLD010000068.1:0-5582 GCA_964438585.1 uncultured Blastochloridaceae bacterium | reverse complement strand
TGGCGGGCTAGATCGAGAGATTCCTGCTTGCGCGGCTGGATGGTGGCGAGGTCATCGAGTTCACGCCAGGAGCAGCTTTGGCAGAGGTCGTCCCACATTTTCAGAAAATCATCGGGGCGGTTTAATTTCAGATGAGAAACGATCCGGCTCAGCATCCAGGGGTGGAGAAGGAGGGGGAAGGTGTGGGCCCGACTGGGTGTGCGCAGCCATTGGGTGAGGTTATGCAACCAGGTGGTGACCGGCAGGGCGTGGCCGGTGACCCCGGCCATCAAGCGGTAGGGAATTCCGGAGGCATCCAGTTCCGCTGCGATCGTTGATCTGAGAGCATCATCATCCACTGCCAGGGCGGTGTCGGTGATTTTATTAGAGGTCATCAGCCGACAGGCTGTTTGCGCGGTGTCGGCATACGAGCGGCAGAGGTGGAGGTGCTGGTCGAGATCGGGAAAGTCAATGGCCTTAGTCCAGGTATCCGGGAGCGGGGCTCCCCAGGTATCGAATTGATCCGACCGGGTGGCGGGAGCCATGATCAGCAGGGTAACCGAGAGGTCGTGCTCGGCGGCTTCGAGGAATGTCCGGGCAGCGGGGATAAGGTCGGGAATACCGATGACCACGATACGGCGGATTCCCTGATCGAGCAGATCATCGGGATGGAGTGCATTCCAGGCGGCCAACGGAGAGGTGGTGTTTTCCTTTTCCAGAACGGCCTGCCATTTCGTTTCCAGGTCGGAGAGAATTTTCCAGCGGGCTTGATCTGTTTCGAGACGCTCGGCAATGGACTGGAAGGAAATGAGATGTGGATAAACGATGTGTTGCAAGGTCAGCATTTCATCGGCAAGTGAGCGGATCCAGGAGGCGGGAGGCACTTTTTCCTGGCTGGGCAGCAGGGGGGCGAGTTGCGCGGAGGTAAGACCGTTGAGGGTCTGGAGCCAGGCGCTGTGCATGATCCGGTGCGTGGCTGGAAATGGCGGTGTGCGTCGGAGCGAGGGTAGGAGGCTGGGTGTCAATATCCGTGGGGGCAGGTAAGCCGCTTCGGAGGCTTCTGCGGAAACCGCTTCAAGCATGGCATCCATGGCCTGGCGCGAGGGGACGAGAACCAGAGTTTCCTCCAGTGAGGCTATTGCCGATTTTCCGGCGGATTGCCACAACCACCGGGCCGCCAGACGGGGCAGGACATCATCCCATCCCAAGAAGTCGCGCTCGGGCATCAGTTCTTCCGGCTAACTTCCCCGATGAAGGATTCGACGGACTTCTTAATTTCCAGAAGCATGATTTTCTCCGCCGCCATCCGCTCGATGCCTTTGAGAAAGTTGATCGACTCACTGATCACATAGTCGCCGCGCCAGACCAGGGTTTGGCTTTTCCCCTCGAACTGGACCGGCTGCAATTCATAGAGAATCAGAGAGGTATAATACCCGCCGGTGACATAGTAAGTGCAGTCCGCGACCAGATATCCGGACCCGGTCGGGTGGGCGGTAATGTAAGCCATGGTGACAACGCGTTGTCCCTGAAGCTTATGGTTTTGCCAGTAGTGACTGGGCTTGAGCATGCCCTCGAACGGCTTGCCGGTCATGATGACTCCGAGGATATTCTGAAATTGATTCAGCACTTTGGGCCGGCTTTTCAGGAGGGCCACCAGTTCCTGGCGCACATCGAACGGCTTGCCCTTGCTTTCGTAGCGAGCGGATTTCAACAGGCCTCCCTGGCGGAAGGTAGTCGCCCGGTTAAAAAAAATCTCTTTCCAGACGGCATCGATGCCGGCCTCGCCTTGATCGGCTGCTTTTTTCAGCATCGCGGCTTCCTTGTTGCTGAGATTGAGTTTGGATACATCCGCATCGAGCATCCGTGTCCCGCCGAACCCGAAGCTCGAGGATTTTTCTCCGCTCAGGGAAAAAGGGGAAAAGTCCTCTTTCCGGGGCGATTCAGAAATAATGTAATGCCCGTCGATGGAAAGGGTGTCACTGGCCTCGGCATCGGTGGCCGAGGTGGAATCAATCATCAGCTTGATGACATTGGCTGGCGCATCGGGGAGAAGATAGTAGGACTCGACACTCATGCTCAGGGCCCGGCCCTCGGAAGGCACCCGCAGACCGGACACCTTGCCCCCCGCCAGATCGCTCAATTGAATATCGCTATCATAGGCATAGGGAAACGCATCCTTCATGGACGATTGGGCCACCATGGGCAGAACCGAGGACAAAGAAAAGACGGCCGTCCAGATGGCCGGGAGAATGCGCATAATAAGAGGGAACTGCATAGGTATTAAACATATTTAGTGAGGTGAGCGCGTGTGAGCAACCCCGAATTTTTCGAGTTCCGTACGAAGGAATACGCACGGTTATGATTTCTTATTCCCCTTTTTTTGCTTCTGCGTGATCTGCTTTACCTGATCGACCGCCTCCATAAAGTGCTTCTCGACAGGAGTGGGTAGGTCGAGTTTTCGATATTTTTCGTATTCCGCTTCCGCTTTCAGCCTGGCGGCTTCGGCTGAGATCGATCCGGCATGGGTCAGGATATCCCGTTCGCTGATCTGGAGGAACTGATCCAGTTTGGCGATCCAGCTTTTCATCGTCATCGTTTTCCGGTTCATGGCCTGTAACTCGGCAAATTCCAAGTAAAGGTTGACGATCCGGTTCAGTTGATCGAGTTCCTTTGCGGATAAATAATTCTTGGCGACGGCGACATCCGCCTTCCGGGGAGCAGCCTGACCTTGGGGGAATGAGGTTAGCCCCAGATGCTTTTGCGTGGCATCGGCACGGCGGTGTATGATCTCTGCTGCTGTCTGCCCGTGAACCGCCCAATGCATCTTGTTTTGAATCGTGGCGAAGAACTGAAGAGATGCTTCCGCTGAGGGGTCGTAATCGGCACTGGTGGCATAGATATCCAGAACCTTTCTCCAGAATTCCTTTTCCGAAGATCGGATATCCCGGATGCGGGTCAGCAGTTCGTCGAAGTAATTGCCACTTTTGCCCTGCTTGAAGCGTTCATCGTCGAGAACAAAGCCTTTGACCAGGTATTCCCTCAGGCGTTGGGTCGCCCAGATGCGGAACTGCGTGCCTCGATGTGACTTAACCCGGTAGCCGACGGAAATAATGACATCCAGATTGAAATGCTCGACCTGATAGGTTTTTTGGTCCAGGGCAGTTGTTGCAAAATTTGCAACAACTGAAGATTTATCCAGTTCCCCCTCTTCGAAGACATTACTAATATGGCGTGAGATAGTCGATTTATCACGACCAAAAAGCTCTGCCATCTGCTTCAGCGAGAGCCAAACCGTTTCCTGCTCGAACCGGCATTCGATACGGGTGGTTCCGTCTTCGGTTTGGTAAAGAACCAGTTCTCCGCCGGGTGGCTGACTTGAGGTCATCGGGAACCCCCTTCCTTGCTCATGCGGAGGCACAGAGATGCGGAGGGCTTATGATTCTCGACAATACGGTTCGGCTCTTCCTTCATTGCGGTAGCTCTGATAGATTTCCTCCTCGGTGGGGTGGTGAGATGCATGACTATTTTAAAGGTTTTTAATCCGTGAATAGGTAAGTTCTGAGAATAAATATGAGATAAGCACGTATTGAAGCGGAGGCAAGAACCGGGTTTTTATTTCATCTCCGGGCGGGACAGCAATCTGGACAAGGGGGGCTGGGTCGTGCATGGTTTTCGACTTTGAAAATGAAAGCGGGTGATTTAGTGACAAGGAAAGCATGGCCGACCCTCCTGGTTTTTCTGGTTCTGGCCGTGCTTTATATTTACGGGAGTTTTCAGCCGGTCATTTATGATGAGACCGAGGGCCAGTATGCGGGGGCGGCCCGGGAGATGATCGAGGCGGGTGAGTGGATCATTCCGACCAATAATGGTGTGCCCCGCTTCCAGAAGCCTCCCTTGCTTTACTGGATGATGATCGGGTCGATGAAAATTTTCGGGGTCAATGAATTCGGGGCTCGATTGCCGGCGGCATTGGCGGCCCTGGGCTGGTTTTTTGCGGTTTATTTGCTGGGGCGGCGGATCGCGGGGGATGAGCTGGGGCGCTATGCGGTCATGATGCTGGCCACGGCCTGCGGGGTGCTGGTGTTCTGTCACGTGATCATGCCGGAGTCGCTGCTCTCGTTATTCATCACTCTGAGTATCTGGGCCTTTCTGAGTGCCTGGTCGGCGGAGGAGGGGAAGCGGAGCATGTGGTTCACCTGGGCCTGGGTGTTCATGGCCTGCGGATCGATGAGCAAGGGACTCCATGCCGCCGCCTGGCCGCTGGGGGCGGCGGCGATGACAGCCCTCCTGCTGCCGCAGACGCGGTCGTTCTGGAAGGGCCTGCTGCAATGGCGTGGGGTATTGCTTTTCTTCCTTATCCTCCTGCCCTGGTATCTGGCCGTTGAGATGCGGTATCCGGGCTTCATCATGGATCAATTTATCAATGAGCAAGTGGGCCACGCCCTGAACCAGCGCTGGCCGCCGAGCAGCAACCAGGTCGCTATGGGGGTCTATATCATCCAGCACCTCTTTATGCTGGCCCCGGCTATGCTCTTCCTCCCGGCGGCTATCCAGGCCTGGTGGATTTACCGGAAAGAAAGGGTGGATACCAATGCCTTCAGCCATCGGTTCATGATCATCTGGTTTCTGGTTACCTTCCTGACTACTCTTTTCTCCGCCCGGCAGGACTATTATACGATGTCAGCCTGGGGGGCGTGGGCCATCTTCCTAGCCACTCCCTGGATCAGCTCGGTCCGAATTTCCCGGATCTACTATCTTATTCCACTGGCCCTGCTGGCCCTGGCCGGTTTGTTCATGCTATTGGGAGGTGGATGGCTCTGGACGGCCACGGATGGATCGGATGTCAGTGTGGTTCCGATTGTGGAGCGCGATCACCTCTGGACGGCCATTCAGGGCTTCTCTCTGGGAGCGTGGAGGAATTTTGCCCCTCTGATGATGACAACCGGGGGCAGCCTGCTCGCGGGCGGTCTGGTGGCGGTCTGGTTTGCCTATCGCGGTTCTCTGCGAGCCTGCGGGGTTGCCTATGCGGCGTCTATGGCCCTGCCCTACCTGATGGCCGTCCATGGATTCTCCGTGAAGCAGGATTATTTCTCTCTGGAAAATACCGCCACCTACATCAATGAGAACGCTGCCGACGATGCCATGGTGATATATTCTGGATACCCGAACCTGGCCTCCAGCCTTTTCTTTTACCTCGATGGAAATGTCCACTGGTTCGGGGTTCCGGTCGAATACGAATACGCCACCCGCTCACTGAATATCGGGCGGGAGTATTATCTAGAGGAAAATGACGTGCGTGCCGCCTGGGGTTCCGACCGTCCAGTTTACCTCATCACGGAGGAAACCGAGATTGCGGATTGGCGGGAAAGACTCTCCGCTTCCCTGCCCGAAGAAGCCATCGTCGTCCGCAGCGGCACTCGGGTGACCATTTATAATGGGAATTGAGGGTTGCCAAGCGAATGCATTTCAGGCAATATTTCACGCTCAACTGAGTCCATCAGAGCACCCATAAGAATTATGGATGTCTCTGATGAAAGCAATTTAGGCACCCGTAGCTCAACTGGATAGAGCACCTGACTACGGATCAGGAGGTTTGGGGTTCG
>CAYTLD010000067.1:4327-10570 GCA_964438585.1 uncultured Blastochloridaceae bacterium | reverse complement strand
TTGAGTTTCTCGCGCCGCGTGTCTTCCTGGAAAAGGGGCAGGGTCCGGTTGGTTTCATGGAGAAGGTGAAAGAGGGTGACCGAGACCTTGAGCGGCTTCCGGTTCCGGTGGGGGTTGCGCTGCCAGAGCAGATCGAGAATACGGATAAATTCGAGGGTGTCCTGGGATTCGAGAAAGGTCATCTCATCCCGCCATTTGATCCGGTCGAGGTAGGTCAGGCCAATGTGGAGCGCGGAGGCGAAGTAGCCCATTTTCCGGAGGCGCATGGCAGCCTTCTGGGTGAGGCGGTTGAGGACAGCATAGCCGAGTTCCGGAGTCCGCTCTTCCGGTGCCAGGACGTGGGAGTGGCCGATAGTGGTGCGCCGCGTCTCAGGCAGATCGATTTCCTCTCCCCGCAGGCGGTCGAACATTCGCTCGCCCTCGATCCCTCCCCAGATCCGGCGGAGGTCGCGCTTGGAGGCGGCGCAGAGTTGCGCCACCGTGGTGATGCCGCTCTGCCGGAGGCGGGCTTCCATTTGTTGACCGACCCCGCAGAGATCGGACAGTTTCAACTGATGAAGGCATCCGGGAAGGTCGGGTTCATCAATGAGCACCAGGCCGTCGGGCTTTTCCAGCTCGGTGGCAGTTTTGGCCAGAAACGTATTCGGAGCCAGGCCGATCGAGCAGCGCAGATAAGGGCCCGCTTCTCGGGCAATCGTTTCCTTGATTTTCCGGGCCAGAGATTTGGCCTTCTCCGGTGACTGCCAGTTGATCGGAACCGTGCCCACCATTTCGTCAACCGAAAGCACTGCATCGACGTGCAGGCAGCCCTCAACCAGATCGACCAGTTGATGGTGCCGCTGGACATAGATATGGTGCCGGGCCTCGACAAATTGAATATCGGGGCAGAGCTTCCGGGCATCGGCAACACGGGTGCCGGTCTTGACCCCGTGCCGCTTGGCCTCATAGCTGGCGGCAATACAGCAGGTGCTCTCGGCCATCATGGGCACAACCCCTACGGGCTTATCGCGCAACTCCGGTCTTTCCTGCTGCTCGACCGAGGCAAAGTAGGAATTAAAATCCAGAAAGAGACGCCGCAGGGACATGAAAATATCTTAGACCCACGTATCCGGACCGCAATAAGGCAACGAAAGGGGACGGGGTAAAAACTTTTCCACAATGCACCCGGCACAGGTGGAGATGACTGCCGGGGTAAAAGTTTTACCCCGTCCCCTATTTCTTCGCTACTCCGCCGGGGTGGACGGTGCTACAGGCTTCGCCTCCGGCGCGACGGCTTCAACCGCTGGTTTTTCCTCGACCGGGGCTGGTGTGGCCTTTGGAGCTGGAGTTGTTTTCGCAGATGGTGCTTTTTTGGCCGCAGATTTAGCTGGCTTAGGTTTTGGCTTGGGAGCCGCTTTCTTTGCCGGAGCCGGGGCCGCCTTCACTTCCGGTTCTTTGCTCAACTTTGATTTAGAAGGGCTGCGGCGGCAATTCCCTTTGGTTCCACGGGTGCGTTTTCCCCGTTTTGTGCGTATATCACCTTTTCCCATAGAGGCGTGATCATGTGACGGGTGTGTCATGCTGTCAACTCTTCCGTCAGCCGCGCAAAAAGAGGCGACGATAGGGGACGGGGTAAAAACTTTTCCGCAATGCACCCGGCACAGATGGAAATGAATGCTCAGGGTAAAAGTTTTTACCCCGTCCCCTATTTCTTCGGGAAATTTGATCAATCGTAAATTCGGCAGTTGCTTTGCTGAACGGGTTTGAGCATGGTTTGTCTGTGTTTCTGGAACGTGTTGACGTAACAAGCTATAAAGATATCCCCGGAGGCTTCGGCTCGCTCTACCATGACTATACACCGGTCTATCAGGTGATCGTCGGCGGCATGTCCGAGGTCTGGGCTTGCCTGGACCGCCGGTCCGGCCAGTTGGTGGCTGTGAAGCGCCTTCTGCCCCATGCCATGAAAGAGTGGCGCATGGGAAGGGGTAACCGCTATGAAGCCTATGCCCTCCGCTCCGTCCGCCATCCCAACATTCTCGAATTTCTGGAAAAACGCTACGATGCCGGCAGCCTCTGCCTCATCACCGAATTTATTCCCGGCATCAACCTGGCCCACTTCCTCAATACCTGGCAATTAACAGTTAGCGGATGGGTCGATCTCGCCCTTCAACTGCTCGATGGCATCGAAGCCCTGCACCAGGCTGGAATCACCCACGGGGATATCAAGCCCGACAATATCATGCTCATGCAGTGCGAGGACGGGCACTTGCAGGTCAAATTGCTCGATTTCGGAATGGCATTACCGCTCGGGTTCCAATGGGAAAGAGGAGATCCTGGCGACGATGTGCCGCCGGAAGTGCTGGCCACAGCGGAATACGTGGCTCCGGAAATCCTCATGGGATCCGCCCCTTCCGCCGCTTCCGATCTTTACGCCCTGGGACACACCATCTACCACTGCCTGCTCGGTCGCCCGGCCTTCGAGCACGCCAGCCTTCAGGAAATTCTTCATGCCCAGGTTAATGAAATAGCCCGGCCCATCAGCGAGGTGAGAACGGATGTGCCGCCCACCCTCTGTCAATGGCTTTCCTGGCTGATGGAAAAAAACAACGAGACCCGCCCCTCCAGCGCCACCGAGGCCCGCGCTGCCCTCCTCAAAATCCAAAACCAGATCGAGCCCGACACCGCCTTCACTAATTAGAAACGCAGACCATTTTTAAGAAAATTGGTCTGCGTCCCTAATTAATTTTAAAGAGGAGTTTACCGTCCGGGGCGTCGGCGGTGATAGTGGCGCCGTCGATGACTTCTCCCGAGAGAATTTTGCGTGAGAGGCCGGTTTCGATTTCTTTTTGCAGGAAGCGCTTAAGCGGACGGGCTCCGTAAACCGGATCGTAGCCGGCCTCGGCGATGAATTCACGCGCTTCCGGGGTTAGTTCCAGGGTGATGCGCCGGTCGGCCAGACGCTCACGGATGAGGTCGAGTTGCAGATCGACGATGACTTTTAGTTCTTCGAGTGTGAGCGGACTGAAGAGGACAATGTCATCGACCCGGTTGAGAAATTCTGGACGGAAATGCTGGCGCAATTCCCCCATGACCTTCTGTCGAGTGGGCTCATCGATTTCACCATCGGCGGCATTTTCGAGCAGGAAGGGGCTGCCGATATTCGAGGTCATGATGATAATGGTATTCTTGAAATCGACCGTGCGCCCCTGGCTGTCGGTCAAGCGTCCGTCATCGAGGATTTGCAGGAGGATATTAAAGACATCATGGTGCGCCTTTTCGATTTCATCGAGAAGGAGGACGGCATATGGCTTGCGCCGGACCGCCTCGGTCAATTGGCCGCCTTCATCATAGCCGATGTAACCGGGAGGTGCGCCGATCAACCGGGCCACGGCGTGCTTCTCCATGTATTCGCTCATGTCGATACGGATGATGTTGTCCTCCGAATCAAAGAGCGATTCCGCCAGAGCCCGTGCCAGCTCGGTTTTTCCCACTCCGGTGGGGCCGAGGAAAATGAAGGAGCCGATCGGACGCTTGGGATCCTTGAGCCCGGAGCGGGCTCGGATGACCGAGTCCGCCACGGCCAGCACGGCTTCACCCTGGCCGACGACACGCTCATGAAGCGTTTCATCGAGGCGGAGAAGCTTTTCCTTTTCTCCTTCCACCAGCCGGGCCACTGGGATGCCGGTCCAGCGGGAGACGACTTCCGCAATTTCCTCCTCGGTGACTTCTTCCTTGATCAGCGGTTCGCCGGAGCGTCCCCGGGCGGCGGTTTCCGCATCCTTGATTTTTCCCTCCAGTTCCGGGATACGCCCGTATTTGAGTTCAGCGACTTTGTTGAGTTCGTTGTTTCGCTCCGCGATTTCCATCTGGTGGCGCACGGCTTCCAGATCTGCGCGTAAGTTCTGCACCGCCTCAATGGCCTCCTTCTCGGTGTCCCACTGAGCCTTGAGGGCGTCGCGCTGGTTCTTGAGATCGGCCAATTCCTTTTCAAGATCCTTGAGTCGCTCCTTGGACGCATCGTCTTTTTCCTTCTTAAGCGCCTCTCGCTCAATTTCCAGCTGCGTGACGCGGCGGGTCAGGCTTTCCAGTTCTTCCGGCATGCTTTCCATCTCGGTTCGTAGCTTGGCGGAAGCCTCATCGATCAGGTCGATGGCCTTATCCGGTAAGAAGCGGTCGGAAATGTAACGATGTGAAAGCGTGGCGGCGGCCACCAGAGCAGCATCCTGGATGTGAGCGCCATGGTGGAGTTCATAGCGCTCGCGCAACCCGCGCAGGATAGAGATGGTGTCATCGACGGATGGCTCCCGGACTATGACCGGTTGAAAGCGGCGCTCGAGGGCGGGATCTTTTTCGATGTTCTTGCGGTATTCATCCAGAGTGGTGGCACCGATGCAGTGGAGTTCCCCGCGGGCGAGCATGGGCTTGAGCATATTGCCCGCGTCCATCGAGCCCTCCGTCTTTCCTGCTCCCACCACGGTATGTATTTCATCGATAAAAAGAATGATCTCACCGGCGGCACGGGTGACCTCATGGAGCACGGCCTTGAGACGTTCCTCGAATTCGCCCCGGTATTTCGCCCCCGCGATCAGCGAACCCATATCAAGCGAGACGATGCGCTTTTGCTTCAGGCTGTCGGGAATATCCCCGGAGACAATGCGCCGGGCCAGACCTTCGACGATGGCGGTCTTCCCTACGCCCGGTTCGCCAATGAGCACGGGATTATTTTTGGTGCGGCGGGAGAGCACCTGAACGGCCCGACGGATTTCCCCGTCGCGACCGATAACCGGGTCGAGCTTGTTCTGCTGAGCCAGGCGGGTCAGATCGCGTCCGTATTTCTCCAGCGCTTCATAGGTGGCCTCCGGATTCGGGCTGCTGACACGTTGGCTGCCGCGCACCTCGGTCAGCGCGGAGAGGAAGGTATCGCGGGTTATCCCGCAGGCCTCAAAGGCCTTGGAGACACTGGCGGTTCCGGGCTCATCAAACATGGCCAGCACCAGGTGTTCCACACTGACATACTCATCCTTCAGCCCTTTGGCCTCGTCCTGAGCCTTGACCATGAGCCGGTTCAGACGCTGGGTCACGTAGAGGTTGCCCGGCTGCCCGCCATGTGAGGACACCTGTGGCACCTTGCCCAGTTCCCCTTCCAACTTCGCCAGCAGCAGTTCGAGATTGGCATGACTCTTTTCCACCAGGCGCGGAATCAGTCCACCCTCCTGCTGAATAAGCGCCAGCAGCAGATGCTCGACATCAATACTTTGATGCCCCAGCCGCGCCGCCGTTTGCTGCGCATCTGCCAGCGCCGTCTGCGATTTTTCCGTAAATTTACTCAAATCCATACCAACATACTGCAAGTATCATACCGTTCCTTCAATAGAAACCGCAGAGCCACACATTTTATAAGTTATTACAACGCAGCAGAATACATCTTGAATGTCATACGTATGACATTCAAGATGAGATTGCGAGAGTGACATAATGACGCAAGCGGGTTTTTTGCGTGGGCTGGAAAGAGATATTTTGGCACACTCCAGGAAATGACCCATGCTTTCGAGGCGTGGCTAAATTATTCATTATCAGAGGGATAAAACGACGGATATCCTCCGGCGGTTTTGGCATGAAGTATGCACTAATTAAAACGTAAGTGTTAACTCAACCAAGGAGGAAATGAAATGACAATGCTAACGAAATGGGATCCCCTTCGGGAATTGGAAGCGGTTTCAGATCATCTGAGCAGCTATCTTAACCGTCGGGAGGACAAATCAACCAAGAGCGGGGACCGCGACTGGTTCGCCACCGCTGAATGGACTCCGCGTGTTGACATTTCCGAGGACGACCAAAGTTATTTGATCGAAGCGGAATTGCCACACGTCAACAAGGATGACATTGCCCTGCGTGTTGCGGACGGTGTTCTGACCATCACGGGAGAACGTGAGTTCAAGAACGAGGATCAAACCAAGAAGTATCACCGGATCGAACGCAGTTACGGACGCTTTGTCCGCAGCTTTGTTCTGCCGGAGGAAGCTGATCCCGAAAAAGTCCACGCTGAGTATGCCAATGGCATCCTGACCGTCAGGGTCGATAAATCCGAAGCCAGGAAGCCGCGTCAAATTGACATTAAAGTCAAATAAGTGACATATTGACGATTGCGGGAGACCCGGTAAGTTGCCGGGTCTCTCTTTAACGAGATCTGATATGAGCGAAACGACAACGAAAACCAAAACAGAGCAAAAAAGCCCGACGAAAAAGGAAGCGGCTTCTTCCACC
>CAYTLD010000067.1:0-4227 GCA_964438585.1 uncultured Blastochloridaceae bacterium | reverse complement strand
GCAAGTCAAGCAAACCCAGCAAGCCGGTAGTCATTCAAAACGGCAAAGGATCAGCGCCACGGAATATGGGACCGCGTTATCTGTCTAATTTTGACCGGATTAAGTGGGAAAAAGACCCGTCACTCAAGCCCGCCGTCGGACAAAAAGCTGTTAAGGTGTATCGCTGAGTCGTTAAGGGACGGAGTATTAAGCCTATCCTAGCAATTGGTTTTTGATGACTGTAGCGACAGGCTTAATACTCCGTCCCTTAACGACCGGCTCGGTCAATCGAGCATATCTGCGGGAACTTTCCCGCCGTTGTTGGCGATCGCTTTGATGACTTGTTTGTGGAGCCACATATTCATTTCAGCGGATCCCTTGGAATCGATGTCCGCTTCCGGGTAGCCGAGTTCGATGGCGAGTTCTTTCCGGTTCGCGTAGCTGCTGTCCATATCGCACAGTTTCATCAGGTCAACAATCGAGCGTTTCCAGTCCAGATCTTCCGCGTGATTGGCGGCTTTTTCGGACATCAGGGCTTCGACATCGACGGGTTCCGGGGTGGGTTCCGGTGCATTAACCTCCGCCTGAGATGGTGCTCCCTCAATGATGGGTTCAGGATTATCGAGCGCGGGTTTAACGGCTTGCACGGGTTCTTTGATTTCTTTTCCGGGGAAAATTTTGGCGAGGAGGTTTTTGAATAATTTCATGAGTATGACTATGGGTTGGAGGGTCGTTAGAGCACAAGGATATTAAATGAAGGTAACGGTTAAGATTGTGCGGATTTTACGCGTAATATGTAACAAGTGGTAACAAATGTGGACTACTTAAAAATCCACCAGCCTCCGCTCTCCCGAGCCCGGGGAGCCTTGATGGCAGTGGTTTTGTAGATATCGACCAGCGATTCATTCCCGACGCCGAGATAAAGTTGATAGGTGCCTCCCAGATCGAGGGTGGACGGGTCAGCGACAGCCTCAGCGACGATCTGGTTATCGACACGGATGGTAAAGATCGGTTGTTTATTTTCGGGCACTTTGACATCCAGTTGATAGCTGCGGATGTCCGCGCCAGCTTCGAATTCCTCTCTGAAGAGTTGATGGGTGGTCAGGCCATCGCCCCGCTGTAAGACCAGTTCCTTCTTTTCCCGATCCGTGTAAAGGTAGAAATAATTCCCGGACTTAAAATCAATCAGGCCAATGCCGCCGGCGCTCTTTTCATCCGGAATGGCCATTTGAAGCTGGATCGAGAAGGTCTCGGCGTAGGGAGCGACGCCGTGGGAGCGCAGTTTCATTCCCTGACTTAGACGAATGGCCAATCCCTCTTTTTGCTTCACGACTTCCAGCTTGCCGTCGGGGTTAAGCAAATCCCAGTTAACCATATCCTGGTAGGTGCTCTTGGTATTAAGGCTCTCCCAATTATCGGTGATGAGTTTCTGGCTCAAGGCGGGAAACGAGCAGGTGATAAGCAGCAGAGCAGTTAGATAAGATCGCATACATTATTTATAGCGATTTTGAAAAAATACGGAATCCTTAAGTTAAGATCCACTTAGAAGGACGGCTGGATTCAATCGAACCAGCTCGACTGGCAGCAGGAGAGCACGGGGCTTGATCGAAAGCAGGATATGGTTGCAACGGATAGTGGCAGCTGTATTTAGCTCCGATGTGATCATTTCCCAAGCTAACCCCCTGGTTCGAGCTGCAGGTCCCCTCGAAAATCTTCGACAATTTTATCGACGATCGTCGATAAAATTGTCGAAGAGGCATGCGTGAACGGGGGGTATGAGCGAGCAATATTTCATGAGCCGATGCAGTGTGGGCGGCCTCACATTTGCAGGGTGTGTTGTGAAGTGTGGACTGACCCGGTATTAGGGAAAAATGCCGTGGAATTTATAGCTGTCGGCTACTCGTTCAATCGCCATCAGGAATGCCGCCGTGCGGAGATCGTTGACCTGACGCTCTTTCCAAATCCGGTGAATCTGGCCATAGGCACGGATCATGGTCTGTTCGAGTGCGGCAAATACCAGTTCCTGCTCACTGGGCCCGGAGATCAGACGGTGGCGTCGCTCGTTCGGGATGCAAGCGCCGGTTAATTGCTCCATCTGTTCGAGTAATTCCTTTTTTACCAATTCCTCATGACGGGAAATCATCCGGTCAAAGCTGACCCCGGCTTTATTTTTGAGCCATTCAAAGTAGGAAACCGTGACCCCGCCCGCATTGAGATAGAGGTCGGGAATAATTAAAACGCCTCTGTTTTTCAGCATCTGATCGGCCTCGTAATCGACCGGACCATTGGCCGCCTCGGCGATAATCTTGGCCTGGATGCGTGGGGCATTTTCCCCCGTGATCTGATTTTCCAGCGCTGCGGGGATGAGGATATCACAGTCGAGTTCGAGTGCACTGGCCGAATCTGCGATAAAGGTGGCTCCGGGAAAGCCTTCGATGGAGCCGGATTCCCGTCGGTAGCGGATCAGGGCCTCGATGTCGATTCCGTCGGGATGGTGGACGGCTCCCTCACGTTCGGCCACGGCGATGATGGTGGCTCTGCCGTCCTTTTGAAGGTAATGTCCGGCATAGCTGCCGACGTTTCCCAGCCCCTGGATGATGACACGCTTCCCAGTCGTGCCGGCGGTGAGTCCGATGGCCTTCATATCCTCATCATTCTCCAGGCAGGTGCGTATCCCGAAATAGGTCCCCAGACCCGTGGCCTCGGTTCGGCCCGGAATGCCTTGCATGGACACCGGCTTGCCGGTGACGCAGGCGTAAACATCCGGCTCGTTCATGCAGAGGTTTTTATAGGTGTCGGCAATCCAACCCATCTCCTGCTCGCCCGTGCCGTAATCCGGAGCCGGAACATCGATATTCGGGCCGATGAAATTTTTTCGGATCAACTCGGCGGTGAGTCTGCGTGTTACTCGTTCTCGGAAACCCACGCTGGCGGTGGCCGGGTTGAGGCGGACGCCCCCCTTGGCACCACCGAAAGGAACTCCGACGATCGCGCACTTGTAAGTCATCAGGGCGGCGAGGGCGATGGTTTCATCCATGGTCACTTCCCGGCTGAAGCGGATTCCTCCCTTGGTGGGCAGGCGGTGAAAGCTGTGCTCCGCGCGGAAGGCTTCGAGCACGGTGATCGTTCCATCGTCCTGCTTGACCGGAAAGCGGATCCGGTAAACGGCATTGCAGGACTTCACCTGCTCCAACATTCCGAGGTTAACATCCGCATGGGAGGCCGCCTGATCAAAGAAATGAGAAACACTGTCGAGAAATGCGCCACGCGCCATGTGCGGAAACTAACTCACCTTGCCAAAGGAGCCAAGTAAATTGCTGAGATACGCGCCGTAAACAGAAATTAGGGACAGTGAGGCAATTCAGGGAGTCTGAATGTCTTTACTATTTCTCAATGATATAAGCATCCTGAATTGCCTCACTGTCCCTAATTAGCTACACGCAAATTACCCAATTCTCATTCTTGCCAAAATCGCATGCACTTACCTATGCTGCGACTGATGAAAAAATACCTCATAGAATTCATTGGAACCTTCTTCTTCTTTTTCACCATTGCCAACGTCGTCATCGATCCCGGAGCCGGAGCCCTAGCCCCGGTGGCCATCGGCATCGCCCTCATGGTCATGGTTTACATGGGCGGTCACATTTCCGGAGCCCACTACAATCCGGCTGTTACTCTGGCGGTTGCCCTCCGGGGAAAGTGTCCGAAAAACGATATCGCCGGCTACTTGCTCGCCCAACTGGCCGGAGCGGGGTTGGCCGCTGTCACCGTCACTTACCTCAAGGGAGGAGGAGCCGCCACTCCTATGACCCTGGAGATTGGACCATCCATTCTGGTTGAATTCCTTGGAACCTTCATCCTTGCCTTTGTCGTGCTCAACGTCGCCACCGCCAAAACTACCGAGGGCAACCCCTTCTATGGATTTGCCATCGGAGGCGTCCTCATGGCCATGGTTTTCGCGGTCGGGGGAATATCCGGGGGAGCCTTCAACCCGGCCGTGACCACCGGCCTGATCATATCCGGGGTCATCCAGGGGCAGGACATTTGGATCCACCTCCTAGGTCAAGCCCTTGCCGCCGTCGCCGCCGCCCAGGTCTTTAAGTTCACAACCGGGGAATAAGCTTCGATTTGTACTTGCCGATGCAGGACAATCTGCTTTTATTTTAAGTCCACACTGCGGGTGTAACTCAGTGGTAGAGTGCAACCTTGCCAAGGTTGATGTCGCGAGTTCGAATCTCGTCACCCGCT
>CAYTLD010000066.1:0-10776 GCA_964438585.1 uncultured Blastochloridaceae bacterium | reverse complement strand
ACCCATCACGACGACATTGCCGAATTCGTCAAGGGGATGGTCATTTACAACTGAGTGCTTACGATGATTGTTTTAATCGGCTCTGTGGGCAGCGATAACGGCGCGTGTCGATGCCTCGAGAATTTTCTCATCCCGGTAGGCGGGTTGCTGCTTGGGGGCCATCCCGGGGCTGAAAGTCATCAGAACCTTCAAGGGCTCACTACCTGTGGCACAGGCTCCATGCCTGACTCCGGGAGCCAGAGTGACGACAGTTCCCTCACGCAGTTCAACGACTTCATCACCCACGATCATGCTCCCCCGGCCTTTGAGAATAATGTAATTCTCGACCGTATCCCCATGAACGTGTACCGGCGCATCGGTAATCTCCAGACAGGCTACCGAGGCGCAGTGAATTCGCACAAGCCCTCCCTCCCCATCATCGAAATCACGCACCTCATCAATCATGAATCCCTTAACCCCGCACACGCTGAGTTCGGCATCCGCCAGGCTCTCGGGAATTCGCGAGACCACCGCACCCCGGCACGTCTCCTGCCCCCGCACACAGAAACCCACCTGCGTTGATCGCGCCAGTACTTCCTTGATATCGAGGCCCTTCCATGCGTCTGCCGACTTGCTCATAGTTAAGTACAACTAAAGTGTGCGCGCTCACCAGTCGACACAGAATTGATAACAATTTAGAGAATTATCTGTTTAAGTTTTACTCTCTCATGTGAGGCAACAGAACTATCGGATTTTGTAGGTTACCTAGAAATGGGGATTTTGTTTTCCATCTGTCGCTGAGTTTTATTGCACCGGCTGGCTTCCAGGAGGTGGTGAACTTTTTTGCTATCTTCGGGTAATATCAAAAAACTCGCTTTTCGGTGCTGTCCTTGCCGCCAGGTAATTTCACTTTGTATTTTACCGATCTCTTCGGATGAAATTTTCCATTCATGTAATGCCTCCAACTGTTTGATTTGTCTGGCCCAGTCATAATGAATATTCTGCCTTAGTTTCTGGTCGAGCTTCTCGAGCGGGAAGGATGTTTTTTCATCTGACCAGGTCAGGCATAGGTAATAAGACTGACTTTCCCGAGCTACCGAAATCATTGCGAAAAAGCCTTTCCATTCCAGATCCTGCAGTGCCTGAGCAACTTGTGATTCACTTAATTTTTCACCGCAGAGATCAGAGACTTGATCGCATCGTCCGATCCATCGGATGCTGGGAGTTCTGCCAATGAAGCCGTTGACTTGAACGATATCGCCCAGGCGATATCGATAGAGTCCGGCGTGATTGGTCAACACAGGACGATAAGTCTCTTGATCCGTCAATTGGTGTGCAAGGAGTAGATCGCCAGTTGGGGTCTCGAATTCATAAAAACCACTCAGCAGAGAGATTGGGAAAGCGGATTCCCATGGGATACTGACGATACCTTCGGTCAACCAGAGGCCTTTTGGGTAGTGGATTGCTCCCGGAAATTGCCTCATCATCTTTCCGGCCGGCTGGGCGCAGGCTCCATCGGCCCATGTGGAAATACAAGCCAGGTGAGGCCATAAGTCCGGTAGAGATGAAAGTTCTTCTTTATCGAAGAGCGACTCGAGGTAATTCGGATGCCACAGGGAAAGAAAGCGAAGATTATTGGCTGCAAGCAGGTGCCGCCGCGAGGCTTCCCGCCAATCTGATCCGCGCAAATTGGCAATAGAAAGAGGAACCGCCAGTATGTGGCTTAACGTCAACCGTTCCAGCCGACCAAGATACTGGGAGTCGCTTGCAAATTCCACAGGGACAGCACTCTGTTCTGATGAAAAGTGGATCGCGGGGGAGGTGGCAATATAAGCCCGCCCCTTCATGATTTCCGGGCAGTTTCTCATGCAATCGTAAAGCCAGAGGCCAACACCAGTGGAGAATTCGAGGCGACTCCCGGCGGTCATCGGTATCAGCTTGTTTTTGCCGGTGGTTCCGCTGGTAGGGACCAGGCGCTCGACGGGTTTGTTGAAGAGGACGCTTTTTTCTCCTTTCGCGATCCGGTCAGTCCATGGCTGTAAGTTGTGGGGTTCCTGGACAGGCACGTTCCGCCTGAAATCTTCCATGGGGGTCCGGGATTCGATGTCAAATTGTCGGGCCCAGTGGGAGCCGTTGGCATGGAGTAGTATTAACCTCAACTGACGGGCCTGGAAGATCTCGGGATGATTCAAAGCACGGGAAAATGTTTTGGCATGGGCCCGAAGTGAATGCTGCCAAAGTTTCCAACTTAGCGGTGTTTGCCACTTACCCATGACTGTTCTTCCAATGAAGCATGCGCATCGCAATGGGCTTCCAGTTTTCTTCCTTTAAACTGATCAGGCTGACCAGTTCGTCTCCCTCATGCCATCCGGGGTTGGCCTGATCAAAAAACTGATTCATCGGATAGGCACTGCGGATATTTTTGTCCTCATTTTTCTGCTGGTAGGGATGGTCGAGCTTCACGATGCCGGTGTATCGGTCGTAGGATTTTCCATAAAGAGATTCGGCGAATCGGTGGCGGAGTTTTTGTTCTTCGGCCCGCTCGTCCCCATCCTGGTTGGGGGTCACGCGCTTATAGAAAGTATAGGGGATCCGGAAAGTGCGCGGGCCAGACGAGAGGAGGCACCACCAGTCACAACGCTTCCATACTGTTTTTGCCCAGCGGTGGAAAAAATAAGTGGTCCCGATACCTCGGAAACCCGGTTCAATAATGATGTCTCCCGAATAGGTGACCCGATGTGAGTCGATTTCCCTGAAAAGCTGACTGGTGAACCCCACGATCTTTTCATCGACGGTGAATATCAGAGCCTGATGCTTTATCAGGAGATCTCTTTCAAAAATCTCTCGAGTGACACCGGAATAGAATCGGGTGAAAAGTTGCCACATTTGTTCAAGACAAGAAGACTTGAGGGCCTGCACCGGCACGATCTCGCAATGCGTTCTCACATCCAGATTCCTTTCCACCTGGGGATCTCAGGCAATGAGAGGTTGCGGTCCCAACTCACCGAATAGAGAAGGCTGTGCCACTTCCAGGTGATCCGTGGTAGCGCTCGTTCAGTAATCCTCGCCTCTCTGGAATCGGATGGCAGGGAAATGATAAGGCCGTCATATCCTCTTATTTGGCGAAAGATTCTACGCATATCCCGGACAGTCGCATTTTGTGAGGGGGTATAATAACCGAGATGAATTTTTTGACGGGGAGGAGGAATGCCCGGACACCCCAGGCGGTTAAATAATCGACCAAAGCGGTAAGCCAAGCCTTGACCGGATGGGATGAGAACTTGGCGCCAATCCGCTGCTTCGATTCCAAGTTGTTTGTTCAACTCAGGCGCTGAGTCATCGTTGGCCCGGTTGGGGCTCAGCGGAGTAAACCACGTTGTTATCTTTTGTCGTGGCCGATAACAAGGGATACATCTTACTCCGCTTTCCAGTATTTGCCGCGCCCGGTGATTTTCGATCCCGACACTGGTCCATGCGTGGTCGGTTCCTTCCATTAATGAATCAAATCCTTTCCTCCAGAAAGCAGGGGTCGGGCGGGTGTTCATTGAACGGCTGAAACGAAGTCCGTTCAAATACCGGTTGCCGTCCGGCCAGTCCCAGCCCAATGCGCATCCGGTGATTTCATTGTCGGACACGACCGCATATGCTTTCAAAGAATTGCAGCCTTTCGGGCAGCAGAGCCGGGTGAGCCCCCAAACCAGATTGATCCGTCCTGCCATGGGCTCGCGGGAAAGGCGAAGGATGGCCTGTTCGTCTTCAACCGCGCATCTGCGCCATTTCATGATGATTGACCTCGACTAAAGGGCGTTGATCGGCGGCGTCACCGAGCGGCATGCCGCTCCGACCCACAACGTCCCGTTGATGCATTGCGTTAATCAGCCAGAAATTTAATGCCATCAAACCACCTTCGCGCAGGATGGAATGTGAGCAAAATCGTTTTGTGATACTTTTCCAGCTATAAAAACGCTTACGCGCCAGCAGGCATCCTTTTTCCAAATCCTCCTTACTCATGCGTTTGGGTGAGAATGGGATCTCATTGTAGCGGTAGCGTGGATCCAGCCACCAGGCATCATAGACCAGCCGGTGGTCCTGCTTCAGCCTCTGGTATAATGGTGTGCCGGGGAAGGGAGTGATGTGATTAAAGGCGGCGATGTATAATCCGTGGTTGATTGCGAATTCAACTGTCTCCTCAAAAACATCAGGTGTATCCGTATCGTAACCGAAAATAAAAGTTCCATAGACTCGAAGACCCGCTTCTCTCAATCGGGCCAGAGTTTCCTCATGTCCGCCATTCTTTAAATTAAAGCCTTTTCGCATGGTTCGTAATGCTTCACTATTGAGGCTTTCCAGACCCACCAGGACACCTTGGCAACCACTTTCGCGCATCAGATTCAAGAGAGCCGGATCCCATGTGGCGGAGCTGCTTGCTTGCCCCACCCATCGCAGCCCCCGACCTTTCAATGCCCTGCACAAGGCAATCGCAGAATCCGGGTCGGACGCAAAATTATCGTCGATAAAAAAAACCATCTGGCCCGGACGCCGGACTTCTTCGAGTTCGGACAGTACCTGATCGATTCCGGCATGGGTGTGAGACGCTTTGAAGGCGGCGGAAATGGCACAAAAGTCACAGGTGAACCGACAACCCCGTGAATACTCGATCAAGCCGATAGGAAGATATGCTTTTCCTTTAAAAATACTCCGATCCGGGCGGACTCGCTGCTTGGGTCGCTCTTCTGAGCGGTAGACCCGTTGAAGCTTGCCCGCCATGAAATCCTCCAGGAGTTCTGGGAACGTATGTTCCGCTTCACCGATCACGACCGATTCGGAAAACGCCATCACTTCCTCCGGGCACAGGGTCGGATGGAAACCGCCCATCACAACCGGTATGCCGCGGCGGCGGAAAATGCTGGCAATCTGGTAGCTGCGGCGCGCCGTGTAGGTTTCAACGCTGAGGCAGACGAGGTCCGCTTCTATTTCTTCATCGATGGGCTCAAACCGGTCATCGATGAAGCGAACGCTCACATGTTTTCCGAGCGTTTTTTTTGCAATGGCCGCAATCAGAGCCGGGGGGATCGGCTGCATCATCCACGTTCGGATGTATCCCTTCTGTCCGGCGTGCCGTCCTACACAAGGATGTATGAGCAGAAGTTTTAACGGACGATTCATCTCGAGACCCCGGCCGAAGCTGCTACCGGTATGCGGGTCGCTCTGGGTAGAAGAGGTTGGGCCAGACCCCAGTCGCAGGTGTAAAACTTGTCCAGATGATGAGCGTAATGCCGGTAACCCAGATTGGTTCCAATGGCGATCGGAAGAGGAGCAGCGGTTTGCTTGAGTCGTCTGAAACAATTCCTGACAGAATAGGCCGTTTTCCAAGCGAACTCCGTACCTAGTTCCAGATCCCGAGGTGTCATCCTGTCGGGTTGAAAAACACAGTGTTGTCCGTCGTAGAGCGACCAGTCTTTATGCAAGAGGCGCCCCTGTGCTTCCAATTTACGGAAAAGAGGAGTTCCGGGGAAGGGGGTGCTGATGGCGAAACGGGGCAGATCGATTCCCGCCTCAACGGCAAATTGCGCGGTGCGTTCAAAAACATCTTCTGACTCCCCGTCGTTCCCGAAAACAAAACACCCCTGCAGGGCAATTCCCCTGTCGTGAAGACATTGGACAACGCGCCCATAGTCTCCGGGTTTATTAAAACCCTTGTTCATGCCGCGTAACGTTCCGGAATCGATACTCTCCAGTCCCATGAGGAGGCCACTGCAGCCACTGGCGGCACAGGCATCCAGAAGCTCCGGGTCATTAACCAGGGTGGTCGTTGACAGGCCGAACCACCTCAGTTTAAGCGGGGTAAGTGCCTGAAATAATTCCAGGGCATACTGGCGGTCCGCAATGATATTCAGGTCGACGAAAATTATACGCTTTTTCCCGTGCCTTTTGATATCGGCAACGACGTTACCGACGGGCTTTTGCCATGGGGTCCGGCCCCATGCACTCGGAGAAACGCAAAAGTCGCATTTAAAAACACAACCTCTGGTAGCCTCGAATACGGCATCGGTCAGGTAGTTCTTTGAAGGCAGAACAGAACGATCCGGCAGGGGCGTATTCAGAGCATGGTCAGGTTGCTTATCGTAGATGGGTTTTAATGAGTCGGCCTGCCAATCGCGCAAAAGCTGAGGCCATGTGATTTCCGCCCAACCGATGACAATGGAATCCGCGTGAGGGGCGGCGTCGTCAGGCGCAAGCGTGACATGAGGACCTCCCAAAACAACGGTTATCCCACGCCTGCGGAAGGTGGCTGATAACTCGTAGGCGCGTGGGGCCGATCCGGTAATGACGGTCATCCCGATCAAGTCCGCTTCCAGAGCTTCCGGGTCGATGGTCTCAATACCTTCGTCGAGACAAACCAGTTCGATGTCCATTTCTTCGGGAATCAGAGATGCCAGCGTGGGGAAGGTTTGCGGCATATAACGGAGTCCCTTGCCGAAAATGCCGCCCTTGTGCCGATAGAGGGGACCTTTCGGACTCAACAGAATGACTTTAGGTCGTTTCATTTCAGAGCTTATGCCTTCCCGGATGGAGAACTCCCCGGGGATCTAGATCTAATCTTAAGAAAGCCTTGAAAAAGGCGATAAGAAAAGCGAGGTATGACTTGGAATAAAGGGCCTTGGGAAGCCGGTGCCAGACCAGAGAATGAACTTGCTTAAGGTGGTAACTGGGAACTTGGGGAAAGAGGTGATGCTCGAGGTGAAAATTCTCGTTTAGAAACAGGCATTCGAGGAGAGGCGAGGTTTTAATCGTCCGGCTTGAAAGATAAATATCATCCTGTTTGCCCAGGGCATGAGAAGCCAATCCCCGAATATTCGACAAAATCATGAGCACAAACGACGGGTATACCCAGTAGATGAGGATCCAATCCATTGGCATCTGGTAGAGGAGACAGCTTGCGATACTAAAAAGCGCCGCGTATTCCATTGCAATAAACCACCGGTCTTTAACTGAGGCACTCTTCCAAGCCAGAACGGGAATGAGCAGAACATAGAGAACGGAACCCAGGAACAACTGCAAAAAGTAGGCTCCCCAGACGAGCATTTTATTATCAAGGTGTTGCCGGTAGGTTCCGTAGTCCAGTTTCCTTCCAAATTCAAAATGATGGTCGCAGTGGGTCACCTGGTAGGCGCTCCCTGAAATCAGGAGGGGCAGGCCGCAAAGGAAACTCAGTGAGCGGTTCAGCGTGGCATTTCGGGCAAGCAACCCGTGAATTCCATCATGGATAAATATTCCAAGAGAATTGAGAGCGACTCCCATTAGAAGAATGCCCGGAATCAGGAGCACAGCATGTTTTCCGGAGCAGACCGCCAAGCCTGCTCCCAGCAGATAAATGGAAATAAAAAGGAGAATCTCCCTGATCCTTCTGGTTGCCGATAATCGATGGCAATTCGCCAGTTCATCCTCTATTCCCTTTACGACATGAGCATCGGCACGACTCATGTGCGCTTTTTCCGGACGGCTCCGGTGACTTGTCGCGCTCCTCATGCCCCTATCAAGATGCACTCTTCTTTGGAAGAGTCAGGAGAATCGTCGTAAAGAAAAAGAAGACGCACAATGTCCCGAACAGGTTGCGTCCGAACGGTATCCCAAATGAGGCTCCAATCGTTCCGAAAAAGAGAATTTTGTTAATCAGCCGAATTCCAAATAAAGTCAGAACGGGAATGGCAAGGATTCGATACTTCACGGGATTCAAAAACAGGATGATGAGAAGGATGCCGAAAGCCAGGACATAGACCGAAGCGAATTTGGCAATGAGCGGAAACTGCTCGTTGACCTCGGGACTGACCCCCAAAATAAAGCCGGAAACTTTAACCAGTAGCTCGGCAGGAAATAGAATTCCTACAGCACCAATAAGCAGATGATACACCCCCGCCACCCCGACCGAGAGTTTGAACAAATTTTCTTTCATGCCTCAGGCTAAGACCCCATGAGAAGCGGTTCAAGAAAATGAATCGGCCATGAGGGTCACCCATTCGTGCATTCCAATTTGAATTTAATCGTTCGAAATGGATTCTGTAAGAGATTGCTTTCTTTCCACGTCCAACGCCTCCCACCGGGCAAAGGCGGCTTCCATTTCATCTTCTTTCACTTCCACCGCGGCCTGCAGCTCTTTCACTTTCTCCGGCTCTCTTTGATACAATTGAGGATCGCCCATTTTTTCAATGAGCTGGGCGTGTTCCTCTTCCAGTATTTCAATTTTAGCCGGCAGGCCTTCCAGTTCCTCTTTTTCACGTTTGGACAGGCCACGTTGCTTCTTCGAAGCGGTATTGCTCATCGAGGATTTTTTATTGTCTATTGATTTAGGCACCACCTTCGGTGCGGATTCCCGTTCTTTGACGCGGAGCCAGTCCTCGTAGCCTCCCACGTAATCACCGATCTTTCCCTCGCCCTCGAAAACCAGGGTGCTGGTAACGACGTTGTCGAGGAAGGTGCGGTCGTGGGAGACGAGCAGCAAGGTGCTCTGAAATTCGACGAGCAAGTCTTCGAGTAGCTCAAGGGTTTCGGCATCGAGGTCATTGGTGGGTTCATCGAGCACCAGGACGTTGGCGGGTTGCAGGAAGAGCCGGGCCAGCAGCAGCCGGTTGCGCTCGCCTCCGCTCAGCCGCTTGGCCGGCATGCGCACTTTATCCGGGGGAAAGAGAAAATCCTGCAGGTAGCTGTGGATGTTCCGCGGGTTTCCTTGAAATTCCACCGTATCCGACATCCCGGCCACGTTTTCAGCCAACGTCTTTTCATTGTCAATCTGGTCGCGGAGTTGATCGAGATAAACGACTTTCAGATTCGTTCCATGATCCACCTGCCCGGAGGTCGGGGCCAGTTCGCCGAGCAGACATTTAAGCAAAGTGGTCTTCCCGCATCCGTTGGGCCCGATGATCCCGACCTTATCCCCCTTCCAGAGGGTGGTGGTCAGTCCGTTGATCACCGGCTGGGCGTCGCCGGGGTAAGCAAAAGTCAGATCCTTGACCTCGACAACCTTCTGGCCGGAGCGGGATGCTTCATTGACGGCCAGTTTGACATTGCCGATCCGTTGGCGGCGCTGGCTCCGTTCCTCGCGCAATTTTTTCAGAGCGCGCACCCGTCCCTCGTTGCGTGTCCGCCGGGCCTGGATTCCCTTCCGGATCCAGACTTCCTCCTGTGCCAGCTTCTTATCAAATGCAGCCCACTGCTTTTCCTCCGCTTCCAGCGCGGCCGCCTTGCGGACCAGAAACGTATTATAATCGCAGGACCAACTGATCAACTTCCCGCGGTCGAGTTCCACAATCCGGTTGGCCACCCGCCGCAAAAAACTGCGGTCGTGAGTAACAAAAAGGAGGGAGACCTGAAGAGCGAGCAGCGCCTCCTCCATCCAGAGAATGGAATCGAGATCGAGGTGGTTGGTGGGTTCATCGAGAAGGAGAAGATCCGGCTCAGCCGCGAGGGCGCGGGCGAGGAGCACCCGGCGCTTCAACCCGCCGGAGAGAGAAGAAAAATCATCATCAATCGGCAGCTTCATGGTTTCCAGCAAAGTGCTGATCCGCACGTCCCGCTGCCAGTCCTCCTCATGCCCGAGCGCCTCCGCACCTGATTCAACCACATGCAGGACAGAGCCCTCCCATTCCCGCGGCACTTCCTGATCGAGCCGGGCCAGACGCATCCCCGGCGACTTCGATATCTCACCGTCGTTCGGCAACTCCTCTCCGGTCAGCAGGCGCATGAGACTCGTCTTCCCCGTGCCATTGCGTCCGATCAGGCAGACCCGTTCACCCGCCTCCAGGGTTAAATCCGCCTCATCCAACAGCGGCTTGGCCCCATAAGCCAGGGTGACACTTTTCAATTGCAGTAATGACATGCCCGCAAACGCTACCCTCCCCTCCCCGCGAGTGCAAGCAGACGTAAATATAAGAACGCCACCTATGTTTCCTGGCTAATATCCTATCACTTCGAGGTTGGGAACATTGACAAAATGAGCCGGATTTCGGGTCATGAGACGTGCTCCGTGGCACCGCGCTGTAGCTGCAATCCACAAATCGTTCTGAGAGACACCTGCGAGCCTCTTTTTCTTTCTCAATTCAGAAACAATTCTGGCGTAATGCCCTGCCACTTCCATATTTGAGTCCACCACTTTTCTCATTTTCAAGAGGGACAGTGCCTGTATGAAGCGTTTATTACAAACCATGGCTGCACCGTCCAAAAACTCACCTGCAGCTACGACCGGTATGATCAGTTCCTGGGTTCCACATTCAAGGAGCTTGCGGTTGACTGAAGCGGAAAGGTCTCCCTTTGCCCGGTATTCATCAATCAAAACGGTTGTATCAACACAAATCATTCAGGCCGCTCCACATCCCAACCGTTTTTCTTTCGTCCGGATTCTACCGTATCATTTAGAATCTTCTCCTCCGCAGCAGTGAGCGGCGCACCCCAAAGCGCAGAAGCCTCCATGACAGCCGCTGCACAGGTAAATCCTTTGGGGGAGGTTTCAATCAATCGATCAATCGTCTTGGTAAAAGATTCTGAGTCTCTCTTCTGCAAACGCAGTTTCTCATATACGGTTTGCTCCACTGCTATAGTCTTCGTGCTCATACATATATTTTTACATGTAAATTTGGATTGTCAATTCGATCCATATATCATAGAAATCCGCATCATCCGATAAACCGGAGGCGCTTCCTATTAGACCCGGAGCACACCTTTTTGCTGGCCTAGCCCTGCTGGCGTCAGGTAAGTTGCTCGTATGGCCCCCATTCTCGAACTTTGCAAAGATTTGGAGCAGGT